>SYMT01000340.1 GCA_005805375.1 Actinomycetota bacterium
CGGTGCGGGTGGACGCATCGAAGCGGCCGCTGACAGCTTCCTGAATCATTGCTTCGGGCATATTGGCTCCCTGAGAGGTCACCTGAGTCGTGCCTCCAGTTCCAAGAATGTGCATGGACTGTTGCTCCCTGATCCGGCGGAGGGCACCGACGTGTTCACGGCCACTGCGCCGCAAGGAGCCGTACCCACCGACGATTACGGAGACACCACTTCCGTTGTGGGGGACTCTCGTTTCCTCATTCGGCGGGCACACCGGGAGCCCCAAGGGCGTCCAGTGGTGAAATAGTGAGGCCCAGATCCGCCACCCGCGCCTTGTAGCTCCGGCCCTGCGGGTAGTGCGCCCGGAGGACCTCACCCAGCGCGTCTGCATCCGCCGCGGAGTGGGCGATGAACAGCGCGAACCCGCCGCCGCCTGCGCCGGCGAGCTTCCCACCCACACAATACGGGGCCGCCCGGGCAAAGAGTGTCTCGATTTCGGGATTCGTCGCGGTCGGCTCGAGCGCCTGATTGAGAGCCCAGGATTCCGACAGCGCCGCGCCCAGTTGTTCCAGATCGCCCTGCTCGACGGCCAATGCCGCTTCGCCCGCCAGTGTCCGGATCCGCGCCAGGGTGGACAGCGCCCGAGGCTCCCGGGCCAGGTAGCGGCTCACCACGCGCTGGAGTACGTTTCTTGCCAGACGCGGCAGGCCGGTGTAGAAGACCACCGACCGCGCATGGAGTGCCTCGACGAACCCCTCGGGGGGCGTTAGCGTGCGGACGTGCGGCTCCTGCTCCCAGCCCGGAGCCGTTTGGGTCCACTTGAATCCCGGCAGCATTCCCCCGACCTGATCCTGCCAGCCGCCGCCGGTCGTCATCCGCTGCTCGAGCCGCAGCACGGCCCCAAACAGCGTCTGCCAGTCGTCTGCTCGACCCGCCAGGCGGAAGAGCGATGCCAGCACCACCGCTCCCAGGATGCTGCTCGTACCTAAGCCGCTCCCCTTGGGAACCTGGGAGTCGGTTTCCAACTCCAGGCCCCCTCCCAGGGAGTGCAGGAGGGAGCTGAGCGACCGCGCCCGCACCCGATCCAGCCCGGCCTCGAGTAGCGCGGCCTTGTGCAGGGCGAAAGGATCGGCCGGATCCTGACAGCCGCGGAGTTCCTCCAATGAGGCGCAGACGTGGTCCTGTCCTTGCTCCCGCGCCACGAACCGCAAGAGGGGCTCCGACAGTACGCGCGCGCGCGCTACCAGCGGCATTCGATCTTCCAGCAGCAGGGCGACGTTCAGGACCGATCCCCCCTCCGCACAGGCTTGCGGAGGAGTATCGCTCCAGGCACCCGCGATGTCAATGCGCACCGGCGCTCGGGCCTCAAACCCGTTTCCCGGCGCGACTTGCCAGCGCAGCGGGCCAGTTGTCCCCGCGCCTCGCGCGATAGCAGTCGCGAGGCCGGTCCGGATGCATCCGAATGCACGACGATGATCGAGCGAAGTCAGATCCTCCGCTCCGCGTAACTCGGCACAGCCCCGGTACAGCGATGCGGCCGTGAGCAGGTGCGGGTTGTGCCGTGCCAGCCGTGCTAATTCGCCGGCCACGCGCGGAGCCACTGAGGCAGGCACTTCTGCGGTGGCCAGGGCGATGGAAAGGCCCGGCTCAGCCGCCAGTCGCTCCGCGATCCGCTGCGCGGCCAGGCGTGCGCGCAGACTGGATTCGTGGCGCCACCATTGGTGGGCATCGAATGCGGCATGGATCGCGTCCATTGAGAGGCGTTGAGGCGCCCAGGATGGCCCCGTGGCGCGGGGCAGTTCTCCCTGCAGCCAGTCGAGGCCCCGCGAGAGATCGTCCGGGGTGACTACCGGGAACAGGGCTGCATTCCAGAAAGTGCGGGTCTCGCGCGGGCGATCTCCCCAGAGTGCTTCCTCGGAGAGGCCCCGGGCTCCGGCCCACTCCGTGAGTGGGGTTCCCATCAGCGTTGCGCCGGCTCCCTGCTTGGGGTCATCCTGAAAGCCGAGAGCGACCAGCGCCTCCCGCGAGTTGCCGGTCCCCTGAATCGGCAATTGGTACGCCAGGCGGTTCGTATCGAGCGCCACGCCGTCGCCCCGGAGCCCCATGACGAACGAACCGGCGCCGATGGAGACCGCGCCCGTGAGCAGGCAGTTATGGAGCACGACGCCCTCGGCCAGATGTGGCTCACCCGATTCAACCACCGAGTTGAAGAGCATCGGCGCCCCATTCCGTCCGCGCAGCAGCGCCAGCAGTTCCGGGGTAGTCCCGAAGTGGAGGAACCGGCTGCGCGTCGGGCACAGCGCCGCCATACGGAAGCGCGTCAGACGAGCCAGCAGCGGCCGGGCCGCCGCGCGCGCCGGTCGCTGCCGGCCTGCCGGAGTAAGGGCGGGGAGCCACTCACCGTACAGGTCGAGCCCGCGCCATGCAGTGTCATTACGCAGCGCCTGGCGGACTGCCGTTCCGCCCTTCCGGTCGGCCAGGCCGGCCAACAGCGACGCCACCACCGCTGGGCGGAAGAAGACTACGCCCGTATCCAGGGGTGCGGTGGTCTCGCAGCCGTGCCGGCGCAGCACCTCGGGCGGCTGCTTCTGCAGCGCATCCGTGACCAGCCCGGTGGGGGGGTCGAAAAGAAACACTCCGTGGCGGGACGCCTGTTCCAGCCCGGCCGACCAGGCCCACACAACGGCATCGGCATCCGTGGGGAGCGCGCTTGCCGGCGGCGTCTCGTACAGAATGTCTCCGCAGGCCACCAGCACGCCGGGGGGAAAGTCCTCGACCAGTCGGTGGAGACCCTCTACCACCTTTTGGAACAGCGGCTCGTCCGCACCAGTCCCCGGGCTGGGCGCGAACGCCTTGCCCAGTGAGGCGAACTGCGGCACACGTTGTGATAGCCCTCCACAGTGGACCACCAGGATCCGCCGTCCGGCGAGAGCCCGTTGCAGCGCCGCCTCCCTCTCCACGCCGGGCTGCAGCGGTATCTCGAGGCAATCGAGTGCCGCGCACAGAGTGTAGAGAGTGGACCCGCCGCTCCCGGCCTGCGCACCGGGCGGATCGGCCACGACGCGGACCTGGCGTGCGATCCGTTCCAGCGGGAGTGTCGCGAGCCGCTGGGCAAAGAGCCAGCGCTGCCCCGCATCGCGGGCGGTGATCAGGAGAAGGTCGAACGGCTGCATACGTTGAGTTTCCGGTTTCCAGTGTCGTGCTTTGAGGCAAAGACTTCGACCAGGAGTTCCCGGCAAGGAGCAAGAGCCGACTTCGGCATCATTGCCGGGACTTCCCGCATCGAATCCAGGAATCCGTCGGACCACCCCGCGAATGCCCCGGCGCGGAGTGCCGACCTGCACAGCTACTCCATGTCATAATGCCGTCGAAGCGGGGTTTTTGCAGCCCGGTTACTCGACCTACCGCATCTCCACCGCGCGGGCGACCCGTAGAATCGTGGCCTCATCCCAGGGTCGCCCCGCGATTTGCAGTCCCACCGGCAGTCCGGCCGCGAGCCCGCAGGGCACGCTCAGCGCCGGTGCCCCGGTGATGTTGAAGAGCCCGTTGTTCCGCACCAGGAAGTACTGCGGAGGGGCGACGAGCCCATCCACGTTCACGCGCTGCTGGTCAATCCGGGGGGCGGGAATTGGGCAGGCGGGAGTGAGTAGTGCATCCACCTCACGGAAAGTCTCGAGGAGGGCGGCCCGGACCACCCGGCGGGCCCGCTGGGCGTCCAGGTAGTCGGCGGCCGTGACGAACAACCCCTGGACGAAGCGGCATCGGACGGAGGGCCCGTACTCGGCCGAACGGGTCTCGAGCAGGCGCCGGTGTGCTGTGCCCGCTTCGGAGAAGATGGTGATCGCCTGGGCAGCCCGGGCGGCGTCGAGGTGTTGGAGCGAAACCTCGCGGATTTCGGCGCCGGCGTTTCCCAGTGCTTCGATCGCTGCAAGCACCTGGTTGCGCACCTCACGATGCACGGGATGCCAGAAGAACTCGCGCGGCACGCCCAGCCGCAGCCCGCGCACGCCCTGATCCAGCCCGCGAGAGAAGACCGGTACCGGCTGCTTCGCCGATGTGCCGTCCTCGGGGTCGTGGCCGGCCATCGCTTCCAGCATCAGCGCGGCATCTGTCACCGTCCGTGTCATCGGCCCCACGTGATCCAGTGACCAGGCCAGCGGCAGCACACCAGCCCGGGACACCCGCCCGTACGTCGGTTTCAGTCCGACGAGCCCGCAGAGCGCCGCGGGGCACCGGATCGAGCCGCCCGTATCGGACCCGAGCGCCGCATAGCAGAGCTTGCCCGCGACCGCTGCGCCCGAGCCACCGCTGGACCCCCCCGTCATGCGGGTCGTATCGTGCGGATTCCGCGTCGCGCCGTAGTGCGGGTTGATCGAGGTGGCGCCGAACGCAAACTCGTGCATGTTCAGTTTGCCGAGCGAAATGGCCCCGGCGGCGCGGAGTCGCCGCACTACCGCGGCATCCCGATCCGGGACCCAGTCGCGCAGGATCGCGGAGCCGGAGGTGGTGCGCACCCCCCGGGTGAGGATCAAGTCCTTCAGTGCGATGGGCACGCCGTGGAGGGGCCCCCGCAAGCGTCCGGCAGCCAGTTCCTCGGTGCGTTCCTTCGCCTCCGCAAGGGCGGCGTCCGCCGTGACGGTAAGGAAGCTGTTCAGTTCCGGGTCCCGCGCTTCGATCCGGCTCAGGCAGGCTTCTACTGCTTCAATGGGGGAGATCCGTTTCGCGCGGATCTCCTCGCTCAGCGCTTGTAGGGAGAGGTCCAGGATCGCGCTCATTGCGGCTCCTCCAGTGAAAGGGGCAACGCGGGCTCAAGACTGTCCAGGTCCAGGCCACGAATCTGGCGTGCGAGTTCTTCGAGATAGCGGACGCCGTCCACCACCTCGGCCAACTCATCCGGCGGGAGCGGAGCCGCGAGTTCCTGCTGGAGGCGACGCTCGATTTCTTCCTGTTGCATGGTGCTGCTTCCGATCATGGCGGGAGCGGGGAGGCGATGCGCCCACTCTGCCGTGGAGTGCCGGGCTCATTCATTGTCGGTGAACGTAGGAGGACGCAGGGGTGCGTGAGCAGGGAGCAGCACGTCCCGATACAGTCCTTCCAGGGGAAGAGTGGCGGACACGGAGGCGAGTTCCACGGTGGCTTCCGGGACACAATACAGGCGACTGGTCCAGGTCCCCTCTTCCGAAGTTCGGGAAAACACTTCGACGGCGCGGCGCTGCGTCGAGACCAGCACGTACTCTCGGAGTGCCGGGATCTGGCGGTAGTGCTCGAACCTGGTGCCGCGGTCGTACGCTTCGGTGCTGTCCGATAGCACCTCGAAGAGGGCGACAGGATTCAGGAGCGTGGTTCGCATTGCATCCTCGTAGTGTCCCGGTCCACACACCACACCGACGTCGGGATAGGTATAGAGTCCGGTGACCTCGACCTTCACGCGCAGGTCGCTGCCGCGGACCCGACAGCCTGTGGACCAGAGCTGCGGTCCCAGCAGCATGATGATATTCGCGGCGATCCCACTGTGAGTGTCGGTACCGCCGGACATCAAGTACATCCGGCCGTCGTAGTACTCGCTCTTGCGGTCAGCGGGTTCTTCCATCGCCAGGTATTCTTCCGGCGTGATCCGCAGTTCCGCGCGTTCCAGCATCGCTCGGTTCCTCCCCGGGTCAGGGTTGTGGCAATGAGACGACGGCGCGGGCCACTCCGGCTCGGTCGTGGCGGGCGATGAGGCTGACTGCTCCTCCCTGTGGGGCCTGCACCACCCACTCGAACTTCGCGCGATCTTCCGTGGGGTCGGAGACCCAGCCGAACACGCCGGAGGGCTTGTAGGCGCGGCCCTCCAATTGGGGGCCCGTGTGCCGCGGCAGGCTCCCCACGAGTTCGGCCCCCGCGGGCAGCGTGATCTCCGCGATCACGCCGCGAGTCACCTTGCGCTCCACTGCTTTCTTAGTCACGTAGGTGGGAAGCCACCCTTCGTTCTGCACGACGAGGCGCACGCGGTAGCAACCCTCGCCTACAGCCACCGCAGAGGCCTCCAGCACGGAAAGGCGCGGGGAGATGAGCAGGTGCCAGATCAGCCAGTCGGCGTGGGGGGCGACCTCTGCTTCGAGATACTCCGGCGGGGGGTTGCGGAACGAGTAGATCGAATCCCAACCGCCGATCTCGACCGTCCCGAGCTGCGGGTGCTCGAACGGATGCCACTCCACAAAACCCTTGCCCCCGAGCTTCTCGTCATTCCAGCGGAGCATCGCCAGATCGTCTTCTACCGGGTGTTCGCGGTGCCAGTCAATCGGCTTCGGTACGGTCAGCCCCGCCTGACGCTGCGGCGACCAGAGTTCGGTGGTCCAGCCGAAAATTCCGAGGTGGTCGTAGAGCCAGTCGTCGAAGACTCCGGTAATCACCTCCTGCGGGTGGTACTTGAAGTCGGCGTAGACGTTCAGGACCGGGTAGCCGGTCAGTTCGGTCCCCTTCTCCCCGATCTTCTGGTAGGTCCAGAGGTCTTCGGCGATCATCTTGTCGTCGGCCTGGGTGCCGTAGGGGCGAAGCAGCACGCCCGAGTAGGTGTGAAAGGTGACCCCGCCAGTGATGTTCGGATGCCGCGCGATGAAGTCTACGATGGCCCGGACTTCCGGCTCAGAGGTAGGATACGGCCCGGCTCCCTTCTGCTCATGCTCCTGGCGCCAGTGGGCCGGGAAGTTCCGGTTCAGATCGAGCCCTTCTTTGATGCGCTGGAGCGAGACGGTCACGCCATCGTAGTTCTCGATCACGCCTTCGGGCAGCAGGCGGTAGTAGGAGCCGCCGGCCTCGGTGGGCTCGCGACGGACGAGGAGTCGGGGATCGTCCGGGTGAGCCTTCCAGGCGCCGTGGGGGTCCGGCAGACGCATCAGCAGCACCCGACCGTCTCCATCCACATCCTCGCGCCGCAGTCCCTCGAGCGGGTCCTCGTCGTAGGGGTAGGGTCGGGTCGAACTGCGCAGATAGCGGGGGCGGTCCGACAGGAAGAGTTCTGCACCGTCCGGGTTCACCCGCGGACAGATGTAGAACACCCGGGTGTCCAGCACCCGCGTTACCTCTTCCTCTTCGCCGTCGCGTGACAGGAGTTTGTGGATCAGGCAGAGCGATGCCGTGGTGGGGGAGACCTCCGTGGCATGGATGTTCGCATCTACCCAGAGGGCCGGTTTCTCAGAGTCCGTGCCGGTCGCAAAGCGGGTCACGGTGGCGAGCAGAATCTCCCGCCCCTCGTGGCTCGTGCCGATTTGCTCCACTCGCAGCAGGTCGGGACGAGCCGCTGCCCAGGTCCGCAGCAGACTTCGGATTTCGTCGTAGGTCAGGTAATGGTCGTAGGGAACCGGGTTCACGCTCATCGTTCGTCCTTTTTCCTCACAGCCGCAGTTCCAGCCAGGAGACGCGATGTTCGCGCACTGCCTCGCGCACCTGACGCTGGCGGGTGGAGACGGAACTGCTGCCGGTCTTGATCTCGACCAGCACGACCCCGCGCACCCGCCCCTCGTCCAGGCCATCAAAGATTATCAGGTCCACCGGGCTGCCGATGAAACGGACGTCCTTTGGATTGTAGGGGAAGTCGCCCAGGTACGGCGCCAGGTGCTCGCTCACCTTTCCGGTTACTACAGCCTGGCTCCGGCTGATCGCATCCTGCCGGATCGCCCCTTCGGAGGATTGCCGCCACGAGGCCAGTTGCGTCTGCGCCTCTCGGTGCGCAACCTGCCGTTCCTGCTCGCGAACACCCCCCAGTTCCGCCTGCCGCCACTGGTCGAACTGCTCCCGCGCGAGTTCCAGCATGCGGCTGCGCAGCTTCAGCCCCTGCCACTTCTCCCAGAGCCAGAGGAGGAGCAGCACGCAGCAGAGGGCGATGGCGAGTTCGACGGGGATGGGCATGGTCATCGTTCTCTGGTCGGCGGACCGCTGGCACTACAGGCTCTGTGCGTACCGGCCGCCCGGCCTATCGCCACTCGAGTCCGGCGCCAGGGAAGGTCTTCCGGAAAAGGCTATCGCATTGCGCTGCTCTGCGAGCGGCAGGGGAAGTCTTAATGCCACTCTTACCCCTACCTCTCACCCCTAACTCCCACCGACTGACCCCTGCTTACTCCCCCTACATCCTCTCCCTACCCTTACTCTTGCCTGGCCTCTCTGAGGCAGAACCCCGGCTCACGCACGCGCGTTTCGGGTGGGCGACAGCAAGCCCGCGAGGACACCACTCTGTCCGAAGGCGCTTGTGGATCCGTGCGGGGTATCGTTCAGGAGAGCAGCGAAACGCGGGGTTGCTGGACATAGGCCGGCGCCTGACCATGACGGGGGGCGCCGGTCTACTCCGCAGATCTGTGGGCCAGTTGCGCCCGCCACCGGAGAATCAGAGCGATAACAACGATTCCTCCGGTGAAACCCACATTGTAGCTGGCGTTGTGCGCGCAGTAGTCAGCGAGGAAGAAGGGCCACTTTTTGGGGCGAGGCAACCGCCGCCCAGTCTCGGCGGTCCAGGCCCAGCACGATCTGATCCGGATGATGCAGTCCCGTGAAATAGCCCCAGATCCCCGCGATCGCGGCGCACAGGGCCATTGCCAGGAGGAGGCAGCCTATCGGGCGGAGCAGGTCCCGCGGGGCGAGCGGCGGCCAACTGCCGGATCGGGCGGCCAGCGCCAACGGGACCCCCAGGAGCAATCCAACCCACCACGTGGCGATGACACCCCAGACGAGCCCCTGTAGTACCGGGGAATCGGAGGCAACAACCCGTTCATGAAACACGGTGAAGTACTCAATGCGGAGATGCGCCGTGATCTGGTCGTGAAGGATTCCATAGAGCACCGACGCCAGGATGGACATCCCCACAATCCGTACACCCTGCACTTGAGTTACTCCGGACCAAAGATGGCGTCGGCAAACTCTTTGGCGTTGAATGCCTGGATATCGGTGGGCTTTTCCCCGGTGCCCATGAATTTGATCGGGATGCCCAGTTCGTTCCGGATCGAGAGGACCACTCCTCCCCGCGCCGTCCCGTCTAGTTTCGTCAGGATAATGCCGGTGATGGGTAGGGTGTCGGTGAAGGCGCGCGCCTGCTGCACCGCGTTCTGCCCGATGGTGGCGTCCAGCACCAGGAGCACCTCGTCGGCGGACCGGCCGAGGGCTCGTTCGGACACCCGATTCACCTTACGCAGCTCGTCCATCAGATTCGTCTTCGTGTGCAGACGACCCGCTGTGTCGGCGATCACCAGATCAGCGCCGCGGGCACGGGCTGCGGTCACGGCATCAAAGACCACCGCGGCCGGATCGGCGCCCTCGCGGTGGCGGATCATGTCCGTTTTCAGGCGGTCGGCCCATACCTGAAGCTGTTCGATTGCCCCGGCACGAAACGTGTCGGCCGCCGCCAGAATCACCCGGTTGCCGCGGGACTGGAAGTAGTGGGTGAGCTTGGCGATGGACGTGGTTTTGCCCGTGCCGTTGACCCCCACCACCATAATGAGAGTGGGAGGGTTCGGCGCCCACTGGATGACGCCGCTGCCTGCGGAGAGATTCCGTTCAATGTCGGCCTTCAACCAGTTCTGAGCTTCTTCTCCAGTGGCGAGGCGTTCCTTGCGCACCGCCTCCCGCAGGCGAGTCACCAGCGACAGCGCCGTCTCATAGCCCACGTCCGCCTCGATCAGCGACTCTTCCAATTCTTCAAAGAGCGCGTCATCAATCTTCGTGCGCCGCTGGAAGATCTGAGTGACCTTCCGGAACAGTCCGCGAAACATACCCCCTCCGGAACGCAGGCAGAACGTCGGTCCTATGTTATACCAGCTTCGAGTTTCCGGTCCCCTTCACCCTTTGCCATGCCCAACCGAGCCAACGACCTCAACGGCGTAGACTGGACGCGGTTCTCGATCAGCGTTTGGAACGACCTGCGGAAAACCCCCGAGGAAGTGGCTCTGGGTCACCCGGCGCTCTTCCCATCGGCGCTGATCGAGCGCGTGATCCGGTGTTTCACACAAGAAGATGCGCGCGTGGTGCTCGATCCCTTCTGCGGATCCGGTTCCACACTCGTCGCTGCCTGCCGGCTCGGTGGGCGCGGGATCGGATTCGAGGTGTCGGAGCCATATCGGGCGCTCTGCCTGCGCCGGCTGGAGGCGATCGCACCGCCGGCGCCCGGCGCGTATGAACTGCACGCCGAGGGGGCCGCGGGCGTGAAGGAGCGCCTCGCGCCCGAAAGTGTGGACCTCTGCGTGACCTCGCCCCCCTACTGGAACATCCTCTCGCGTCCGCGGACCGCCGATGGGCGTGAGACGCGGGACTACGCCGGCGCTGCCGACGACCTGTCTCGCATTGAGGAGTACCCGACATTCCTCGAAACGCTGGCGCAGGTGCTGGACGGTGTCTGGGATGTGCTAAAGCCGGGCGCCTACTGTGTTGTCAACGTGATGGACCTGCGGAAGAAATCCCGGTTCTACCCGTTCCACAGTGATCTCGCCTCCCGCCTGTCCGACCCGGAACGAGGCGGACGCTACATCTATGACGACCTCATCATCTGGGACCGGCGCGCTGACTACAACTCACTCCGGCCCCTCGGCTACCCGGCAGTGTTTCGGGTGAACAAAGTCCACGAGTTTCTGATCCTGCTGCGGAAACCGCCACGCGCCGTCTGAGGAGACTGGAGTGCAGTGAGCCTCGGATTCGCTGCCCAGCGGCAGGAATTCATCGCTCGCACCGAGAAGTGCATTGCACCCAGAGCTTGCTCCGTAACCGATCCCCGCCTGAATCCGTTCCAGCAACCATCCATTCTACAGCAAGAACCATCCCCGCTCGAGGACGACACGTGCCATCCCAGACCCAATCCCTCAACTGTCCGAACTGCGGCGGCCCCGTCCGCGTCGAGCACCGGTCTGTGCGGATGGTGGCGTGTGGCTACTGTGCGGGTCTGCTGGAGGTCGTTCCCGACGGCGTGCGGATGGCCGGCACGGCGGCGCGCCTGGTCCCGCTGCCCACACAGTTCCGGGTGGGACAGACCGGCACGATCCGCGGACGCCCGTTCCACGTACTGGGGCGGGTCCGCTATGCCTATGACGAGGGTGTGTGGGACGAGTGGTATCTCGCGCTGGATGATGGCCAGGCGGCGTGGCTGGAAGAAGACGACGGTGAGTACATCCTCGCGCGGCCGGAGGAACTGCAAGGTGTAGTTCCCGGATTCGACCAACTCCGAATCGGTGTGCGGCTCACGGTGAACGGGTACTCGTTGATGGTCACGGAGCGCTGCCGGGCCCGGGTGGCGGGAGCGGAGGGACAGCTTTTCTCGCGTGCGCTCTTGAATCGGCCGGTGAACTTTGTCGAAGGGAACGCCGGGGGCCGGATCGCCTACCTGGAGTTCTCGGACGATGGTGTGGAGTTCGGCATCGGCGAACCGCTGGATCGCTCCGATGTGCGCGTGGAGGCCTAGCCGGTGCTGCTGCGCTCTCTGAACTGCCCGAACTGTGGAGGCCGAGCCCGTCTTCTGCGAGGAGAACAGACCGCCGCCTGCCTGCACTGCGGCTCGGAAGTGAAGCTCTCGCAGGCGTATCTGGAAGAACAGGCGCGGGCTCGGCGCTTTCCCACCCGCACATTTGTGCGCCTGGGGATGAAGGCGGACTGGCAGGGCGCCCAGTACGAGGTAGTCGGCCGTCAGGTGTTTCAGGACCCTGAGGACGCGACTTCGACCTGGGAGGAGTGGGTCCTCGTTTCCGAAACAGGCGAGGTGCTGTTCCTGGAGTTCGATGAAGGTAAGTGGAAGCTCAGCAAGAGCTTCACCCCGCAGCAGACGCCGAGTCCCGACCAACTGCGAAACGCACCTCCGGGCCGCGTGGTGAACTTCGGCGACACACACGCAATGGTGACCGAGAGCGGAGCAGCCCTGATTGTCCATGTGGAAGGGGAACTCCCCTGGCTGGTGCGGCCCGGGCAAGCGACCGGGTACGTGGATGCCCTCCGAGCAGGCGAGTTCTTCTGCGTGGAGTGGACCGAGGATGCCATTGAATGCTACCGGGGCCATTTTGTGGACCAGCGGCAGCTCTGCACGCTCTTCGGGCAGAAGGAAGCCCTCATCGCGCTGGATCGGCAGCAACTGAGCCACCAGAGTCGTCGGCGGTTCGGAGCGGTATGTATCGCGGCCGGTGTCCTGGCTCTCTGCTGCTGGATCTATTCCTTTGGCGGCGGACAGGTGGTTGAGGGCGGGATGGGGAACACACCATTAGCCGGAGTCACCGACGAGGGAGTACGCTTCGGGCCGGTGGAGTTGAGAGCGCGGGATCGGGTACATCGCCTGGAGATTCAGGGGAAGATGAGCGACGACTCCAACTGGGTCGCCGCCGTGCTAGAGGATGCCGAGGAGCAGGAACTGGTGTCGGCAGACCGAGACATGTGGGATGAACACGGGGTCGACTCGGACGGCGCCTGGCACGAATCCGATCTGAGCGCCAGCCACGATTTCGTGCTGCGGAAGCCGGGCCAGTACTACGTCCGGTTGTATGCCGAGCCGGAGCCGGGCCGCACCCCTTCACTCGGCACGTCCGGGTCGTTCGTACTTCGGGAAGGAGTGTTGAACGGCACCTGGCTTGGCATCTACGGGTTCCTGGCCCTCGTCATCGGCACCTGCTTTTTGCTCTCTGGATCGCCCCAGACGGTGCAGAAGTTCCAGGAATCCATGGCCTCGTCCGACGATTGACACACCGGCAAGCAGGGACAATTGCCGGACAGGGGGAAGGATGAAATGCTGCCGGGATATCGGATCGCAAGTGCGATCATCGTGGTCCTGCTGGGGCTCGCCTGGATGGCGGGATACTACGGCTGGGGACTGGACTCGGACGCTACGGCGCGGGCCCGCAACTTGCGGCAAGGCAGTATCCACGGGCGGCGCATGATGGGCGGCGGCCCCGGGTTCGGCAAGTAGGAGCAGGGGAGGAGACCGGGGATGCGATCCTGGAAGCAAGGGACGGTGTGGGCGGCGGGTTTCCTGGCGTTGGGGCTCGCGGCGGCTGCGCGCGCGCAGAGTGGGCCCCTGGCGGTAGGCGGGGGCACCCCGGTGGGCGGGGCAGATCTCTGGTCGCAGGTGCTCACCACGCTGCTCTTCAGCGTGCTCGGCATGGTCCTGGTGATCGCCGGCTTCAAGCTGTTCGACGTGGTGATCCGCTTCGACCTGGAGCGGGAGATCTGCGAGAAGAACAATATCGCTGCGTCTATCCTGGCGGGTGCGGTCATCCTGGGTCTCTGCCTCATCGTCGCCGCGGTCATCCTGACGTGAAATACCCGACCACGGAGGGACGCACGGGCAAGCGGAGCGGAGCCGTCTGCGTGGTACGACCTGTCCACTGAAGGATGAGGGCTAAGGGGGCGATACGTTCCGTGACTCCGAGCGGTCCGCTGCAGTGTGACGGATGAGGCTGGACGACGGCGTGGCTGCACCACCGGCGGACTCTGCGTCCGCCGCTCCAGATCCTGCAGCGCCCTCTTCGGCGCCTGCTCCGGTGGGGCCGCAGGACGAATCGCGGTCGGAGGCGTTTGCGCTCCTGGCGGCCATCTTCCTGGTTGCCGCCTGCGGATTGGTGTATGAGCTGCTCATCGCCACCGTTTCGTCCTACCTGCTGGGCAGCAGCGTCACCCAGTTTTCGCTCTCCGTCGGGCTCTTCGTCGGCTCCATGGGGCTGGGATCGTGGATCTCCCAGCGGGTGCAGCGGAAGCTCCTCCCCACGTTCTTTTTTCTCGAACTGGCCCTCGGAGCCGTCGGAGGCGTGTCCGCCACACTGCTGTTTGCCGCCTACCAGTATGGGGCGGTCTACTGGGTGCTGCTGCTCGGTCTCCTGGTGCTCATCGGCACGCTGGTCGGCATCGAACTTCCGCTGCTGGTGCGTCTGCTGGATCAATACGGCCAGCTCCGGACGATTGTGGCGCAGGCTCTTTCCTTCGATTATCTCGGGTCGCTAGTGGGCTCCGTGCTCTTCCCGCTGGTGCTCCTCCCAGTGCTGGGCATCGTACGCACGGGGTTTGCGGTCGGACTGCTCAACGTGGGAGTGGCGCTGTACACGCTCCAGACATTCCGACATCGGTTTCGGGGTTCCGGGCCGCTGGTGCTGTGCTGGTTGACGGCGGCTGTACTCGCGGCCGGGTTTGCCTTCTCCCTCCAGCTCACATCGTTTCTGGAAGGCCGCCTCTACGACGATCAGGTGGTCTTTTCCCGCCAGACTCCGTATCAGCGGATCGTCTTCACTCGCTGGCGCGATGACTTTCGGCTCTTCCTCGACGGCAACATACAGTTCTCGTCGGTGGACGAGTATCGTTACCACGAAACGCTGATCCATCTTCCGCTGGGCCTCGCTGCCAATCGCGAGGAGGTCCTCATCCTTGGCGGGGGTGACGGGATGGCGGTGCGCGAGGTGCTGACATATCCCGACGTGCGACGGGTTACTGTGGTGGATCTGGACCCGGAGATGACGCGGCTGGCGCGGACCTATCCCACGCTGCGCGCCCTGAACCGGGACTCCCTGCACGACCCGCGCGTACGCCTGATTCATAAGGACGCCTACACATTCCTGGAGAAGGGTGTCGAGCGTTTCGGTGTAATTGTCACGGACCTCCCCGACCCGAACAACGACGCGCTGGCCAAGCTCTACTCGCGGGAGTTTTACCGGTTGGTGCAACATCGGTTGGGCCAGGGGGGCGTGTTCATTACGCAGGCAGGTTCGCCGTTCTTTGGGCGCGAGGCGTTCTGGTGCATCGTCCGCACCATGCGCGCCGCCGGCTTTCGGACGGCGCCGGTGCATACCTACGTACCGAGTTTCGGAGACTGGGGGTGGGTTCTGGGCTCCCAGCGAACCCTCCACCTGCCTCGGGCTCGTCTCCCGAGAACTCTCCGCTTCCTCTCCCCCGCGGTACTTCCTACCCTGTCCGTCTTCGATGCCGATGCGGCCGAGATCCCGGTGGAGATCTCCACGCTGGATCACCCCCGCATTCAGAGGTACTACCTGGAAGGCGCCCGGCGCTGGGACTGAGGCGTTTCGCGCACTCCCGGTGCGTCCGCCGCCAGTGCGTCGTCGGGGCGCAACTCGTGCGGCCGGCGTGGCACTGCGGGGGTGTCGCGACGCGGCACTGGGAGTGCGCCCGGGAGGCTGCCGCGGGCGATCGGCTCCGGCTGTGCGGTGGTGGGGAGAGCCCTTCCATCATTCGGGAGAAGTCCATCTCACGGCGACCGGGATCGCTGCTACTGCCTCCATCGTAGCACGCGTCCGGCCGAGAGGTTCCTGGCCACCCGCGAGAATGATTGCCGATCCTGCGGCGCAGGGTCGCCTAACGACTTGCGCGCAGAGACGGATGTAACGAGGAGAGGACGCCCCAATGCGGAGAACGATCACAGGAGAGCCGGACCCTCAGAGACCGATCTCCGAGGAGAGGGACACGGTGCGACTGACCTTCCTGGGCGACTGGGAGGAAGGAACCGGCCGGCCCGTCGAAGAACACGCGCGGCGGCATCCTCGCCACGCCGGTGCGCTGCTGGAATGTGCGGTGGGAGCGCTTGAACTCTCCGGGCCGCCGGGGGCAGGGTCGCCCATTGAGGAAACAGAGGCGCCGCTGGACCCTGCGGCGGCCGAACGGATGCGTTAAGAAAACGGCTGGAAAAATCCGTTGCCGACTTTGCATGGGAGCCGGCGCATGGACTACCGGCCGGTTCGGGGAAACGGCGGCGTCCGCTCGGCGCAGGCGCCCGCAACCGGAGAGGGATTGGGATGCTGTCGAACGCCTATCAGGACGGGATCTTCGCGGCGGGAGAGGCGGAGCAGCGGGTGAAGTCGCTGCGCGCTCACCTCCGGCAGGCGGCGGAGCTGGAGGCAGCGGGGAATCGGGACGAGGCACGGCTGGAAGTGCGGAAGAGCGATCGGATCATCGAAGAGTTGATCCGTCGTCTCGCCGGGCGCTTCCGCCGCTATGCTCGCCGCCGCCTGCCGGACCCGGATCTGGAGGAGGACGCGGTGGTGGAGATGGGTATCGAGCTCACTCGCCGCGTCCGCCGGATTGACGGCAGCTACCTGTTCCTGGAGCAGTGCTTCAACCGGGGGGTTTTTACCATGCACCTGGACGTTCTGGAACGGGTTCGGCGCGAGAACGACTTGCGCCCGGGGCAGGCTGCGGTTCTCAGCCTGGATGCCCGCGTTGCCGACGCAGAGGACGCGCCGCTTCTCGCCGACGTGGTGGAAGATCCTGCGGCACGTGAGAAGCTCGAGGCTGTGCTGGGTCGCAGCTACATGGATCGCGTGATGCGCGAACTCCCACCGCGCCATTTACAGATCCTGATGGATCGGCTGAACGGTCTGGAGTGGGAACAGATCGCGGCTCGCTCTGGGGTCAGCCTGCGGACTGCGCGCAACCACTATGACCAGGGTCTGGCCCGAGTGCGGGTCATGCTGGTCTCCGGGGCAGAGTGAGGGACGAACCCGATGGACACCACATACGAACTGGACTCAATTCGACTGGAGTACCTGGAAGCGTGGGAAGAGAACCGGGCTCCCTCGCTGGAAAGCCTGGTGGCCCGGCATCCGCAGTACGCGGCGGAGTTGAGCGACCTGGTCTTTTCCCTATTGGAAGAGGATCCTGAGGCGGGGGTTCGCAGGGATGCGGCACCGGCGGAGGATCCGGCGCTGGCGCGAATCCTCGCCTTCGTCCACGGTAATGATGAGTCGCTGGCGCAGGCCCGCAAGGCGGTCGGATGGAGCCCGGGCGCGTTGGCCCAGCGGCTGAACCTTCCCGCCCGGATGGTGGCCTGGCTGGAACAGGGTACTCTCCGCGAGTTGCCCGAGCAACTGGAATTGCGGCTGGCGGAACTATTCGCCCGATCCCGCGACCAGGTTCGGGAGATGCTTGCACCCCCAGTGCTGCGGCAGCCCGCGGGTGCGTTCTTTCGGGCTACCGGCGGCTCTCCGCGCACTCCCGTGGCCCGCGAGCGCACCTTTGAAGAGGCGCTCGCCGAGTGCTCACGTCAGGAACCGTTGACCGAGAGCCAGCGGCAGGAGTGGTTGGGAACCGCCTGAGATGGATCGCGCAGCGGTGGTCCGGGAACGGGCGCGGGCCCTGCTGATCGAGCAGGAGCGACGGACGGGGCGCGCGTACTCGCCCCGGGGTGACCCCAACCCGTTCCTGGAACTCGTCGCGCGCCGCTGTTTTCGTCTCACCGTATTTGAGGAGCCGGACCTGCCCGCGGAAGTCGAGGGCATGCTGGATCTGGATGCGGACCTGATCCTGATCCAGCCGGGGCTCTCTGCCCCACGCCGCGCCTTTGTCGTGGCGCACGAACTGGGGCACCGGGCGCTGGAACACCCTCCCCGCCAGCTTTTGGACACGGAAGCAGAGCTGGATGAAAACCTCCCCGCTGAGGATCTCGCGGACCGGGATGGAGTCTTCCGCGCCTATAGCGAAGCGGATCGCTGGGAACGCGAAGCCAATGCCTTCGCCGGTGAGTTGCTCGTGCCGCTGGAGATCCTCCGCAGCCAGGTGCGCGCGGACCTGCGCTGGTCGGTCGAAAGGCTGGCGGCGCGGTTCGGCGTCTCAAAGGCCCTTCTGCGCAACCGCCTTGCCGCTGCGTTCCTCGTAGGGCAGGAACTGAGCGGAGAGGCGCGCAGTGCGGTAAGGGGGACGCCGCACCACAGTGATGCGGGGCAGCCGGCACCCCTCCCCACGATCTACCGATCGCCGGCCTCGGACCTCGACCCGGCCCAGCAAGCGGCGGTGGAGGCGCCGACGCCTGCGCTGGTGATCGCGGGGCCGGGAGCAGGAAAGACCCGTGTCCTGGTGCGCCGCTTTGAGCGCCTGGTCGCGCAGGGGATGGATCCCCGGCGGATCCTGGCGCTTACGTTCAGCAACCGGGCAGCGGGGGAAATGCAGGACCGGCTCGCGGCGGCTCTGCCGGACCAGGCTCACGCGCTGCACGTCACCACCTTTCACGCGCTGGGGCTCCAGTTGCTCCGGGAGTTCGGGTTTGCCCTCGGTTACCCCGAAGGAGAGCTGCGACTCCTCCCTCCTATGGACGAGTTCGTCTTCCTGCGCCCCCACATCGCCGGGCTGCCGTTGGGAGAGTTTGAGGACCTCCACCGGCCCACGCGGGATCTGGGTCTCCTCCTCCGCGTCATTTCTCGCTTGAAGGATGAACAGATCGGCCCCCGGGAGTTTGCTGATCAGGTCGCACGCTGGCAGGCGGTACTGGCCGCGGACGAGTCGGGCCGCGAGGGGCTGGCAGAAGAACGCGCGGCAGCAGCACGTGCGGCGGATCTGGCGACGCTCTACCCGGCGATCTTCCACATCCTCCGCAGCGCGGGCGCGGTGGACTATGGCGACCTGGTGAGCGAGGCCGTGCGGCTCTGCGGCCTGCCCGAAATCGGCGATCTCATCCGGAACCGGTTCAGCCAGATCCTGGTGGATGAGTTTCAGGACATCAACTATGCCGGCGGGAGGCTGGTGCGGGCACTGGATGGAGGGCGCGGAATCGTCTGGGCGGTAGGAGACCCACGCCAAAGCATCTATCGCTTCCGCGGCGCGTCTCCCGCCAACCTGCTCGAATTCTCTCGGGACTATCCGGGTGCGAAGGTGCATTTCCTCGACCGGAACTATCGCTCCGTGGCTTCGATCGTCGCCTGCGGAGAAGCGGCGCCGCGCCCAGATCTGCCGCCGGAGCTCACTGCCCCGCCTCTGCTGCCGGTCCGCCCCGACCGCGATGGCGGGCCCGTGATCGAGCTTACCACCGCTCCGGACGGCAACGCAGAAGTCGCCCATCTGGCATTTCAGATCGGTGACCTGTTGGAAGCAGGACGGGAACCGGGCGAGATGGCAGTGCTGTGTCGCACGCGCAGCCAGGCGCAGCGGGTAGCCGCGGCGCTGGGGGAGCGCGGGATCGCTACGACCTGGAACGGGGCCCTCGAAGACCAGCCGCTGTTTCAGGACCTCATGGGCGTGCTGCTTCTCGCCGCCGACGATCCACGCGGATTGCCCCGCATGGCTCGTTTCCCCGATCACGCCCTGACGGAGGAGGATCTCCGTGCGCTCCTGGAGACAGGTCGAGCCCCTGGACGGTCTGCGCGTGCGCTCCTCCGAGCAGGGGTGCAGGGAGAAGTGCCCACACTGTCCGCTCCCGGCCGTCGGGTGGCCACCCGCCTCCTCCAGTTGGCGGGGCGACTGGCACACGCCGGCGGGGCCTGGGAGACGCTCGCGACCTATCTTTTCGAAGAGGCCGGCTGGGTAAGGGATCTGCTGGCCGACGATTCTCCCTCGGCCCGCCAGGCGCGCAGTGTGGTGGGCCAGGTGGCCGGTCTGGCCCGAGAGTTCCCCGGACGTGCGACCCTGCTGGGAGCCGATAGTGCCGCCACGTTCGTGGAGTTCCTGGAATTGGCGCTGGAAGCCGGGGAATTGCCGCACGGCGATGGGGGGGCGTCGAGCGATGCGGTCGCGGTCCTCACTGCGCATCGGAGCAAGGGGCTCGAGTGGCCCATCGTCTTCGTGCCCTACCTCGCGGCGGGACATTTTCCGCCGAAGGAGCAGCCGCCTGAGTTTCGTTTTCCCCCAGATACCCTGCGCGGCGCCGACATGCAGACCGGAGACGAGGAACTCTGCCTGTTCTATGTGGCCGTAACCCGCGCCCGGGACCGGCTGTACCTTTCGTGCGCCGAGCGGTACGCCAATCGCGCCTGCCCTCCCTCCCCATACGTGCAGTCATTGCGCGCCGGTCTCCCCGCGGACGTACTGGCAGAGCGGACCGCGCCCCCGGCGCCGCCGCCGCTGGACCCGCCTCCTCGTCCCCAGCATGCCGGCTGGAAACTGGGTCAGACGGCGCCCGCGTCCCTGCTCGCTCGCTACGAAGCGTGCCCCCGGCGTTTCCTCTATGAAACCGTCTATGGCCTGGAAGCGGCGGATCGGGGCTACCGCGACTTCCACCGCGTGGTGTACGGGATGATGAGCCGGACGGTGGAATGCGCTGCCGCGAAGGAACCGCTCACAGCGGAACAACTGACTACCGAATTGGAAGCCCGCTGGCAGGAAGAAGGGCCGCACGGTCACCTGCTCGAGCCGCTCTACCGCCGGCGGGCCGACACCGTCATCCGCGAGTTCCACACCCGGGTGGGTTCCGGCGCCCCGGTCAGTCTCCGTCCGAAGCTGCTGGTCCCGGTGGGCAATCGGCTCGTCGAGGTGACGCTGGACGAAGTGGAGTCCGGCCCCCGGCCCGTCTATCGCCGTCACCATCTGGGCCGGCCAGCCAAGGCGCATCTGGAAGAGCACGCGCTCATGCTGGCGGCATCCGTCACTGGAAACGCCGAACTCCGGCTCGCCTACCCTGCAGGCGCCGAGGAAGTGCCGGTGTTCCCCACGGCCCGCAAGGTGCAGAACCGCCTTACGAAGATGGCAGACCTGATCCGGGCCATTGAGGCGGGCGAGTTCACACCCAAGCCGAACCAGATGCAATGCGCCCGCTGCCGCTTCCGGCTGATTTGCCCTATGCAGGAGGGGAGAGGGTAGAGGGAAGAAGGGAGACGGAACCCGGCATCCACCCCGTTGTACTCCCAGGCTGCCAGTTCCGTCGTTGCCCGGTTGATCCGGCTGGGTGTCGGGGTTACGGCGTTCGTCTGCCTGCGGGTGGCAATCCAACGGCGGCTGAGGAACACGAAGGACGCAGGGACGCACTCCGCCGGATTCTCCACCGCAGAGGACGCAGAGGGACGCCGAGGGGAATCGAGAGACGGGCCGCTGCTGTGGAAATGGTGTCCACCGAAGTGGCGAGTAACCGACCGCTTGCCTGCACCGTCCTCTGCGTCCCACTGCGTCTTCTGCGGTGAGTTTCGGAGCCGGATTCGCCACAGCATGAGGAAGGCGGAGGCCGCAGGGACACGTTGCGCTTCGCCTTGCCTCGTTTCCGACTGCGTCCTTCGTATCGCCGGCGTCACCTGTGGGTTCAGGCGGTGCTACCTCAGAGGAGGGGGATGGGGAAGGAGTCCGGCTCGAGGTCGGGGGCCGGTTCGCCTCCCAGAACCAGTCGGCGTAGCGCACCAGCACCCAGCCGCCGCGCGTCGTCCAGTCGTAGCCAAGGGCCCCGAGCCCCTGGAGCACTTCGTGAGCCGAGCGACCGTCGGTCGCGGGCGACTTCCACGGCTGTGCCTCGGTCCAGGGACCCTGCCGCTCCGCCTGTGCAATCGGGTAGCAGTCCGCCACGATCGGAACCGGGTAGACGGCGAAGGCCTATCTCCTATTTCCCAACTCCTATCTCTTCAACACATCAGGAAAGCCGTCGCGATCTCGATCCAGGCGCCGGGGGAGGTGCATCCCGTACGCTTCCCGCAAGTTCGTCACGGCGTGGGAAGTGATCCACCGGCCGTCCGGGGCGCGGACCCGGCCCTCAATACGGCACGGAGTGTTGAAGAGCCACTCCGGGTTGAACCGCTCGCGGCCGGTGTCCTGACCCGCCACGCGATAGGACGGTGAGATCCGTCCGTCGTCGTTGAGGTCCGTGGGGAGGTCCTCGGTGGAGTAGAGCACCAGACTGCGGAGGAATGCCGACACCGCTTCGCGGTCCGCCGCTGGAAGTGCCCGCCAGGCACGGCGAGAGGTGGCAGCTTCCCCGCCGTGCCGTCGGATGGCCTCCTCAAGGGTGAGTGCGCTCCCATCGTGAAGGTACGGGGCGGTGGAGCCGGCGCCCCAGAGGGGCGTCGTGCGGAAGTGCGTGATTGTGCTGCCGTCGTATTGGACCTGGTGTGTCTCCGGCCCCAGGTCGTGCTGGAGGAAATCGCTGTAGATGTCGGGGATGGAGACGGGGCCGAAGCGGCGCGTGATGGGCCCGTCCTTCCGGTCATAGAGCCGTTTCAACCTTCCACGCAGCTCTCCGTCCGGTCCCGGTTCGGTTTCCAGATCGAAGAAGCGCCGGTCGCCTCGGGTGCGCCGGGTGTAGTCTGCGGCGCCGGGATTGGCAGCCGGGAGGCGCCAGTCCGGGACGTGGCACTTCGCGCAGCCGCTGCGCGCAAAGAGCGCTTCTCCCCGCTGTACCGAGGGGGTGCGCTCGGACCGGGCGGGGCGGGGGTGGTTCATCTGATACCACTCCACCAGGTCCAGATCGCCATCCGTGATTTCGTGCAGGTGCCCGTCCCGGTCCGGATCGTCGAGGCTGATGCCTCCGGGTGTGCGGACGTTGCCGCGGTCACGCGGGACGGCGCTCATAAACTGCGGCGCTCCGGCCAGCGATACACGGGCCAGCCCGTCACCGCGGGGTTCTTCCGTCAGCGTCGGATCGCAGGCTTGAAGCCCCGCGTGTGTGTCGAGCGCCTGCGCGGTGAAGCCGCGGAGGGTGCTCGGTACCGGCAGCCGTCCCCGTTGCCCGAATCCGAACACCTGCACTTCAAACGTGTAGCCTGCCACGCCCGCCACGCTCAGGCTGCGCGCCCAGGGGATGCGCTTGCCGGCGGCGTCCACATAGATCATGTGGAGAATCGGATTCAGGTCGGGGATGCTGTCGCCGTTTCCATCGCCGAAGCGCCCGAATTCGAGCGGGCGCCGACCCGGCTCGCCCGGGGGCACGTTGTACACCACGGCGGGGACCCCACGGCTCTCGGTGCTCTCGATGAAGCCGTTCCGGTTCCGGTCTCCCACCGCCAGCAAGTCGAGCCGGAGCTGCCACCCGAGCATCTCCACCAGCCCGGCGCCGAACAGATGCGGCGTGTTCCGGCCCGTGCCCCCGTTCTTGGGAATGGTGATCCCCGCTCCCGCGTCGCGCCACGGGCTGTTATGGCAGAGCCCGCAGGCGCTCACGTGATCGCGAGACGCCAGCCGTGTCGAACCGTCGTCCAGCACCGGCCCCGCCGTGCGCCCACTCTCGCCGAACACCCCGTCGGCGGCTGCAAACTCCCGGTGGAACAACTCGCGCCCGTGCGCATAGCCGGCCCAGGGGTCGGCAAATAGGTAGTAGGCGGAAGTGCCCGGTGCGCTCGGATCCGTGGAATGTTCGAACCGCACCCGCGGGCACTTTACCGAGCGCCCCGTGAGGTCCCGATTGCGCAGGGCGGGATCATCCCCCGCCCCCCCGGGTCGCTCCGGCACGAAGTCCGGCCCCTGGGCCAGCGCCAGGGCGGCACTGCCGAAAACGAACGTGAGAAGGAGAGTCGCGGCCGCGGTTTGTCTCATGGCGGGGAGGTGGGGAGAATGTACACGTACTCCATCTCGTCCGGCGTATCCCCGGCAACCCGGGCGCGGACGAACTCGAGGTCGGCGCTCATCTCGCTGTGGCGGAACGTGCGGCGGAACTTGGTGACCCACTGCCCCTGGCGGAGGAAGCCTCGGAGCTGCACCAGCTTCTTGATCGCGTTCGGGTCCGCCTGCCGGTCGTACTTCACCGTGCCGTCCAGCACGCCCAGGTCCTGCGCCGTCAGCTTGCGGGCCCACTCGAGGCGGCTCGGCTGCCAGCCGGGCGCCTGCTCGGAGCGGGACTGCGCGTAGCTGGTCAACTCGGGCAGACGCGTGTCCGCCACCTGCATCCACTTTTTCTCGGCGGACGTGACCTTCGCCGGCACCGCGAAACCCAGCGCCTGGCGGAACATCGGCATCCAGGAGTACTGGTAGGAAAACGGCCCGGGGAGGTCCACTTTGAAGGGTGCCTGCACGTAGAAGAGGGCCTCCGTTTGATCCGGCACGCTGATCTGGGTGATCCGCAGCGGATAGACCAGCGTGCGGCTGCTGAAGGTGAACCGGGTGGGGGTCACCTCACCCAGGTACTTGCCGTCGCCGCCGCGTTTCATCTGCTTCGGGTCAATGCGCATCACCGTGAAGAACCACTTCTTCGTGATGTAGTGTTCGAGGGTGGCCTCATCCCCGGAGTAGGAATAGCGGTTCTCTTTCAGCCAGGCGTACAGGTCGGCGGCGCGCTCGGCAGTGACGATCTTGTAGTCGAGCGAGCCCACCACTCCCGCCTCCAGCACCCGCACTGCGGACTGCAGCAGGGATTGCCTACGACCGCCAGGTGCTCCGGCTGCCGCGCCGAACATCATCATCGGCTTGTACTTGTCCAGCGGCATCGGCTTGAGGATGGTATAGACCGCGAGTTCGGTGAAGAAGTCGCGCGGCGCTTCGTTCAGCCGGGGCCGGGACGGGGTCGGGATGACCATGCCGAAGTCCGCGGCATTGCCCGCAAACTTCGGCTGCACCACCCAGCTTTCGATGTCTTCCTGGGGGTCCCAGGAGATCCACGCCTTCTGCGCGGGCTGGGTCACGTCAGACCCCAGGGCGCTGAAATAGCAGCAGGCGGCATGAGCCTGCCAGGCCGCTCCCAGCGACGCGGCCACCAGACCCGTGAAAACCACTCGGCGCAGCACGTTTGTTCTCTCTTCCTGAACCGTCGTGACTGGTGATTCGACGCACGGAAGGGCTGGCGGGTTACACGAAGCGCGCAGCAGCGAAAGTATGAAGAACGAAGGCGGAAGTGCATCCTTGGGACTGCGTACCCCCGCTGCGCGTGTGCGGTGTGGCGCTACGGAGGGCCGGAGCGCGACTGCTTTCCGGGGGCGTGGCGGCGCCGTCTCAGGGGCGGAAGTCGCTGCTCATCGGAGCGGCCTCCGAAGGGGAGCACGCTGATCGAACCGTCCAGTTCGAGGATTGCCTGGCGCACATGCGTTTCATCGTCCAGCCCATGCTCCCGGATCGCCGCGAGCACCTCGCCCCGCCGCACCCCCTCTCGCGCCATATTGGCCTCGAGATAGCGACCATCGCAAATCAGCAGTGCCGGCTCCCCTTCCAGACAGGCCGGGAACCGGAAAGGGACGTCCGATCCGCAGGCCGAACCTTGTCCGGGATGGTGATGGCAGACTGGGGAGACGAGGAATGCAGCACACGATAGTGAATCGGCGGGAATTGCTGGTAGGGGCCACAGCGGCAGCGACCCTGACGGCTCTGGGGCAGGTGGAGGCCGCCGTCACCGTGAAGCCGAAGGTCGAGGGCGGGGTGGCCTGGTACGATGTGCGGGATTGGGGGGTGGAAGGGCGTGGATGGGCGGATACCGCCCGCTATTTCGACCGCTTCCCGGCACGTGCCCAGGCGATGATCCCTGCATCGGTCTGGAGTCTCAGTAGACATTCAGCGGGGATGCTCGTACGCTTCGAGACGGACGCCCGGGAAATCCAGGCGCGATATGCCCTGCTCTCGCCGAATCTGGCGCTCCCGCACATGCCTGCTACCGGCGTGAGCGGCCTCGACCTGTACGCCCGTGATTCCCGTGGGAGGGACCGGTGGCTCGCGGTGGTGCTTCCGGCGCGCCAGGAGATGCAGGCCCGGTTGACCACGGGGTTGGATGCTTCCGGACGGGAGGGCGGGCGACAGTTCACCGTCTATCTGCCGCTCTACAACGGGGTGGAGCGGCTGGAAATCGGCGTGGATCCGAAGGCGAACTTCCGGGGGGTCGAACCCCGCCGGGAGAAGCCGATGGTATTCTACGGCACGTCCATCATGCACGGGGCCTGCGCGTCGCGGACAGGAATGTCCATCACGGGCATTCTGGGTCGCCGCTTCCATCGGCCGGTGATCAACCTGGGCTTCTCCGGCAACGGGCGGATGGATGCGGGCGTGGTGAGCCTGCTGGCCGAACTGAATCCGAGCGTGTACGCCATTGACTGTCTGCCGAACATGACGGCGGAGTTGGTGGCGGAGCGCACCGAGTCGCTCGTGCGTACTCTGCGTGCCGCCCGCCCGGATACACCGATTCTGCTGGTCGAGGATCGGACATTTACGAACGCGCCGTTCCTGGAGGGGATGCGCAAGGCTCACGAGGCGCGCCGCGCCGCTTTTCGACGGGCCTACGACGGGTTGGTGCGCACCGGCGTGTCGGGGCTCTCCTACCTCGAAGGGGGACGGATCCTGGGGGAGGATGGAGAGGGAGCCACGGACGGCTCTCACCCGAACGATCTGGGCATGGTCCGCTATGCTGACGCCTACGAGCGGGTTCTGCGCCGGGTGCTGGATTCGTAGAAAAAGCCCTTGAGGATCCGGGGGATTGGTCGAAACGAAAGGTAGCTCACCAAGACTCTCCTTCCCCCGCGTGGCCAACCCGGATCCGGATGGCGCCGCGAACTTTGTGGAGGGGCAGGGCGTATTCGGGTTCCCGGACACGCCCTGCACTTTTTTGTACGACCCGCTTCAGCACCAGGAAAAACTGACTCCCCAGGAAATCGTGCTCGGCAACGACCCTCCACCCGGCGGCTGCTGTTTCCGCGCGCACGTCCGCTTCCCGAACGGAGTGATCGGAAGGAGGCGGAGGCTCTCCGTTTCTGTCTGGATCGAAGTCAATAACAGCCAACCGGCCTTCCCCCCGTACCGCCTGCCGCAGTCTGGTCAGAAACGCAACCGGTCGGCGGACCTCGTGATAAACCGTCAGCAGCACAATGCAATCCACCGTCGCGCCCGGCAAGCCGGAGTCGGCGGCGGTTCCCAGCACCACCTGGACGTTCCCGAGCGCGCGGGCTTGCCGGGCGAGGGCCGGGAGGAATTCTCGCTGGATCTCCTGTGCGATCACGAGTCCGGTGGGGCCGACGGCGCGGCTGAGATGCGGGAGCAGGTAGCCGCTGCCTGCCCCTACATCGGCAACAACCTGCCCGGGGTGGAGACCCAGGGCCTGTACAACGCGCTCCGGCTGCTGCCACCGGTCTCGATCCGGGTCCTCCAACAGTTCCGAGGCACGCTCCGGGGCAAACAGCGGCGACGGGCAGCGCGGCGCTAGGAAAACGGGTGGCTGCCGAACTGGTGAAACGGACACGGCCAGTATCGCCAGTCCAAGGGCGCACGCCAGCCGGCACCCACGCCGACTGGCTGTTCCGTCATTCCGCCGGTTCACCGATCAGTCCCGGGGAAGCGACGGGACGTCGCCGCGGCGAACCCGGTGCCGGAATCGAGGCCCCTGGGGGCCGGGGCCGAGGGCCTGGGGGCTTTCCGTCTCGGACGCGCCGAGGAGTTGGACAAGCGGAGCGAGTCGTTTGCGGCGGGCGAGTTGCAGCGCGGTTTCGCCCCGCCGGTCGGGGAGGTGGGCATTTGCGCCTCGCTCCAGGAGCAGGCGGGCCATCGGGGTGTCGCCGCACACCACCGCCCACATGAGGGCGGAGTGTCCCGCCAGATCGCGAGCATTCACATCGGCGCCGGCATCCACCAGTACCCGCGCGTTCTCCAGGCGTCCGTGGGAAGCTGCTCCCATCAGCGCGGTGAAGCCGTCGCGGCGCCGGGCATCCACATCCGCCCCCCGCGCGATGAGCGATTGCAGCAGGGCTGGGTCCTCGCCGGCGGCCACCACCATCAGGGCTGTGGTTCCGTCAGGGCCGCGCACGTGCACACCGCGTCCTTCGCGGGCGAACTGCTCCACGGTCTGCTGGTCTCGCTGTGCCAGGGCACGCAGCAGTGGGAGCGTGCGGCGCTGCTGCCACGCTACCACACCGATCGCCACACCCGCCAGAAGAAACAGGACCCCCAATGACACGAGGAGCGTCAGCAGCGAACCCAGTGTGTGTTCCAGACTGCTCAACGATCTCTTCGCTCCGGGGACATCTGCTTCATTTGATTCTACAGGCTACTGCGACGTAAGGTCCGGGTTCCCCTCCCGCGTGATCCAGAGAACTTCATGCGCCTCAGTCATGTCCGGGGGCTCCCAGCGGTCAAGCAGATGCCCGAGGACGGGTTCCGGGACCGGCGCCGGGCGCGCTCGATTCTGCCGATACAGGCGTTTGCACGGGGTATCCACAAAGATGATGGTGATTCGAGCTCCATACTCGACGCAGAGGTCCACCACCTTCCGTCGCAGATCCCGAGTCACGTTCGTTGCGTCCCACACGAACGACTCTGCGCGCCGCAAGTACTCGCGGGCCAGTTCCCGCGCTCGCCCCGCAGCGAGGGACCCACTTTCGCCAGGTCCCAGGCGGAGTTCGACGCGTAATTCGTCGAGAGACACCACCGGCTCCGCACGATGCTTGCGAATCCAGGTGCTCTTGCCCGCTCCCGGCAGCCCGGACATCATGTAGACCTGAAACCGACTGCTGTCGTGCGCGTGATAGTACGGGTTCCGCTCGGGAGTCCGAAAGTACAGAAACCGGCTGTGGGACGACGGAAACGGCCAGGCCCGATCGGCACAGCCCAGTTCCCGGCAGTATTCTTCGTAGAGGGCAATCTGATCCAATATCCGGGCGCGGTCGGGTGAAGTACGCCCCAAAGCGTCGGCCCGGGCCAGCAGACCCAACCAATCACAGCGAGTTACCAGGCTGATGCGGGCAGCGCGCCGCAGCGGATCCGTTTCATCAATCAGAAAGAAGGGCGCCTGGTGATAGCGGATGAGGTTGGCGACTTGCTCCCGCATCTTTGGCGGGGCATCGGCTTCCCAGAGCAGTCGCCGGGCTCGGACCGCACCTCGCAGGGAGTGATTCGGATGCCGAATGTGCCCGCCATCCACACGAGTGCAGGTCGGCTTGGCGACATCGTGCAGGAGCGCCGCCGCGAACAGGATCTCGCGCGCGTTGTCGTCCAGTGCCTGCCACTCCGGCAGCGCCACGAGCGCGTCGCACACCATCTTCGTGTGGATCCAGACGTCGCCTTCAGGGTGATACACCGGGTCCTGCGCGCACGCAGCCATGTCTCGCACCCACGGTGCGTCGAAGCCGGACCACTCGACGGTGTGGCCCGGTGCGGGGCACGGGAACGCCAGGTGCATCAGTGGGCCCAGAGATCCACACCGGGAGCCAGCCGATTCTGAATCACCGGGCGGTCCGCCCAGTGGCTGCCCGAATCGAGGAGTGCGTTCAGGAATCCCGGGCGCACGTATTTGAGGCGCCGGACCACCCGATCGCCCTCTTCTACCTTCAGGTACAAGCCCTCCATCAGTTCCGTGCCGTCCGATTCGCCCAGTGCGCGCGCCGGGTCCACCCCCGCGTGGCGTGCTGCCTGTGCCAGCGATTCGCGCCAGTGTTCCGATTTGTACAGGGAGCGCCCAATTCGCTGCGTGAGCACCTCGCTTCGATCCGGACACCCTTCCCAGATGACCGGCGCCGAGCAAACCGGGAGACCCGCCAGCAGGCGCCGGCGGGCCGCCGTGGACAGGAACGATCCCGACACCTGATCGAGCACGTCAAACTCCAGGAAATAGTGCGGCAGGAGGTCGTAGAAGCACGTGTGCCGGGCATAGAGCCATTCCCCATAGAGCACGTACCGGGTTCCGAGAACCTCCTGAAATCCCGCCTGATGGACTCCGGCCCACTGCTTGAACAGTGCGAAGTGGCGCTCCCGTGGACCTCCCGTAAGAAAATGCCCCCGGCTTTGCAGTTGAAGCACGCCCCGAGCATCGAACGATATCCCGGCGTTCGCCCCATCCAGCTTCTCTTCCGCCACCACGAAGAGCCCCCGGATCTGGGAAAAGGGCACCGCTTCCAGGTCCTGATCCCCGACTTGAAAGCGGGATCCCTCCAAATGTGGAGTGCGCGGGTACTTCTGCATTGCGGATCAGGGAACGGCGACCGGCGCGGGCACGCGCGGGCACTGTGCTCGCACCGAGGCGGCTAAAATGCGGGCGGGACGCCCGCGCGTTTGGGACTGTGGGCAGGATACGTGCGGTCCCGGGTAGGTCCTCCTCGACGATGTGCCGCGAAACATCTCGCCCTTGCCTGCGCCTGGAAGCGACAGCCCAGCCCGCGGGCCGGCTGTGTTCGCGCCCGCGGCATCATCGGCGGGCCGGTATGTTTGGGCCGATCAGGTCCAGCGAAGTTCTGAGAGGCTGTTCACGCGAACCGCCTGCTCACCTACCTGGTGGCACCAGTCCGCTGTCGCCTCTTCCACTCTGGCCCGCAGCGCCTCCGACACCTCGCCGAACCTCGCGCCCAGGATGCGCAGCAAGAACGTCCGGGCTTCGTGCTCCATACCGCGCATTTCTCCGCGCGCTTCTCCGCGCGCTTCTCCTTCTTCGCGCAGGACTTCTGCGTAGGTTTTCTCTGCCAATACCATCTCCCCCCTGGCGACCCGCCGGAACTTCGAGCGCTCCGTGGCTTCCACTACGCGCCGCTCCAGGTCCGGGCGCTCCCGGACGCCGCGACGGTGGTGCACCAACAGCCGTAGAAAGTGTACCAGCTCCAGCCACTGGTAGCGCATCGTTTCCGGCAACTCGTTTAGTTCGGCGAGTGCCTCGGTGAGCAGTTCCGGGAATGCCTCCCGGGACACGCCGATGTCCCGTTGGGCGCGGAGCACCGGCGCCAATGGCCCCGCCTGCGCCAGTTCCTGGTCCGTCTGGCGGCGCAGGGGCACGAAGAAGGTCTTCCAGGCGGGAATGCAGGGTTCCATTCCGCCCGGCGCCTCAATGAGCGCGGCCAGATTCAGCGGTTCGGTCCATTCGTCCTCGCCGGTGTGGAACACGATCGGCATGATGAACGAGTACCGCCGCTCGTCCGCGGGCACGCCATCCCGGTTGAATTCCGTCTTCTCCTGGACCCAGAGACACGCCATGTAGAACAGCAACCGCAGCGCGATTTCCACGTCGGGCCAGGTCTGGTGCTCAAGGAGAATGATGATCCAGATGCACCGGCCGGCGTCGGCGTCCCCGATCCGGTAGGGGATGCGCCACACTACGTCGCTTTCGGCCTGGCGCAAGTCGTCGGGGAGGAAGCTGCGCTCCAGCGGCTCGGCACGCGTGGGGTCCACCCGCGTAGCGGTGTCCGGATCAACGAGGTGCAGGAAGCAGTGCAGCAGGACGATGTCGCTGAAGATCCAGCGCCAGCCCCGATCCTGGAACTCCCGGATCACGCGCCGGGGCGGACGGGTTTGTGCGGTGCGAGTCGGGGTGATGCGGATGCGACGGGCCACTGCGGGCTCTCTCTTCAAGCGGGTCCGGTGCGCCTGGCGGCGCCACCACAATCTGGTGGGTGTTCCGTCACTCAGTTTGTAGTTGGTCGCCGCTGTTCCTTCTGAGTGCGTGCGGTTGCCCCGGGTTTGCACCCAGAACTGCCGGCCTCTTGCACCCGCGGGTGCAAGAGGGGTGCGATCCACGAATTGGGTAAACGCGTGGACGAGGGGTCATGCGAGTTGCGCATCGGGTGAGAATCGGCTCCGGCAAAGGGAAGTGTCCCTGGCCGGCACACGCAGGACAAACGGCCCGAATGGCCGGCTCGTCCGGTTGGCGCTCGAGGATCCGTTGCTGCAGTTCACGCCCGATCCGCATCTTCACCCGCTCGACCAGTTCCTCAATCCGGTCCATCGTGACCGCCTCATCCGGGAACGCCGCCAGCTCCTGGTCCAGTTCCTCCCGGCACCGGGCGGTCAGCGCATCCGCGAACTCCTGCCGTCCAGTCATCCTCGTCCCTCCCTGGGAGGCAACGCGCTCCCCAGGGCATGGATTCACCACCCGCAACTCGCAGGACTCCGCGTTCACGCGTTTACCCAATTCGTGGATCGCACCCGTGCAAGAGGCCGGCGGTTCTGGTTGCCGGGGAGCTTACCGGCCCCGGGCGATGGAGCCACACGCCATTGGGCCGGCTCCATCGCCCGGAGGCGGGGCTACATCCACCCACTCTTCGGCGGTCACGGCGACAGGCTGGGAACCCGCGGTTGCCAATTTGCCGCCTGCTCGTAGGCGTGGGCGGCGCGCAGGACGGTGGCCTCGTCCAGGGACTTGCCGATGATCTGGAGACCGATGGGGAGACCGTCCTGGAAGCCGCAGGGGAGGCTGATGGCGCAGTTGCCGGCCATGTTTACCGGGATGGTGCAAATGTCGCTGAGCTTCATTGCGAGCGGATCACCGGCTTTCTCACCGATACGGAATGCGACTTCGGGCGAAGTGGGCGCCACCAGCACATCGTACCGCTCCCAACAGCGCTCGAAGTCCTGCTTCACCAGGGTGCGCACGCGGAGCGCCTTGTCATAGTAGGCGTCATAGTACCCGGCGCTCAGCGCGTACGTCCCGAGCATGATCCGGTGCTTCACCTCGTCGCCGAAGCCGAGATCGCGGGTTTCCTCAAACATGCCGATCACATCGCGGGCGTTGTCCGCACGGATGCCGTAGCGGACGCCGTCATATCGGGCGAGATTGGAACTGGCTTCGGCGGGCGCGATGATGTAGTAGCAGGCGAGCCCGTACTCGGCATGGGGAGTGGATGTTTCCTCCACCGTTGCGCCGAGATCGCAGAACAGGTCCAGGGCTCGGCGCACTGCGGTGCGCACCGTCTCGTGAACGCCTTCGGCAAAATACTCGCGCGGTACGCCGATCCGCAGGCCCCGGACGTCCCCGGTGAGCGCCGCCCGGTAGTCGGGCGCTTCCACCGGCAGTGAGGTGCTGTCGAGCGGGTCCGGCACTGCGAGGGCCTGGAGCAGCAGGGCGGCATCCTCGACGCTGCGTGCAAAGGGGCCGATCTGGTCCAACGACGAGGCGAAGGCGACCAATCCGTAGCGACTCACCCGCCCATAGGTCGGCTTCATCCCTACCACCCCGCAGAGTGCCGCGGGCTGGCGAATGGACCCTCCCGTATCGCTTCCGGTGGCGAGTGGGGACATGCAGGCCGCTACCGCCGCCGCCGACCCCCCCGACGAGCCGCCGGGCACCCGGTCGAGATCCCACGGGTTCCGGGTGGTGAAGAGCCCGCTGTTTTCCGTAGAGGAGCCCATGGCGAACTCGTCGAGATTTGTTTTTCCGAGCAGGACACAGCCTGCTTCCCGCACCAGCCGGGTAGCCGTGGCATCGTACGGCGGCTGCCAGTCTCCCAGGATCTTCGAACTACAGGTGGTCCGGATTCCTCGAGTACAGAAATTGTCTTTGAGGGCGATGGGAATCCCCGCCAGGGGAGGCAATGCTTCTCCACGGGCACGGGCTGCGTCCCAGTGATCCGCCTGAGCCAGGGCCGTGCCGGGGGTGAGCGTCACAAAGGCCCGAACACGCGGGTCCAGCGCCGCACAGCGGTCGAGATGCGCCTGTGCGACTTCGTGGCAGGAGACTTCGCCCCGACCAATGGCTGCTCGCAGCGCCGCAGCGCTCAGTTCCCAGAGTTCCGCCATCGCCTACTCCGTATCCACGACGCGCGGTACCACGAAGAACTCGTCGCGTGCTTCCGGGGCCCCGTGCAGCAGTTCTGCACGGGGCAGGGAGGGGCGAGCCGTGTCGGCGCGGAAAACGTTGGTCAGAGTCATCGCGTGCGCGGTCGGCGGCACCTCACGGGTGTCCACCGCCTGCAGGCGGTCGAATTGCTGCAGAATCACGTTCAGGTCATCCGCGAGCTTCTGCTTTTCGGTCTCCGTCAGTCGGAGGCGGGACAGCAGGGCTACGTGTTCGACCTCAGCCAGGGTAAGACGGGGCATTGAGCGGGTTCCGGGATACTCTCGGGAAAATCGCCGTATTCTATCACGAGGGAAGAGGGGCCATGAGCGACACGATCCGGTTTTCCTGTCCGCAGTGCGGGGCGAACGCCGAGTTGTCCCAGGTGCAGGGAGACCACTGCCCCGGGTGCAATTTTGAATTCAAGTGGTTCGGGCCCGGTGAGCAGCGCACTGCGGACGATTACCTGCACGCCCTGACCCGTACGAAACACCTCTTGATGCTCCCGGATGGCTCCGGGTTCGTCATCGCCCACGAGTGAATGACCACGGATTTTAATGATGGCGCTCATCCCCACTGACTTCGACCGGTACTTTTCGATCGCTAATGCTGCGGATCGTTTCGCGGAAGCCCTGGAACTGGGCGCGCGCCTCACCGGCGCGGGAGTTGGCCTCACAGAAACCCCCGATCACGCGGCGATCTTTGCCGACCCGCCGGCACTGGTGGCCGGCCCGCTCAAGGCCGTTGGTTACGTCAACGGTCGCGATTGCCGGTGCTATCCGTCGCCGGTAGATGGGCAGGACTACATCAATGTGGCGGCCTCACTGCCGGACGGGCATCCCGCCCGGGCTCGCGGCTGGTGGGACCATGTGGCGGTGGTGCATCCCGTGGATGACGCAGCGCGCGTTCAGATGCTGAGTCAGGGATACGGCAACCCGTTTGTGCATCACCTCACATTCGGCCTGGCGCCTCCGTCGCTGGCCGGCGATGAGTATGCTCGCGCGGAAACGTTGGTGCGCGCGATGCGTGACCATTGGGAGAGCATCGGAACTCTCTTTGCCTGCCAGCCTGGAGATCTGGTCATCGCGCTTCCGGACACAGTGGTCCGGCGCCCCGGCTTTCAGGCGGACTTCCACCGGTGGGTGGGGGGCTTGGCCCCGGAATACTGGCAGGTGGAGGCGATGCAAGGGGGCGGGTTCCTCCTCCAGTTCTTCGTGCTCCAGGGGGGACGCATCGAGGTTGCCCTCCGGGTAGGGACCACCCAGGTGTTCAATCCGAAGAGCGTGCAGAAGATTTCCGCCGAGGAGATCAGCACCGTCCAGGGCTGACGCGAGCCGGCGCTGGGCGCTGCGAGGGATGACGAGCTTGTACGTGCCGATGCTGGCGTTGGGGCGCGAGTACGCGGAGATCACGGCTGAAGTGCAGGCCGCCTGGAACGACACTCTGCGGGACATGCGGCTGCTCGGAGGCCGCCAGTTGCGTGCGTTCGAACAGGAAGTCGCGGCATTTGCTGCATCACCCCACGCGGTCGGGGTGGCTTCCGGCACGGATGCGCTGGTACTGGCGCTCCTTGCGGTGGGAGTCGGGGCAGGCGACGAGGTTCTGCTCCAGGCGAACGGTTTCATCGCCGGCGTGGAAGCAATCCGCCTCGCCGGCGGCCGGCCCGTGCTGGTGGACTGCGAGCCGCGCGGCTACGGTCCCGACGTCGAACAACTGGAGGCGGCGGTCACCCCCCGTACCCGAGCGCTCCTGGCTATGCATCTGTACGGAGAGCCGCTCCACATGATGCCGTTGTTGGACTTCTGCCAGCGGCACGGCCTGCGTCTGGTCGAAGATGGTTCCCACGCCCACGGCGCCCTTCGCGACGGGCGCCACGTCGGCACCTTCGGCGATGCCGGCGCGTTCAGTTGCGGCGTGATCAAGAATCTGGGAGCGTTCGGCGACGCCGGGCTGGTTCTCTGCGCCGATCCGCGATTGGCGCAGAGTATCCGGCTCCGCCAGTCCCATGGGCAGGCGGGGAAGAATCAGCATGTCTGCTATGGGTTCAACAGCCGGCTGGATGAACTCCAGGCGGCTGTTTTGCGCATCAAACTGCGTCGTCTGGAGGCACGCAACGAACGCCGCCGGCAAATCGCCCGCCGTTACTCGGCCGCGCTGGAAGACCTCGGGGTAGTGCGGCCGCACGAAGATCCCGGAGTTCACGCCGTGTTCCATCAGTACGTCGTCCAGGTCCGAAATCGGACCGCCCTGCGCGAAGCCCTGCTTCTCAGAGGAGTAGAGACGGGGATTCACTACCCCACTGCGCTGCATCAGCAGCCCGCCTGGATCGCCGAGTATGGGAGCGGGTTCACCTTCCCTCGCGCGGAGTACCTGGCGAGCCACGTACTCTCACTTCCGGTGGTGCCGGACCTGACCGACACGGAAGTGGAACACGTGGTGCGGGCATTTCGGGCGACAGCGGATCTGCACATCCGGAGATGACCCGGCCAGGCGCCGACTCCACCTGCGATCCGGAGCCCCACGGCATCGCGCTCTCGGTCATTGTGCCCATCCATAACGAGGAGGGGACGGTTCCGCTCCTGTTCGCGGAAATCTGCGCTGCACTGGAACCCCTGTGCCGCCCCTTCGAAGTGCTCCTGGTGGATGACGGGAGCACGGATGCCGGTGGGCAGATGATGGACGAGATGGCGGCGGGGGATGCGCGGCTCCGCCCGCTGCATCTGGACGACAACTTCGGCGAGGCTGCGGCCCTCTCGGCGGGGTTCGCCCACGCGCGCGGGACGATCGTAATGACTCTGGATGGTGACCTCCAGAACGATCCGGCAGACCTACCGCGCCTCCTGGAACTGCTGGAAACCGGCGGCTACCGCAGCGTGAGCGGCTGGCGGCGCCGGCGGACCGGCGGCCTCATCCGGGTCCTGCCGTCCGGTCTGGCAAATTGGCTCATCGCTCGGGTTTCGGGGGTGCCGGCACGAGACACCGGGTGTGGTCTCAAGGCCCACCGCTCGGAAGTCGTGCGCGGTATCTGCCTTCCCGACGGCCTGCACCGGTTCATTCCGGCCGTATTCGGCGTGTGCGCATCGGAGTTTGCGCAACTGGAGGTGGCCGACCGGCCCAGACGGAGCGGGCAGAGCCACTATGGCTTGTCGCGCTTCCGGGCGGTGCTCCGGGACCTGTTGGTGGTCCGTTATCTCCCGCACCACATCGCGCGTGGATTCCACGCCGCCGGCCGCCTGCGGGCAGGCGGCATCCTCGGCGGAGTGGTTGCGGTCCTGTGTCTGTGCGCCGGTCGCCCCGGGGGGGCGGCCGCTGCGGGGCTGCTCGCCGGCGCACTGGCGACGCTGGCCGCGAGCCTCGCCGCCAATCTGGACCGTTGGCGCTGCGCACAGCAGCGCAAGACGTATCGCGTGCGCCCGATATCCGCAGAACAGATGTAGGGGGGCAACCCCCCGTGGTTGCCCCCCCCGCGAGGAACGCGCTGAGTAACGGGTTTCCAGGGTTACAGGTGTCGGCGCCCCGGCAATCGGGAAACCATGTAGCCCTGGAAACCTGGTTTTCACACTCACTCCTGACTTCGTTTGTCCTCACTCCTCCCTGGCTGGATGTGTCCTGCGTCTGCAGGCGCTGGGCCAGTCCGGGGCGAACCTGTCGTTGCCATGGCCAACGTCTATGATCAGGGTGCGCGATACACCCTCCGGCTTGACATCCCGGGCTTGCTCCCGTGGTTGCTCCAACCTCCGCTCGCCGCGACACTCCTGTTTCGCGATTGGCTCGACACTCGCAGTGTTCCGTATCCCGGCGAACCCGACCGGGTCTGTGATACAGTAGCCGCGCTCGATAGCCTGGTGGATCCCCACTGGCTGGGCGCCCTCCTGATGGACCCCCAAACTCGTCCGGACCCGCGTATCCGGTTGCGGACCGTCGAGTATGTCATCCGACTGGTGAGTAGCCTGGAGTGTGGTACGCGGCCGGGGGAGTGGTACCAGATCGTTGCCGTGGTGCTCAACCTCACCGGGGAAGAGCAGGATGAGACCCTGGAGATGCGGCTTCCCGGCGCGCCCGAAGTGGGGCTTGAGTGGACGGTCAAGATCCTCTGTCTCGCGCAGATGTCGGCCGCCGAGACACTGGCGGGGATCGAGCGCGGAGACTGGGGTCGCGCGGTGCTGCCGTTCGTGCCCCTACTGCATTGAGGAGGCGAAGCGGATACGATAGAGAAGTGGAAAGAGTTGGCCGCCCAGGAGCCGGACGATCGGCGGCGCAGCGACTACGGCGGGTTGGCGCAAGTTTTCGCCAACCTGAAACTCTGGTCCAGGGTCTGGCAAGATGCTCTGAAGGAGTGGGATGTGCTCACCTCGCCTATCGTGGAACAGTGGAAGGCGGAAGCGGCTGCGCAGGCGAATCTGCGTGAGGCCCGCAAGATCGTGATGCTCGCCGGGCGGGCGAAGCTGGGCGAACCGCCGGCGCGCAAGGTGGCGGATCTGGACGCGGTCACCGACCTGAATGCGCTGGAACAAATGGTAGTGCGGCTGTTTACGGTAGATACCTGGGACGAATTGCTCAAGGTCTGACCGCAGGTCGCCCGGCGCGGGCAACCGTATTCGATGAGCTGGCGCAAAACCCGCAAGCGCCAGGCTGAATTGTCGCACCCCCAGGTGACCGTGGGGTCCGCCGCTTCTGCGCGGCTCCCCCAGATGCCGCCGCGTCTCCTCGCGGGTGGAGGACTAATTCGTCGAGCTTCCCTCAGTCCAGCGTGCGCGCCGCTGCGCCTACCTGGCCGGCGCCGGGGACGTCTCCCCTTTTGGCTTCGGCTGGTCCAGCCAGATCGGTGTCAGATCCAGCCCATCCCGTTCTCCCAGCACCACGTTAAGGCTGCGCACCAGGATCCAGCCACGCTTCCATTCCCAGGTCACCCGCCACCGTTCGCCCACCTGCTGGAGCGCTTCCCAGACGCGGGCATTCTCGATCGGCTCGTGCAGCATTCGGCCTCCGCTCCGTCGGTAGTAGTCATCGAAGCCGGGATCCCCATGTGCGAGGATCGGAATGCCTGTCTGCTCGTGGATCTGCAGCAACGCGCCTCCCAGCGTGGTGGTGCGCTGCTTTCCATCGGAAGGCTCGACGAACTGCTGCTGGATAGTGACCCGCTGCTGCAGTACGGGATCAGTGGTGTTGGCGGGAGAGTGTGCCTTTCGCCAGGTCGTCTGTTCCGTCTCAATGGCGTCCTGCAGCCACTTCGGCAGGCTGGGGTGAACCCGACCCGGAAGTCCCAGAAAGTTCGGAGCACCGCTGCCTCCGTCCAGAGTGTGGCGCATCATCACCCAGAGGGAGGGCCGCTGCGGTATTCCGGAGAGGCGGAACTCTACCTTCGTCAGGGGATAGTCGCGATCGCCGTCAAAAGTGCCAGTCACCACCCTCGTGCCGTCCGAAGCCTTGGTGCTTGTGGTGCTGAACACTCCCCGCCACGTCTGCCGCACAATCGCCTGCTGCCGGAGGGTTAGCTGCGCGTAGGGGATCATCTGACGTTCGCCCCGCAGCACGGCATCCCACAGGCCGGGGGAGAACTCCGCCACAAGGCGGATCATTGTCGGCGAGGCGTGGGCCAGGCGAGGGTTGGTGGAGGATAGATTGCGGTGCTCCTCGTCGGAGAGCGACCCGGCGGCAACTGCCTGCGCGATCCTGCTCCGTAACTCGGTACTCCGCTCGCGTTGCAGACGTCGCTCGGTCTCCTGGCAGAGCAGGTCGGGACGCAGCGTGTAACTCCGGGGAGGGACACCTCCCGGCACCCAGCGGGTAGTACCGGGTCGGGTCATCGTGACATCCGCTAACGCCGCCATCACTTCGGAGATGGGACGGGCCTTGCACAACACATGGTGCCGCCGCCTCCGGAGGTGGTCCACCGTGTGCAGTGGAAGGCGCACCCGCTCGGATGTTTGCCCCAGGAGCTCCTCCACCGGAAGGTACAATTCCCGCAGACTGATCGGTACCCGAAGGCGAGGATCTGCCAGCGAGGCATCGGGGGTCATTGCCCAACTCCGCTGCGCCATCCCACAGATGGTGACAAGCAAGCCAGCGGCGAGGACCTGCGAGGGTAACATGTCGCGCCGTCCTCCCTCCCAGCCAGGACGAGAGAGACGGGTGCTGCCTTTGGGTCGCATCCAGATCATCATACTCCTCGGGTAGTGGTGTATCACCTCGACGAGAGTTGGCTGTACTGGTCCCAGCCAGCCTGTTCGGTGTTGTTACAGCGGAGGAGTAACTGCTCGAGAGGTCCAGTTCTCCTCCACCCCGGTCCATACACCGATCTCCAACCTCTGGACCCGATTTGCGGGCCCGATCGAGGGACTTCCCGGACTCCAGGTGGATTCAAAGGACTGATTGTCATAGTGGAGCGTGTGAAGCCCGCCAGGGGCTGAGTGTAGCTTCTGTTCGATCTGAAAGCCGTTCCCAATATCGGTATAGATGCGAATGTCGAAAAAGAACTCGAGTTCGAGACCGTCGGTTTCGGTTCCCGCGCCGCAGGTGCCGGAGAACTCGTACCCCACCTTATGGGGACCGTGTCCGGTGAACACCTGCTTGCAAGCTGCCGCAGTGTGATTGAGGTAGTCGATTCCGCGACCACCACCCTCATCGGTGGTGCTCCGCTTCACCACATGGGCAGCCACGAGCAGCGAAGCATCACCCATTGCGTTATTCTTCAGGTCGGTGACATTCGCCCACGTCCCATCACCGGGGGCATGGACCAGCACACCCTCTTGCGGGTCGTCCGCCAGAACGACGGAGGCGATGACGACTACGAGACTGAACGGCCAGGCCAGGAACCGTTGAATTCTTCGACCATGCATCTGCGCGTCTCCTGTGAGTGCTGTGAGAAGTCCATGTTTCGAACACTTTGTGTCCTGATGTCCAATTGGACTTCGTTCAGGAGAAGTGTACCCCCCGGGAGAATTTGTCAACATCTTGTGAGCGCGCCTTCTAGGCACCTCTTGCGATTGCTAGGTCGAGGACCATTGTATCGTTTGGATTTCCGCCATTCGTTGGACAGGCAGTTGGCTCCATCCTCAATGAATGCTTCGGCCAGCGTGCTCAGAAGTTGGCAGAGCCGGTGACGGAGTGGGTCGCGGATCCCCACCTCCCCGAGCGCCAGGCGGGCTGGGTCCCAGACGACGCGCCGGAATACATCCGGCAGGTCTTGCGGGGGCAGTGCGGTGTGCGCCGGCCGACGGCCCGTGGCGGGGGGTGCTGCTCTCAACGTTGACGCCCACGATGGTCCTGGAGTTGACCGGGCAACCTCTGGCCAGACGCGATGCCCCCGTGGCTGTGTGGCACGCCTCTGGGCGCTCCGATGGCCAGCGCGGCGGCGGGGTGGAGACGGCCAATACGGGAGACAAACAGGGGTTCGGTCTGACCAAACGGAGCAAGCGGCGTTTTGAGGCGCAGCAGATGCAGGTGTACTTGCAACAGTGAGCGCATCACGTGCTCATCTGGGGCAAGCGCTGGCTGTTGCCGCGGGCGCCGGTCTTGCAACGGCAAGAGACCCTCCGGCTCGTGCGCGAAGCGTTTGGGATCGGCGGGATCGTGGTGTCAGAGACGGGAGAGGTGCGCCGGACTGCGCTCAATGGAGACCACCACCTGGCGCGGCAGTGGGTTGGCGCGCTCCAGGCGCTCAGCGACACGGAGCAGTTGGCGGTCAATTTGGACCAAACTTACGGAGTATGCTGAGGACGATCGGGAAGGGGCGGAGGCGCACATCCGGCGACCGCGCCAGGATGGGCGACCGGCCGTCGAGTATCTGCAGCCCACCCGGACCTCCGCCTGTTACCACTCCCCTTTGCCTGGCACTCGCATGCGGAGACTTAGCGGGGGCCGATCTTCCCGCGAAATGCCCTCTTCCGGGGCTGCCGATCTCCCATCACGGGGACTCGTCCCAGGCGCATTGTCGTCCGATCTCGCCCACCCGAAATTGGCGTCTCGGTCCGCTTCGAAAAGCCCGTTTTCGCAACGATCCCTGGACGACACGTCGAAACGGGGAGCGCAGCAGCGCAGATATTCTTGTGGTGGGTTCACCTGACCACACCTTTCCAGGTTGAAATTGGAGACGATAGAGAAGTGGAAAGAGCTGGCCGCCCAGGAGCCGGACGATCGGCGGCGCAGCGACTACGGCGGGTTGGCGCAAGTTTTCGCCAACCTGAAACCCTGGTCCAGGGTCTGGCAAGATGCTCTGAAGGAGTGGGATGTGCTCACCTCGCCTATCGTGGAACAGTGGAAGGCGGAAGCGGCTGCGACGGCTGCTGCGCAGGCGAATCTGAATGAGGCCCGCAAGATCGTGATGCTCGCCGGGCGGGCGAAGCTGGGCGAACCGCCGGCGCGCAAGGTGGCGGATCTGGACGCGGTCACCGACCTGAACGCGCTGGAACAACTGGTAGTGCGGCTGTTTACGGTAGATACCTGGGACGAATTGCTCAAGGTCTGACCGCTGGGCGCCCGGGTCGGGCACTGGCTCCCGATGGCATGGTGCAAGGTTCGCCAGCGCCGGACGGAATGGTCGCACCCCCCAGGCGACCGTCGCGACCGGGGTGCATTGGGCAGACGGGCCGCGCAGCAGGATTGTCCCGTGCGCGGCTCGCGTGTCCGGTGCGGGACCGGATGACCCTAGATCGCGTCGTTTCCGCGTTCACCGGTTCGGATGCGTACCGCATCCGAAAGCTTCCAGACGAAGATCTTGCCGTCCCCCACCTCACCGGTGAGGCACGCGCGTCGAATGGTTTCGATCACCTGTTCCGTCTGGTCATCGCCGGTGACCACTTCGACTTTCAGCTTGGGAAGCAAACGAACCCGGTACTCCAGCCCGCGATACCGCTCCACATAGCCTGCCTGCCGACCCGCGCCGCGCACCTCCGTCACGGTCATCCCCGTGATCCCCATCTCTTCGAGTTGGTGCTGTAACTCTTCCAACCGTTCCGGCCGGATGATGACTTCTATTTTTGTCACGTCTGGTCCTCGCTCTCCCTGGGGAGCAGACGGCTCACCGGGGCGAGCCGTCCGTCACTACAGAATATATCCCTCTTCGCCGTGTTGGCTCACGTCCAGTCCCGATTGCTCTTCGCCCGGCGGAACTCTAAGGCCAATCATTTTATCAATGAGCTTCAGCAGGACGAAGCTCACCCCTCCGGCGAAGACCCAGGTTGCGGCGACTCCGATGATCTGGGTGACTAACTGCTGCGGGTTGCCTGCCAGCAAGCCATCTTGCCCTGCAGAGTTGACCACCTTGGTGGCGAAGACACCGGTCAGGATGGCGCCGATCGTTCCCCCCACTCCGTGGACTCCGAACGTATCCAGACTGTCGTCGTAGCCCAGCTTGCCCTTGGAGATGACCGCGAAGTAGCAGATGATCGAGGTGATCACGCCGATGAGGATAGCACCAACCGGGTTGACAAAACCCGCTGCCGGGGTGATTCCGACCAATCCCGCCACGGCGCCCGACGCAGCCCCCAATGCCGTCGGCTTGCCGGTCTTGGCCCACTCGACCGCCAGCCACGCCATCATCGCCGCCGCCGCTGCAATGTGAGTATTGACGAAAGCGGTCACCGCCAGTCCGTTGGCTTCAAGTGCGCTCCCCCCGTTGAACCCGTACCAGCCGAACCAGAGCAACCCGGTGCCGAGGAGGGTCATCGTCAGATTGTGGGGCCGCATTTCGTCGTTCGGGTAGCCTCGCCGCTTGCCGATCACCATCACTGCGACGAGGGCGCTGACGCC
>SYMT01000341.1 GCA_005805375.1 Actinomycetota bacterium
ACATCGCGAATTTCGGGTTTCGGGCGCGCGTACGCTTCCGAAACCCAGAGCGGCGGCGCTTCACGCTTCCAAGAGCGCCCACCGGAGCCGGTTGATCGCCTGCGTCTCGATCTGGCGCACTCGTTCGCGAGAGATGCGGAGTCGGCGACTCAGTTCCTTGAACGTGCGAAGGCCCTGTTCGTCGAGCCCGAACCGGGCGACGACTACTCACCGTTCGCGGGAAGGAAGAGTGTCGAGCAGACGGGCCGGTCCGCCGCGCTGGATGTGGCGAAGCCCTGAATCTCCGGGTCCACCGCCCGGCAGTCTGCTGCCTGCCCAAGCACGGAAGATGCGGAGTCGTCCGATACCGGCGCCTCCAGACTTCAGTGCATGCGGGCTCGCGGCGAGCCGGAAGATTGTTTTCCGTTGAGCCCGGAGGCGCATCGCCGGTGATTTCCGTGACACAACTGCCGCGAGTGAAATCACAGAGGAGAATAGACGAGAGGAAACAGGCGGTAGGAGAAAACCGTCTGTTTTAGTCACTGCTCACCGCCCTTTACCTGCTTCCCATGGCCCGCCCCGATCTACTCGCTGCCTGCTGCTCACAACTCGCTCTGCGGGGATGGGTACATCCGTTTGGTGTGCTGCGCGAATGGTGCGCGACACGCGCGATGTGCGTCTGCGGCGCCTTCTTGCTGCTCTGCCTGGGCGCCGCGGGCGCCCAGGCAGAGACCGCTTTGCGGGTGGCCCAACCGAATGCAGCGCGGTTCCCCGAGGTAACGCTGTATGCGCTCCCGAGCGGAGCCGGGGGGGCGGCGGTGGGCGGGATGGAGGGACGGGCATTTCGGCTGTGGGAGGACGAACGGCCGGTGCCGCGGTTTCAACTGGAAACGCGACAGGGTCCGATGGATATCTGTCTGGCGCTGGATCGCAGCTTGAGCATGCGGGAGGGCGGAAAGATCGCCTACGCGCGGGAAGCGGCCCGCGTCTTCCTGCGTCGCCTGGGCGCCTTAGATCGGGCGGCCCTCATCTCGTTCGGAGATGGGGCCACGCTGGATGCTCCCCTGGATGCCGACCGGGCGTGGCTGGACCAGGTTGTGGCGCACACGGAGGCAAATGGAACCACCACGACATTTCTGGATGCCGTGTACTGGGCGATCGTCGAGGTGAGCCCCACGTTGGAGGGCTCTTTGGTGGAGAACGCGGGCGGACCGGGGGCGCCGGCTGCGGCCGGACAGCGAGGTGGTCGGGGCCGCGCCCGGGCGGAGGCGCGGCGTGTGGTCGTGGCGTTGACCGATGGACGGGACCTGAGCAGCCGGATTTCGGTTGAGCGCGTGGTGGCTGCCGCACGGGCCGGTGGGGTGTCTCTCTGCATGATCGCCCTCGGCGCCGATGCCGAAACAGGAGTGATGGAGCGTCTGGCGGCGGCGACCGGGGGAGTGTGCCTTGTGGCGCCCACCCCGGGAGATCTGGACCGTTTGTACGTGCGGTTGGGCGAGCAATTGCGGCGCGAGGTGCGTATTCGCTATGACAGCCCGCGACCAGTGGCGGATGGAACTCGGCGCGAGGTGCGTCTGGACTGGTTGGGAGGGCCTGGTACGGCCCGGGTCTGGTATCAGGCGCCGGGTCCCGGGAGCCTCCTGGTCACTGTGCCCCGCTCGCCGGAACAGGCCGAAAGTGTGTCCGCCGGTGCCGGACGCGGCGCCTCACCCGCGCTCGCCCTTGCGGTCGCTGTGGGAGCACTGGTCGCTGTGGCGGCTGGTTTCCTGGTGTGGGCTCAGGCGAACCGTGGGTCCACACGCACCGCCGATGCGCGGGCAGAGTTGCCGCCGCTGTGGGTCTCCGACCGGCGCACGCGCATCGGCCGCTCGGTGGACTCCGACGTGAAGGTGGACAGCCCCCATGTCTCCCACCGGCAGGCGGAAATTGAAGCACAAGGGGACCAGTTCGTGATTCGCGATTTGGGCAGCGCGAACGGCACCTACGTGAACGGCCGGCGAGTCCGCGGCCGCCGCTGTCTGCGCCGTGGGGACATCGTGCGCTTCGCCGAAGCGGAGTTTCGCTTCGCCGGCGCCCGGCCGGGATAGCGCGAGTGCCCCACGTACCCGACCCACGCTGGGCGCCCCTGGGGCGCAGCAAGTGGTCGCGGCGGCGAGTGGCGCTTGGCGAAGGTGGAGATGCACCGCTGCAGGCGCAGAGGCTCGCTGAGGACCGAATTGGCGAACGTCTCGCGCCTCCGGTCGTGTCTCCCCGATCCCCCATCTCCTATCCCCGCATTAGCGTCACAGGAGTTCCGCGACCAACTGTGCGGCCCGAGCGGCTCCGCCGTCGCCGGAAGTGACGGGTGGGAAGGCAGAGAACCCGTCTCCCGCTCCCGGTCCGTGAATTCCGTCTCCCGGTTCCAGGATGGCGCGGATCCGGGCCTCGAAATCGTCCGGAGACCGGACGAGGCGGTTGCCGGCACGTCCGTTCGGATCGTCATACCGGCGGCATGCGGGGAGGAACAATGCCGGTGTGCCGGTCAGCGCTGTTTCGTGCGCCAGATGGTACCCGGCTTCGCCGATCACGAGATCCAGCGCTGGAAGCCATTCCATCAGGGGCCAGGACGGCGGAAACAGCCGGCCGGGCGTCGCCCGAGCGGCGTGGATGAGCCGTGCCTGTACTCCGGCGCGCTGGAGTGCGGTACGAGTGAGGGCCAGCACGGCGTCGCTGCGATCTGCACTGCCGCCGCTCACGACGCAGACGACCGGCTTTGCCCCCTCCACCCCCAGTCCCCGCCGGGCCTCCGGGCGCGACGGCAGTTCGGTGCGGTCGCGGATGAGCACCGGCTCGACCTGTTCCGCTCGCCGAGTGGCGAAAGCCGGGGCGCCCGGCTCGACCTGCAGTACCAGATCCCACGGTTCGGGCTGCGCCCGGAACGCCGCCCAGTGGGAGAGCCAGCGGGGTTGCACCCGCCGCGCGAGGAGGACACGCGGGCACGCAACGTGGTGAAGGACACCGGGCAGTTCCCCGAGAATCCCGCGTGGGAAGGCGTCCACGACGAGCAGGGCGGGAGGGGCGGTGCGCAGATGGGCGATGAGTCGGTCTGCGAGTTCTGCCGGCGAGGCCGTCGGGAACTGGGTTAGTCGCACCGACGGCTCTCCATCCGGGAGAATTGGGCTGCGGGAACCAGGTGTCCCCACACCGGGGAGGGGGTCGTTGGGGAAGGGAGAGTGGGTGAGTATCTCGAACGGGGCAGGGGTGAGGGGCGCCAGCCGGCGGGCGAGAGCGAGAGCGCGGGTCAGGTGCCCGAGGCCGGAGCCGAAGGCGTAGCAGAGGATGCCGCCGGGAGAGTGGGGCCGGCCGGCGGACGGCAGGGCGGGGATGGTGAGCACGTGCGGGCAGTGGTGCAGCGGGTCGCGCAGGCGGCGGTGTGGGTGGCGGAAGAGCGGGTGGGGGCGATCGGTCCCGGGCTGATGGTTCTGGTCGGCGTCGGGCAGGATGACTCCCCGGGCGATGCGGTGTATATAGCAGAGAAGATTGCTCACCTCCGCATCTTTCCGGGTGAGGACGGACGCATGGACCGGAGTGTCCTGGAGGTGGGAGGGGACATCCTGGCAGTGAGCCAGTTCACGCTGTACGGTGACACACGGAAGGGCCGTCGCCCGAGCTATGCGCGGGCGGCTGGAGGTGCGACTGCGCTTGCACTCTACGAAGCCGTCGGTGCGCACCTGCGCGCACTCGGCCTTCGGGTGGAAACGGGGCGTTTCGGCGCGGAAATGCGCCTCGAGTTGACCTGTACGGGTCCGGTGACCCTCCTGCTGGAGAGCGGGACAACGTGCTGAACGGACGGCAAGAGATGAGGAGCGCACACTCAGGGAGTGGGTCGGGCCCGGAGGGAGGGCAGGCGGCGAGTATGGCGGCGGCCTGCCTGTCGCACGGAGATACGCTGGCGGCTGAGGGCCGCCTGCAAGAGGCCATTGATGCCTACAAACAGGCGGTGCGCCTGCAGGGTGACAATCCGGAAAACCATACGCGGCTGGGGGACGCCTACCTCTTCGCAGAGGAGAGCAGCCAGGCGCTAACTCACTATCGCCGGGCGCTCCAGGCGAATCCCTATCACGCAGACACGCACTTCTCGCTGGCGGAAGTGTATCGCCGCTTCGGCAAGCTGAAGGGAGCGATCACTCTGTACCGGAAGGCGGTGGATCTCGAGCCGCGCAACCCCTTCTACCGCTACCGCCTGGCCGCCGCCTGTCACCAGAGCGGGAAGACGGAAGAGGCCATCCGCGAGCTGCGCGAGGCGATCCGCTTGGCGCCTCGGGACGGGTTCTACCGCTTCTGGCTCGGAGATCTCTACCTCCAGTGCGACCGAATCGTTGAAGGGGTGGTGGAACTGGAAGAAGCCGTGGTCAATGCTCCATTTGATGACTACTATTGCGTCCGACTGGCGATGGCGTATGCGTTGGTGGCGCGCAATGAGGATGCCGTTGTGATTTTTCAGCGGGCGATTCGCCTGCGGCCGCAGAGCGCGACCTATCACTGTTTGCTCGCGGACGCATTTGCCCGGATGGGGTTTGCGCTGCGCGCCGCGTTGCATTACGAGATTGCCGGGGATCTCGATCCCTTTGACCGGGAATATGTGCACCGCATGCGGCAGCGCACTGTTGGGGGGTTGGCCCGTGCCACCCGTGAAGAGCTCGGGCTCTCTCCCGCCGCGGACTGAGTGGACTGCGGGCTACCGTGCAGCGGCATCGGGAGGCGCCGTGGGTGCGGAGGCGTGAGCAGCAACAGGGCCGGCATCCTTCTTTTCTTCCCTTTGGTCCTGTGGTCCATCGCCGTCGTCCGGCATCTCCGGCAGCATCGGCGGGGCCTCGGGTTCTACCGGCACGGGCGCCGGATCAGGGGGGTTCGCCGATTCGGCCACCGGGTCGGATGCGGGGACGGGCTCTGCTGATTGAGCGGCGGGGGTGGTCGGCGCCGCCGGCCCTCCGCGTGCAGCACGGAGGGGGGCTCCCGGACGAAAGCTTACGGCGATTTTCACCAGCGTCTCGGAGTCCAGACCGGCGCCACTCAGCGTAAAGCGAGTTCTCCCCTGCTGCCAGGTAAGGGCGGCGTGACGATACGGCGTTTCGAGGCGCACCAACCAGCCCTGCGGTGCGCCCCTGCCAGTCCCCACGCGAACCGGTTCTCCGGTTGGAACGCCGGCGCCGGCCGCCTGTTCCACGAGTTTGAGCACTCCGAAAGTACGGACTCCGTCCCGCCGGAGCCAGTAGACGTCGAGCCAGCGCCCGGTCTGGCGCCGGACCCGCACCAACTGGAAGTGCGGTGGCAGCCAGCGCGGGAGCAGCACGGGGAAGGGCACGTCATGGCGACGGCGCCAGGCCTCGGCAGCGGCGGCGGCGGCGGGATCGGTGTCGTATTCGGGAATGCGTGGGGGATCAAACGGCAAAGCGAACACGTGCGGATCCACGTCTCCCCGAATGATCGTCGCTCCTTCGGGCGCCTGGAACTGAAAGGTGCCGGCGGGAAGTAACGCGTAGTTGACCTGAATATATGTGGCTTCGCTTACAATCCAGTTGTCTTCGTTACGGAACCAGCGCAGGCGGCGGGGGAGAAAGGTCTCACAGTCCACCCAGACCTCGTGTTCCTCCGGTTGCCCGGACCCGGGCCCCGGGGTAACGCAGGCAAGGCGGTAGCAGTCTTGCCCCCCCACCCGTTCGCGGCCCACGAGGCGCGCCCCGGACGTGGACGTTACCTGGCGCACCAGCGAATCGAGGCTCACATTGGTGTCCTCGCCTCGATGCAGGCCGTACGGGAAGGGCAGACCTGTCTCCCGTGGGGCACGCGACCGCATGAGGACGAGCGGGCCGTTTCCTTGCCAGGTTCCTCCCGGGAGGTAATGAACTACGCGGTCGGACGCCACGAAGGTGGTGAGCCGGTAGTCCTGGCTTGTGTCCAGGCGAAATTCTCCGGGGGGGCGAAAGAACTGGCGCTGGCGAAACACCCGGGGCCGCCCCAAATACCTGCCTTCGCTGCGGAATACGCACCCGTAGTTGCGGACCTGCCGCCAGGAAAGTCCGGTGCGGCGCGCGATTTCCGCGGCGTCGAGCGGCCGTGGGAGCAGAAGCGCCGGCACGATGCCGAGGCCGACGGCTGCTGCTGCGCCACCGACCCAGCGCAGATGTGAAGGCGGTCGGGTCAGGAGTGCGGCGAGACGGACGTGCGGAGAGCGGAGACGGCGCGCCCGGGCCCGGCGATGGGACTCCAGGCGGACGTGGAGGGCGGGGGTAAAGTGCGCGGGTGGTTCAGTCAGCGGCAGCTGCTGGAGCGTCTGCACCACCGCTACGATCCGCGCGTGGGCGTGGCGGCAGGGGGCGCAGGCTTCCAGGTGAGCGAGCACCATGCGGGCTTCACCCGGGTGCAGTTCCCCGTCCACCAGCGTCCGCAGACGCGGCTCGATGGAATGGCATTGGCTTGTGGGGGGCACGGTGGGTTCCTTATCCCGCCTCGACGTACGGGCGGAGCAGAGTCTCCAACCGCTGAGTGGCGTAGTGCAGGCGACTGCGCACCGTGCCCAGGGGGCAGCCGGCTACCTGGGCGATCTCGTCGTAGCTGAGGCCGTGCATGTCGCGCAGCACGACGACGACACGCAGCTTGAACGGCAACTGGAGAATCGCGGCCCGCACGCGCCGCTGCAGCTCTTCGTTCAGCGCCATATGCTCCGGGTCGTGTTCGCGACGGTCATCGGGCCACAGTTCGTCCAGTTCCTCGACGACAAGCCGTCGCCGGCGGAGGTGCCGGGAGCAAAGATGAACAGCAATCCGGTAGAGCCACGTACTGAAGGCAGCATCCCCGCGGAATCCGGGCAGAGCGCGGTAGGCAGCGATGAAGATCTCCTGCGCCAGGTCCTCGGCCTCCGCGGGTGAAGTGAGACGCCCGGCAAGGCTGTGGACGCGGCGGCGATGGCGTTCAACCAGTTGGTCGAACGCTCCCTCGTCTCCCTGTTGAAAGCGCGAAACGAGCCGAAAGTCGTCCATCAGAGTGTAGAGAGGAGAGGGAGCCTGTCCGCTTACAGGGTGCCGAATGGATCAGTGTCGTCTGGCGTGGGGAGAGTTCGAAATAATTTTTGTGTGGGTGAGACGGCGCCGGGCAGGTTGAACGAGTGTTCGACGGGAGCCGGAGCCACGCACAGCAAAGGCCGTCGTGCAACCACGACGGCCTCCGGCAACGCCGGCATCTGCATTAGTGTTCGAAGGAGGAGACTCGGCGAAAGTCCTCCGCGGCCGGCCTACAAGGAGAACCGCCCAAAGAAGGCGTTGTTCTGATCCGTTGCGCTCCAGCTTTGAAACATCCCGCTGTCACGGAATTCGGCGCCGATACAGTATCCGGTCTTCGCGTCACGCACGGAGACGAAAGGCTTGCCCCAGACTTCGTACGGCTGCTTGCAGCAGAGGGACTGCGTCTGCTTCCGGATCTTCATATTGGCAACGCCCGCCACGTTGACCCGATACAAATCGCCGGCGGCATCGAACCGGATCGGTGCAGTCTTGACACCCACGACGGTGCCCAACGCGGCGCCCGCCCGCTGGCGCAATAGCGTGGTCAGTGCCTCTCGCTGGGCGGGAGTGGCGTTCTCGCTGATGTAGATGACCGAGCGGCGCTGCGCGTCGGCGAGTTCCAGATGACGGTCGGCCGCCAGCACAGCAACTGCCTGGACGCCCTGCAGGGAGACGCCCTGGAACTCGCCCTGGGTGATGTTCCACGCCAGCAGCGCATTCCGTCCCGCTGTCTGGACCTCGCCTTCGTGGTGGCAGGCGCCGACAAAAACGTTCGCGGAACGGGATTCGACGTAGTCGCCCGTTACCGCAGGGGCAGCGCCCGCGCGGCCGGCGCAAAGCACGGCGGCGAGGGCGGTGATACCGAGAAAGGTCGTCCTCATCCCTGGTGATCCTCCGGAAGGCGCGGGAGCAACACGCCGGTCCGATCCTGGCATGGCAGCTCGAGAGTCAATTCCCCCGCTGCCTGGAAAGCTCTCTTTCATTCTATGCCGTTTTTACGCCTGCTGGTCCTGCACAAGGCGGTGCTTACGCACGAGATATGCGGCGGTGGATGGAGAAACTTGCAGCGCCCCCGCCGCTGCCGCAAGGTTCCACCGGTAAAGGTGTAGGGCTTCCAGCAGCAGTTCTCGCTCCACCGCGGCCAGGCGATCCGCCAGGCTCACGGGGGCGGCTTCGTCTGCGGGGGGCGGAACAGACCGGACCGGCCGCCGCACCGGAGCCGGCAGTTGCGCCGCAGTGAGCCTGGTGGTCCCCTCGGGAGCCAGAACAAAGGCCGCTTCCAGCGCGTGTTCGAGTTCCCGGACGTTGCCGGGCCAGTCGTATGCCTCCAGCGCCTCCCAGGCCGCGTCGGAGACGTCGTGGATGTTGCGCCGATCCCGCGCATTCAGGCGGGCCAGTACGTGCCGGGCCAGCAGGCGGATGTCGCCGCGCCGTTCTCGGAGTGGGGGTAACCGGATCTCAATGACATTCAAACGGTAAAACAGGTCGGCGCGAAAGTCGCCCCCGGCGATGGCGGTCGGCAGATCTCGGTTCGTCGCCGAAACAAGACGGACATCCACCGGGATGGGGCGGGTCCCCCCCACGCGGTCAATCTCCCGTTCCTGCAGCACGCGCAGCAATTTCGCCTGTACATTCTGGCTGATGTCACCGATCTCGTCCAGGAAGAGCGTGCCTCCGTGGGCCAGTTCGAAGCGACCGAGTCGCTGGTAGTTAGCGCCGGTAAAGGCGCCCGTTTCGTGGCCGAAAAGCTCGCTCTCCAGCAGTTCGGTCGGCAGTGCCGCACAGGAGACCGCCACGAACTTGGCGCGCGCGCGCGAACTCCGGGTGTGGATTGCTCGGGCCACCAGTTCCTTGCCGGAGCCGCTCTCTCCAAGGATCAGCACCGTG
>SYMT01000342.1 GCA_005805375.1 Actinomycetota bacterium
TCCGCGTGTTCGCCGCCACGTCTTGCATCGCGACCAGGGTGGCGCCGCGAAAATAGCGTCGGAGTGCTGTGGTGCTCATCGCAGGGCCCTCGTTCGTGTCACAGTCCTGTGCAGCGTCATATCCGCTCCTCCAGCAGGTCGCCGTAGCCGCTCGTGCCCTGGCTGTCCCAGACCATCTGCTTGTCGCCTTCCGTATCCGTCAGGCGATGGCGCCGTCCGTCCGTCCGGTAGCTCATCGTGTTTCGGATCCCGTTGGGCAGCACGACCGCGATCAGCCGGTTCTCGCTGTCCCAGGTGTTGCTGGTCACCCCGCCGAGCGCTGCTTCCAGATACTGGTTGCCCGCCCCGTCGAACGTGTAGGTCGTCACCGCCGCGCCCGTCGTTTCCGTGACGAGCTGATCCGCCAAGTCATACAGCCAGTTCGTCAGCGAGCGCCCCCCCTCCTGCGTGAAGTCCTGGGAGAGCCGGTTCCCGGCGGGATCGAACGTCCAGGTCTTGACCCCGGCCAGCGGGTGGTACTCGGAGAGGAGCTGGTTTCCGGCGTCGTAGGTCATCGTGTGCGGCCCGTCGGCGGTCACCTTCAGCAGCGGGTTCCCCGCCGCGTCGTAGGCCAGCAGCGCCAGGTCCAACTGGTTCCCCGCCGCGTCGCAATGCTGGAGGCCGGTCTGCCGGCCGGCGCTATCGTAGGTAACGGTCGTGACGGAACCGTCCCGGTTCACCTGCCGGACCACTTGCCCGGCCGCGTCGTAGGTCGCGGAGGTCCGTTTCGCGGTCGGATCGACGAGCACCACCTGCGCCCCCACGCCGTCGTACACCGCGGTCACCCGTCCGAACCAGTCGGCCAGCTCGGAGCGCTGCCCGATGGCGTCGTAGACGTTGCTCATGGGCTGCGTGTTCGGATGGCTCGGACCGTTCACCGCGGCCACCTGGCCGGCGATGTCGTAGGCGATCGTCCACCGCCCCAGCGGGTCCGCAATCTCGATGAGCCGGCCGCTGGTGTCGTAGTTCTGGGTCCACCGCTTGCCATCGCGATAGAGCGCCGTTTCCGGTCGGGCCAGGCGGTCGTAGCCATAGGTGATCACCCAACCCCGGGCATCGGCTTTCGTGGCGATGGCTGGATACTCGTAGCGTCCCCTTCCCCGGCGACCCCGAGCGCACCTGCGACACCGTGGCCGAACTCGCGGATCCGGCCCAGCCCCGGTGGTGCGCCGCCTGCCCGGTGGAGTTTCAGGCCCAACCCGACCCCGATATGTGTGGTCGGCTGGGGGAGTACATCGGGCGCCTCGCCCAACAACTGCGCAAAGGGCGGGGCCGCCTGCCGCCCTATGGTTTCCTGGCCGGACTGGTGAACCTGACCGGCAAACCCAGGTTCCGGGGCCCGTGGTGCAGTCTCCCCGGGATGGCGCGGGGCGCGGGTCTGCCTGCAGTTTGGGATCGCCGTGCGGAACATGGCGGCGGAAAGCGCTCCGACCCTGCTCACGGAGATCGCCTCGGGTAGGTACGCGCGCGCGTCCTGCTGGGGTTCATCCCCCTGACGCACGCCGGCGGCGACCCGGCTGCAGTAGAGGAGTGGAAACGGGTGGCGGCGACGGAGCGGTCGGGGGTGCTGCGGGCAAACTACCGGGATCCGGCGCTGGTGTTCGCAGAACTGGCGCGGAACAAGACGGTCTGGGAAGCGGGCCTGAAGGGATGGAACGAGATGCGCTCGGCGTTGGTGGAGAACTGGAAGGCGGAGGCGCGCGTGGACGAGGCGCGGGGACTGGTGGTGGCGCAGGGCACCAAGTGGTTCGGGCAGCCGGACGCACCGGTCCTGGGACGCCTGGAGCGAATCACGGATGAGCAGGAGCTGCGGCGGCTGGCCCTGCGGCTGCTGGATGTAGAGAACTGGGGCGGGTTGCTGGAGCGGTAGCTGCGAGCCCGCCGTCAAACAAGCGAGCCTCACGGTAGATGGCGGCGCCACGGGTGTCCGGCAGTCGTAGACCCATCCGGCGACGGGTCCTTCCCGTGTTGCGCCTGTTGCTGTTACCGGCGCTGCCGTAACGTCGCCGCGAGCCCATGCACCCGGCAGGTTTGCGCGGCGCGTTTTTCACCGGCCGATAGGCGGCGGACGAGTGATGGCTTGATTTCCCGCTCGACGGCGCGCTTCGGCCGCGACACTTCCACCCGATTCTCTCCGTAGTGGAGCCGGGGGAGGGAGATGATCCCCCGCTGTTTGGCAGCCCTTTCCCCGGCATTGCCTTTCGCGCCGCCGGATCCTGGCGGTGCGGGCTCCGACCTGGGGTGAGGTAGAGGGGGACAGTGGCCCGTGACCAACGACCGGCGCCACGTCGAATGCGCACTCGGCGCACAGCAATGCGGGGCACGCCGTCCCTCTCACGACGGCGCGGATCCGGCCGGGGTGCATTGGGGAATTCGAGAAGGACCGGCCGGATCTCGTGCAGAACGTCGAGCAGAGCCCGTTTCCCTCCCCGGCGCACGCGCGTGGTTGCTGCCGGTCGTCCCCTGCCGGGGATGGCCCCTCAGCACCCGCGGAGCCCGTTCTCGGTCCCCTGGCCTGAGGTTCCACGATGTCGCATCCCGATGTGCCGTTCGATCTGGTCGTGCGTGGCCACGTGCTGGACCCCGCGCAGGGTTGGAATGGGCCCGGGGAGATCGGAATCCGTGACGGCCAGATCGCTGCCATTGCCGCCGATCTGGCCGGCCAACCCACCCGGGCGCGCGAGGATTTCGGTGACGCCTACATCTCGCCGGGATTCATTGATATCCACGCGCACGTTTATGCGGGGGTCACCTCCTGGGGGATCTTCCCTGATCCCCCCTGCCTGCGGTCCGGCGTCACGACCGTGGTGGATGCCGGCAGCCCCGGGTGGACGATGCTCCAGGGGTTCCGCTGGCTCATCCACGAGCGCTCAACGGTGCGGGCGCTCTGCTTCCTGCACATTTCCGGCGTCGGATTGGTCAACGCCTGGGTAAACGAGTGCGAGGACCTCTCACACCTCCACCCACGCACCGTGGGCGAAAACGTGGCCGAGAACCGGGATATGGTCGTGGGAGTGAAGGTGCGGCAGGGAGAGGTTCAGGTGGGCAAGCACGGCACGAAGCCGCTGCACCTGGCCATTGAGGCGGCGGAGATTGCCGGCTCGCCGCTGATGTGTCACATCGCCGCGGGCATCCCGCTCGCGGATGTGCTGGCGCCCCTGCGGCCCGGCGACATCATCACCCACTGCTACCAGGGCCGCGGCGCGGAGGGCGAGAACCTGACCGACTCACGGGGTCGCCTGCTCCCCGAGGTGGTGGATGCCCGGCAGAAGGGCGTGGTGATGGATGTGGGTCACGGCGGCGGGAGTTTTCGCTGGGAGATTGCCGAGGCTGCCCTGGAGGCGGGTTTCCTGCCGGACGTGATCTCCACCGACCTCCACGCTTACAACGTCTACGGCCCGTTATTCGACATGCAAACCACGCTGACGAAGTTCCTGTACCTCGGGCTGCCGCTGGAGAAGGTGATCGAGCTGGCCACCACCACCCCGGCGCGCGCCATCGGACGCCCGGACCTGGGCGCTCTCGTGGTCGGCGCGCCGGCGGATCTGGCTGTGTTTCGCGTGTGCGACGCACCGGTGGAGCTGCTCGACACTCACGGAGCCGCCCGGACGTGGGACCGCAAGCTGCAAGTCGAAGCCACAGTGCGTGCCGGCGCCGCCTATCGGCCGCACGAGTTCCCGCTCGAGTCGCGCGAGGAAATCACTCGCCGCTGCCGCATCCGGGGCGAGGACCCGCGTCTCGGCACCTCCCGGCCGTTCGTCCGGGAGGCGAAGAAGTAAGCAGGCGGCGCGGAGCCAATCAACTGCGGCGCCTGGGCCCTCCTGCACGACCCGCACACTCCTCTACGGCACCATGCACTCCACTGCACCCCCGCTCCCTGTCCGCAATCAGCAGGGACAATACTTCGTCTTCGCGCTGCCCGCGGGCTGGGGCGTGCAGGAGAACTCCAACCTCATCTGCCTCTCGTCACCGGATCAGGCGGCCGCAATCATGTGCGTGGGCCTCGTCGGGATGCTGCAGCCGTTCACTCCCGACCAGTTCGTGGGGTACGCGCTGCACATGCACTCGATGTACGACCTGCACTTCCTGAGCGGTCAGCCCATCCCACCGGCGGCCGGCTGTGCCCAGTCGGCGCTGTTCGAGCTCACGTACGCGACGAACGGAATCCCGTGCCGGGGGATCGCGCGGAGTGATGTAGCACACGGGTACGGGCAGTGCAATGCTTCCATGACACTTGCTGCCTCCCGAACCGAGGTGTGGCACGCCTACAGCGGCTGGCTGCCCCAGGTCGCGGCTCAGGTGGCGCCCGCCGGCCCGCAGACCTTCATGGCGGGGATGGTCGCCGCCCAGAACCTGCAGAACTCCATCGAATTGGGCCGGCGCGCTCGGGAGGTGAACGACTACATCCAGAACCTCCAGCAGCAGACAACCGATCAGCGCTGGGAGTCCCAGGACCGGCAGAACTTCCACTTCCGCGAAAACCTCGGGGGCGTGGCCACCTACACCAATCCGTTCGAGGGCCGGGCCGTTGAGTTGCCGAACACGCACCAGTACTACTGGGTGAACCGCCAGGGGCAGGTGGTCGGCACCGACGATCCGGGCTACGACCCGCGTGTGGGCTCCCCCCTGGACTGGGCCATGATGCGCCGCTTCCCGTAGAGAAGCCTGCCTCTGGTCCTCCCGTACTGCGTCGTGCCCGAACCGGTTTGAACCGGTCTCCGCTGCAATGGCCCCGGGATTTTGCCCCGGCGTATCGTTTCAAACCGGGGGCGGCGTCACTGCAGCGCACTTCAACGCGGGGCGGCGTTCCGCGCCGGATGCGCGGATGGCGTGTGGAGCCAATCGCGGAGCATGGCCTGGCCCGCCGGAGACACGGCTATCAGGAAGGCAAGCACGTTGAGGACGACGGTACCCCAGAACTGCACGCGAAACGATGCCTTGCTCGACTTGTGCCGCAGCGTCTGCTGTGCAATGATGGCGCCGGGCCATCCGCCCACCAATCCCACCATCAGCAGTGTGGACTCCGAGATCCGCCAACTGCCTCTGCCTGCGGCGGATTTGTCGGAGGCGTACAGGGAAAACGCGGCGAGGCTCGCGACCACATACAGGCCGGCGACCCACGCGGGCACGCGCCAGGCGAGCGTGGCCACACAGTAGATCAGAAGGAACGCCGGCAGGCAAACCGCGCTCGCGGCGTCCCACGGCCTGAGGCCTGACCTCCGGCTGCGCGCGCCCGGTGGCGGCGACCCGGCGAGCGCCACCGACCGGGCGCGCTGCTTGCCGTCGGGGGTCACCTCCACGTCGAAAGTGACCTCCTGACCCACCAGCGGCCGTTCGCCGCCTTCCCGGAAGGCCTTGATGTGAAAAAACACGTCTCGACCTCCCTGTGCCGGCTGGATGAAACCGAAGCCGCGGTCGTCGTTCCAGGACTTGATGGTTCCGCTGAGGCGCATGGGCTTTCCGACGCCCGGTAACAACTGCTCAGGCGCCCGGTGGGTGCCTGGTGGGCGATCGCACGCAGGATTATCACCCATCGGCACGGTGGTGACCAGTGGCGCGGGGGAAGTTGGCGCCGGGGCGCTTCGCGGTGGAGGGCGGCGTGCCTGTGCTATGCCGCCGGCCTGTCGGACGATGCGAATCCGGGCCGGATGCGGCCGGGCGCCCCTCGTGCGGATCAAGCATGCTGAAATCGGCGTTCGGATCGTGCCGGACGCGGAAGGAACTCACTGCGATGCCGCGAAACCGTGCATGGCGGCGACGGGTGGTGGGAGAAAACAGAATGCGTCGAGGGCATATCATAGCGATGGGGGCTGGACTCCTGGTGATGGGGACGATGAGCACCGACGGGGCGCAGGAGTCGCTGGAGGTGCTGCCGCGTCCGGCGACGGTCGCCGCCGCGCCGGGCATGCTGGAGACACACCTGAAGCGCCTTGCCTACGCAGCCGCCGACGACCGCGAGAAACGCTACGAGGCGGTGAAGACGCCCGAGGATGTGCGGGCCTGGCAGGCGCGGACCCGCGATTACTTCCACCAGCAACTCGGGCCGTGGCCCGCGCGGACCCCGCTGAACGCCCGGGTCACCGGGCGCCTCCAGGGCGAGGGATTCCACGTGGAGAAGGTGCTCTACGAGAGCCTGCCCGGATTCCACGTGTCCGCGGCGCTCTACCTCCCGAGCACTCCACCACCCTATCCGGGCGTGTTGTTCCCCTGTGGCCACAGCGAGAACGGGAAGGCTGCCGAGGCGTACCAGCGGGCCTGCATCTTGCTGGCCCGGAATGGAATGGCCGTGCTCTGCTTCGACCCGATCGGGCAGGGTGAGCGGAAACAGGTGCTGGACGATGCCGGGAAGGGACGGTTCGGGCCCACGACCGAGCATGCGCTGGTCGCGCCGGGCGCGATCCTGTTGGGACGGAATGTCGCTACCACGATGGTCTGGGACGGGATGCGTGGGCTCGACTACCTGGCGTCGCGCCCGGAGGTGGACGCAAAGCGCCTGGGCTGCACGGGCAACTCGGGCGGCGGCACGCAGACCTCCTATCTGATGGCGCTGGACCCACGCATTGTGGCTGCCGCACCGGGGTGCTATCTGACCACGTTTCGCCGCCTCCTCGAAACCATCGGCCCGCAGGACCCGGAACAGAACATCTACGGACAGATCGCCTTCGGGATGGACCATGCCGACTACGCCCTGATGCACGCCCCGCAGCCCACGCTGATGTGTGTGGCCACCCGCGACTTCTTCGACATCAGCGGCGCGTGGCAGACGTACCGGCAGGCGAAGAGGATCTACGGGCGGCTCGGTTTCCCCGAACGGATGGATCTTGCAGAGACGGATGACACGCACGGCTTTACACGCAACCTGCGGGTGGCGGCCACCCGGTGGATGCGCCGGTGGCTCCTGGGCAAGGATGATGCCGTCACCGAGCCGGACTTCCCGATCTTCACAGACGCCGAGTTGCAGTGTACGCCCCGGGGCCAGGTGATCCTGATGGACAACGAGCGCACGGTCTTTGACCTGAATCGTGCGGAGGCGGAGGCGATCTCCGGCGCGCGCCGCCGGCGTTGGACCGGCGCGACGCCGACCGAACGGCAAGAGATCGTCCGGCGGCGGGCCGGGATTCGTCCCGCGGCACAGCTCACAGCTCCCGCAGCGGACGAGGCGGGCTCCGCAGAGCGGGGCGACTTGAAGATTCGCAAGCGCCTGCTGCACCTGGAACCCGGTCTTTCCCTGCCCGCGCTGGACTTCGCCGCGGTCGGCCCGGCGAAAGGGTTGGTGCTCTACCTGCACGGGGAAGGCAAGGCGAAGGAGGCCGGATCTGGAGGTGAAATCGAGCGGCGGGCCCGCGAGGGCTTTCGGGTGCTCGCGCTCGACCTGGGCAGCCTGGGCGAAACCCGCGGGCGCAACGCTCGCGGCGAACCGGCCGGCAGCAGCGAGCGCGATGCTACGCTCGCCTACCTGCTGGCCCGTTCGCTCGTGGGGATGCGGGCGGAGGAGATCCTCCGGGCAGCGCGACTCCTCCGCGATGAGGGGGGCGCGCTGCCGCTCCACCTCGTTGCGGTGGGGGAAACGGGGGTCTCCGCCCTCCACGCCGCTGCGGTCGCTCCTGCGTGGTTCGCCTCGGTGCGGGTCAGCCGGTCCCTCCGCTCGTGGCAGGATGTGCTGAAAAGCAATGCCCCCACAGGTGTGCGCTCTCACCTCGTGCACGGCGCCCTCCAGGACTACGACCTGACGGATCTCGCCGCGACTCTGGGCCGGAACTTCACGATCACCGACCCGACCGTCCCGTAGCGGGTGATGACGAGCGCCGCGCAATGCATGCAAGAAGTACGTAACGATCCGGTGCGCCGGTGCGTCTGAGTGATGGGGAATCATCTTCATCCTCGACGGATGGGAGGCAGACGCGATGGCAGTCAGGCAACGGGATGGATACCGGCTCTGCACGGGGATCACGCGGCGGGACACTCTCCGGGTCGGGGCGCTGGGTCTGGCCGGGTTCGGATTAGCGGACCTGCTGCAGTTGCGCGCAGAGGCTGCCCCCTCGACGGGCCGCGCGAAATCCATCGTGATGATCCACCTCGGCGGCGGTCCCTCTCACCTGGACACGTACGACCCGAAGCCGGATGCCCCGGCCGAGTACCGCGGCGAGTTTACCGCGATCCCGACCCGGGTGGACGGGATCCGGATCGGTGAGCTCTTCCCTCTCCAGGCGCAGATCATGGATCGGCTCACGCTGGTACGGTCCATCAGCCGGGTGCTGCCGGAGGAGCACGCCTCGTCACTCATGTGTACGGGCTACGGGTTCACCGAGCGTCGGGTACAGGGCGATCATCCCTCGGTGGGCGCCGTCGTTTCGAAGATCTACGGTGCGCCGAACGCGCTGCTCCCCTCCTATGTGAGCTTCCGGGGGCGGGACTACGAGTCCGGGCTCGGGGCGGCGTTCCTCGGGGCGAATCACGAGCCGCTCACCGTCCAGGGGCCGGGAAAGCAGGACCTCCAGTTACGGATTCCCGCGACGCGTCTCGCTTCCCGCCGCCAGGTATTGGAGCGGGTCAACCGTTTTCGGACCGAGGCCGAGGCGGGAGAGGTAGAGGCCCGCGATGCGTTCACGCGACGGGCCCTGGAAGTCGTCAGCTCGAGCGCGACCTACACTGCACTGGACGTGAGCAAAGAGACGGAAGCCACCCGCAAGCGATACAGCAACGATCAGTTTCTGGCGGCGCGACGGCTGGTCGAGGCGGGGGTGCAGTGCGTGTCGCTGGAGTACGGCGGGTGGGACACCCATGAGCAAAACTTCACCGCCCTGCGGCGGCTGATGCCCAATCTGGACCGCCCATTCCGCGCGCTGCTGGATGACCTCCGTGATCGCGGGCTCGAGGACGAGACGCTGGTGGTGATGTGGGGGGAGTTCGGGCGCACTCCGCGCGTGAACGGGTCGGCCGGGCGCGATCACTGGCCGCAGGTGATGTCGGCCGTGCTGGCAGGAGGGGGGCTGCGCATGGGGCAGGTAATCGGCGCCACCGATTCCACCGGATCAGTCGCCGCCGAGGAACCGGTACGGGTGCGCGAGATGATCGCGACGCTGTACCATGCCCTGGGGATTCAGCCATCCACCCTCTTCACGGATCTGCAGCAGCGACCGATCGCGCTCGTTCCCGACGCCGAGCCGCTCCGCAAACTGACTGGATAGCGCCCGCCGCGCCCGGTTAGGGAGCCAGGCAGAATTAGGACCCGCGCAATAATTAACGATCCATTTCCTGGCTAGCTGGAAGGGTGGATCGTGTAGTTCCATTCCCCGTGGAAAGCGTCTCGCTCCAACCGGACGGCATCGAATTCCTCGTCCGAAATCTGCACCTTGGTCGGGTACTTCTCGGGGTCCAGCACCGCATGGATCGTCAGCCCGGTCCGAGTGGTCGTGGCGCCGATGAGGTTCACCACCACTTCGTGACTGACCAGCGGCCGCCCGCGCCAATTCTGGGTGATGTGGCAGAACATCCGGTGCTCGATCTGGTTCCACTTGCTCGTTCCCGGCGGGAAGTGGCAGACCGAGATCGCCAACCCGGTCGCGTTCGCCAGCAGTTGTAGCTCCGTCTTCCATTGGCGGCGGCGGCTGTCGTTGCTTCCTCCCCCGTCGGCGGTGATCAGTAGTTCCGTCGCCTGGGGATACCGTGCCAGCCCCATTTGCGTCCACCAGCCCCGGATGGAGTGGACCGCGAAGGCCGAAGTGTCGTGATCGGTCCCCACGCTCACCCAGCCCGCGTTGGCCGTCGGGTCGTATACCCCGTGCGGGATCACCTTACCCAACTCGCGATCCGGGAAATCATGACACCGAGCGGGCACCGGTTGCCCCTCTGGTTGCCACTCCCGACCCCGATTGTGGAACTCGCCGAGCAACTCCTTCTTCTTGGTGTCCACCGAAATCACGGGCTGCGCCCGTCGCTGGAAATCGGCGCTCCGCTCACTGATATGCTGGAATTGGGCGTCCCGGTCGGAGTGCTGGTTACCTTCCGTGGTCTTCCTCATGCCTTGGAGGCTATACTCGAGTTCTTTGAGCATCGCGGCCACCGTACGGGCGCTCACCGGATGGCCCTGTGCGGTCAACTCCGCCGCCAGTTTCGCGGTGCTCTTACTGGTCCAACGCAGCGGGGACATCGGGTCGCCGCGGGTGGCGGGGGCCACCAGTGCTTCCAGCGCGCCGGAAAGACCCGGGTCCCGGAGGCCGAGGGCCGGTCGGCCCGCTCCAGGTCGGCGGATCCGCTCCCGTCGGGACTTGGCGCCGGCCGGGACGCTCCCCTCGCGGCCCGCGAGTTCTTGGAGCCCCGCCTGAATGCGTTTCCGAGAAACTCCCGTGGCCTCGGCGACTAAAGTCACCCCCCCCCGACCGAGCGATCGCGCCTCCGCGGCAGCCCAGAGGCGACACTGCCGTTCGTTCAGCAAGGGGCCCAGTACCGTATACTTGTCCCGGATCTGGTCCGCGGTGGTCATCCTTTAAGTGAATCACACCTGTCAACTCCGCATCCGGCAGAAACCTTACCATTGATTCAGTTATTACTGCGCGGGCCCTTAGTCATCCCGCCTGAGCGTGGCTCGGGAACGGGGTCCGTGGGCGAGAGGTGGGTCCACTTGCTTACGCGCGTGGCTCGGGTACGGGGTGGGAGTGTGATGGGGGGACGATCCCGGGGTAATTCCGTCCGGTTGGGATAGTTGAGTCTGCCGGGCTCCCTTAGAGGAAACGCACCGTTCGGAAGCCAAGCGCGCTCAGATGCCGCCGTAGTGAGGCGCGGGCGCCTGCGGCGGCGGTATCCAGCACGCCGTCCGCGAGCGCTGCGGCCTGGATGCGTGTTTCCGCTTCGACGCGCACGCGAGACTCCAGCCCAAGGTCCGGGCCGGTGAAGACTCCTGTCCGCCGTTCATACGCTTCCGAGCGCTGGTTGTCGAGCCGCGTGGTGAGAATCTCGGCGGGCGGAAGGCGGAGTGTCACCTCGGCGCCGTCCACCTGCACGTCCGCCGGGTGCAGCCGCGTCAGGTCGAGCCCCGCCACGACCTCGCCATACCCAACGAACAGCAAGCGATCCCCGGTGAGCCAGATCGGGAGTACCCCGCGCGTTTCACCCTTGACGATCACGCTGCCGTTGTACCGGCACGTCTCCAGGCGCTGCAGGTGCTGGACCTGGCTCAGCACGACAGTTCCGGACACCGGGGGCTGCGCCGTCAGCGCAAACGGATTGCGAAAAACCTGCGATGGGAGCGCCGCCAGGCCACCGATCAGACGACTGACGCCCAGCGTCGCCAGTCCCACAAGTACTGCAGGCACCGTGACCGCCAGCAAAATGAACTGCGGCTTCCTCATTCGGATCACTCTTTTCCTCGATCGCATTGGGCCTTCCGGATGCACACGGTGCGTGTCAGGAAGGCCTAATGCCTGGATTAGACCCGTGTGAGGCGGTGGGGGTTCCGGACGAACTCCCCGAACGGCGTCGCTCAGGATCCGAACAGATCCATCACGGGATGCCCACCTTCGACCAGTCGCACTGGGCGAGCCTGCGCGTCCAGCACCTCCAGTTCGGGGTCGATGCCCAATGCGTAGTAAAGCGTTGCCGCCAGATCCTCGGGCGTCACCGGGTTCTCGGCGACGTACTCGCCGTTCTCGTCCGACCGCCCGTACAGCGCGCCGCGCCGTACGCCACCGCCGGCCAGCAATGCCGGGAACAGGGTGCTCCAGTGGTTGCGTCCCCAGCGGGCGGTCGGCTTCGGCGTGCGCCCCATCTCGCCGATGGCCACCACGAGCGTGTCGTTCAGCATCCCCCGGTCGTCCAGATCCGCGATGAGTGTGCCGCACGCCTGATCGAACGTCGGGAGAAGGTGGCTCTTTACGTCATCGCTGTGGACGTGCGAGTCCCAGCTATAACCATCGCACGCGTCGTAGTGAACCGTGACGAAGCGGACCCCGGCTTCCACCAGGCGACGCGCCACCAATGTGGACTGTCCGAAGAGGTGCCGTCCGTAACGATCGCGCAGGGCCGCCGGTTCGGACTTCACGTCCAGCGCCCGCCGCGTCTTTTCGGACGCCACCATCGCCAGCGCCCGCTGCCGCAATCGCTCGTATCCTGCCACGAGCGGATCCCCGTCCAGTCCGGTGCGCGCCGCGTCGAACTGTTCCAGGAGCGAGCGCCGGTCGCGGATGCGGTCCAGACGAATCTCCTTGCGCGATGCCTGCCCCGCAATCTGGTACGTCAATTCCTCATCGGTGCAGTCGCGCCAGTACGGATTATCCTCAAGGTTCCGCTTGTCCACCGTCGTGGTGAGCGGATTGTACTGCTTGCCGAGCCACCCGGCGTGCTCTCCGGGCCGCGGATACTGGCCGCTCTCCTGCAGGCGCCCCAGTGTGTTCGGGACAACCGCATACGCCGGGAGTTCCCGCTTCAAGCCGTCCGGCTGCCGCTGGGTGACGTACTCGACCACCGATCCGACGGAAGGCCAGTCCTTCGGGGTCGGCGAGAAGCCCCCCCCGATCGGTACATGCCAGCGCCGTCCGGTCTGGATGTAGTGGCCGCCCCCGCTGTGATCGTTGAAGTCGTGGGTCATGCTGCGGATCACGGTGTAGCGATCCGACAGGGCCGCAAGGCGCGGAAGGTGCTCGCAGATCCGGAGGTCGGGCGTTTTGCACGGAATCGGCCGGAAGGGTCCCCGGATCGTTGTCGGGGCGTCCGGCTTCATGTCGAACGTCTCAAACTGGCTCGGCCCGCCGAACAAGAAAAGGAAAATGACCGACCGGGCCCGCACCTTGCCCGGGGGCGCCGCCGCCTCGGCGGAGAGCACGTTGCCCAGGGACAAACCCAACAGTCCGGCGCCGCCCGCCTCCAGCATCCGGCGCCGGCTTACCCCGTGGCACGCCGGTCCGCTGCGGCCGTAGATCGTCAGCATATCTCCCCTCGCAGTGTCAACGGGAAACACCCCGCCTCCGCCAAGTGAGAGTCGTGTTCGCACTCGGGGTTTCGGGGGATTCGCCGGCGGGGCGGACAGGTGGCTTCGGACTTGTCCGCAAGGCGGATGACCCGGTCCCGCTTCCGGGACCGGGTCTGAGCACGCGGACGAGTCGCAGCACGAACGCGGCTCGGGCGCCTATCGCGGGGCAGCGGCTACGTCGTCGTCTGCTTGGGGCGCGACCTGCCGGAGCCCGGGCAGGCGCAGCGCCGGCCCGCTGGGCGGGACAGAGAACAGGCGCGCCTCGGTGCGACGCCGTCCGACCTCGGTTTCGAGGGATGCCAGGCGCGCCTGCACCTCAGTACGGCGCTGTGCGACCGCAGCGTCTACCTGGTCCTGCCGCAGCCGGCGGGCTGTGGCCACGGACTCGGCCCGGGCCGACTCCTGGCGCCGGGCGTCGGCTTCGGTGCGGCTCAACAGGCGGTTTCGATCCCGGTCGTACATGCGGAGTTGACCGCGGCCTTCGGCCGCGAACCACAGCATGAGCTGTTCGCTGTAGATCCAGCCGAGCGGGTCGGGCGGCGCCTCGACGTAGGCGTCTCCCATCCGGCGATGCAGGCGCAGGGCGTCGCGCGCCGGATCAAAGTAGAGGTGCTCGCAGGGGGTCAGGCCCTCTTCGTAGCGCCTCAGGTGCGGGCCCCGCTCGTTTGAGAGTGTGCGTTGAGACGCCACTTCCACGACAAACAGGAGCTGACCGTGCTCCCAACGCCGGTAGCTCTGTGTCGGCTCCGGGGGCCGGCCGCCGGCTGCGACAAAGAGCGAAGGTAAGGCATACGCATCGCGATTGCCGGGGGTCCAGTAACATGCCGTCTCCCAGGCAACCCACGCGCTGCGAAACCGCTCTTCGAGAGTTTGCCCCAATGTCTGTACGAGAGCGTTGTACGCCGCGAATTGGGCCACTCCCCCACCGGGCTTGCCCGGAAAGAAGAGCTCGTACGCGTCTCGGTCGGTGCGAGGAACCTGAGCCGGCGGACTTGCCGCCTGCCCCGTCCCCGCGTGTTTGTTCCAGAACCCCCGTCCGCTCATCTGTTCCTCCTGCTCCGGCTCAGATTCTCGGCGGCAGCTACGGAATCCGCCAGCAGAATCGAATCAGCGGCTGCCGGCGTGTGGGCACAGGACATCACCGGCGGAACAGGAACAACGTGTAGGCCGCGCTCCGGGCCCGCAGTGTGCTGCGCGGCACGGAACGCGGCGGTGTGAGCTGCGCGGGTTGCCCGTGCCGGCGATCAGAACAGAGCGATGGCGCGGCCCGGACCGCCGTGGCAGTTACGGATCTTCAGCGCGGCGAAGAGGAAGTAGGCTCCGTCCGGCACCTTCCCCAGGTTGTGCAGGAACTCAACCCCGGCCATGTCGCGCCCGCCGAGCGCCCAGTAGGTCATCAGCGCCCGTTTCGGATTCACCCCTCCCAGATCGGGAGCGTCGGACCCAACACACCGGATCCCCTTGCTGTGCAGGTAGACGATCGCGTCCGGCCCCGGCGCGGGCCAACCCTCGCTCTTCCCGGAAAGCGGATCGGACCAGACGCCGGCATCGTTCGGCTGCGGCTTGAAGTGCCGATCGAGGTGCCCGGTGCGGAACAGCACGATGTCTCCGGCCTTCAGCGCGCCACTGCGGCGTTCGAAGGCGCGCAGGTGGTCGGGCGTGATCTCCGGCGAGGCGGGGCCTGCGCTCCGCTCTCCCCGGCCCACCAACGACCGCACATCCACGATGCGTGCCGGACCGCACGTCCAGTTGATTGGCACCTGCTCCGTAGTCCGGTCGCTCTCCCCTCGCGGCCCGTACTTTGCCTCATACTCCGCCAGCCAACCCCGAACTTCAGACGAGTAGATCGGGCGCGCTCCTTTGGGCGGCAGAGAGTACGCGGGCGGAACCAGATGAGTCCCGGTCATGGCATCCATCAGGTGCGTGTGGTGCCACATATCCAGGTATTCCGAGTAGAGGAAGTTGATCTTGAGATAGACCTGCCGGTGCTGTCCCGCGCCGATGCCGGGGGAAGTGACGGGGAGATTGGGCGCCAGGGTCGGCGAGAGGTCTACCGCACGCTTCCGCCGCGCGGATTCGATCAAACGCGTGGGAAGCGCCCCTCCCGCGATGGAAAACGCGCGGGCTGCGCCGTACGGGCCCCCTTCGTGCTTCGGACCCAGCAGACAATAGAACGCCCCGGTGGGCGGAAGGGCGGCCAGGTTGGTGGCGCCTTCGGTCCAGATCATCCCGTATTTCAACCCGGCATAGTGTGTGGGCTCAGCCAGGTCCGGGAGCGGCCCCATGCTGGGGCTGTCGGTGCCGAGGCTCTTCACTCCCCGCCCGCCGAGGAGCTCCATGCAATCCGGATCCGGGTCGGGATAACCGGGCGTCTTCCGGTCCACCGCGTCGGCAATGAACCGGGTTCCCGCCGGAAACGGGCGGTAGTAGCGGTCGGAATAGTCGCTGCGGAACAGCACCACATCGCCGAAGCGCAGCCGCCGCTGCCGCTGCTCGAAGCGCTCGACGTGCGAGCGTCGCACCAATGGGCTGACCCCGGCAGGCGCCTGATCGAGCAACTCCCGCACGTCCACCACGCACGCCTCACCGCCGAATTGCCACGGCTCAACGCGATCCGTATAGAGCAACCCCAACGGACCGGACTTTTCCCGCTTCAGTTCGGGGCGCGCCACGGAGTGTGGGGGCACATCCATCTGCGTGCCAGTGTTCCCGTCCATCAACAGGCTGTCGCTGTTGTACGGCGAATCCGGTCCGATCGTGCGCTGGTGCGCGATCTGGAACCGGGGAAACGGGTGGGTAGGCCAGGTGCAGGGAAGCTCTGGGGCCACCAGGAGCGAGTGGTCGGTGAAACGAGTGGTCGCCGGCGGATCGGCGCCCTGTGCGTTGAGGCCGCGAGACAGTCCGGAGCCCGCCGCGATGACTGCCGCGAGGGTGGTGAGGCGAGCCGCCCGCCAGGCGACAGCGCGGCGCTTCGTGATGGTGATCCCGCCGGGGCAACACTGTGTCCGTCTGCTTTCCGAAGTAACGGTCTCTCGCCGCCGCATGACTATCGCCTCCCTTCGTCCGTTTCGAATCCGTCGTCCGCCGCCGGCGGACCCCAACGACCGGGGAGGCGGAGAGCAGGTGCACCCACCACCACGGGGATCGTTCTCGCTTCGTCGCGCCGGCGACGCATTTCAGTCTCGAGGAGCGTCAGGCGGGCGCGGACCTCAGCGCGGCGCTCGGCCACGGCGGCATCCACCAGGTCCTGGCGGTGGCGACGCACGTTGGCAACGGCTGCTGCGCGTTCGGCTTCCTGCCGGCGAGCATCCGCTTCCGCGCGCGTTTGGAGCCGCTGACGGTCGCGGTCGTAGACACGCAGCCAGCCCCGGCCCTCAATGCCGAACCAGAGCATTAACTGCTCACTGTATACCCAACCGAGCGGATCCGTAGTGACTTCCGGATAGGTGTCGCCGGATCGGCGGAACAGGTGCAGTTCATCGCGGGCCGGGTCGAAATAGAGATACTCCTGCGGCCAGAGACCCTCGGAAAAGCGTGTGACGCGGGGCCCGCGCTCGTTGCTGCGGGTTCGCCGTGTCCCCACGTCCAGGGCGAACAGTATCTGGCCATGTTCCCAGCGGCGGTAACTTTGTGTCGGCGCTTCCGGCCGCCCGCCCGTGGCAACAAACAGGGAGGGGATGGCGTAACTCTCGTTGTTGCCGGGGGTCCAGTAGCAGGCGGTGTCCCACGCCACCCACGCGTTCGTGAATTGGGTTTCGAGTGTTGCGCCCAGTGTGTAGATAAGATCCTGGTACGCGGCAAATTGATGGACGTCCGCCTCCGGCTGGCCGTGAAAGAAGTACTCGTAGGCGTCCCGGTCGGTGCGAGGAGCGGCTGGGGGCGCAGCCCCCGGATAGTCCAGCCAAGCCTGTCTGCCGCTGTATCCCCGTCCGTTCATCCTGCCCTCCGGCGTGCTGAGACATCCACACACCCTATTGTTGTCCGGCGCCCGGCGGTTCCGGCAGCGATTGGGTCGTCCGGGCGTGATTTGGCCGGGTTTGACACCATGTCCGCTCTTACTCTCGCGGCACCGGTACATCCGCCAGTGGATAGCGCTGCCAATCCGATGCGGTGAAATGCCACCACTCCCACCGGTTGGGAAAGAAGCCCTCGGCGCGCATCGCTGCCTCCAGCGTGCGGGAGTTCTTCTGCCGTTCGGGTGAGACGCCGCGGGTGGCGCCGCGGTGCGCACGGGGACTGAACTCATCAAACGGTGTGGGCATCGGCAGTTCCGCGCCGGCGCGATCTACCAGTGTCACGTCCACGGCCGCTCCGCGATTGTGTTTGCTCCCTCGGCGCGGGTTGGAGAGGTAGCGGGTGCCGGGGCGAATCCGCCACATAATCCCCTGAACGTGATAGGGGCGATACGCGTCCCACACCTTCAGTCCGAGGCCCTGGCGTGCGAGATGGTCCTGCACCCGAGCGAGACGGCGCGCCACAGGCGCTCTCAGCATCGCGATTGTTCCATCGTAAAGGCGGCGCCGGAACACGTTGTCGGCGGTTGCATAGCGCAGATCCACGCGCACGCCCGGACACACATCGCGCAGACGGACTAACGGAGGGGCCTCCCGGCGCGCCGCACGCGCCGGTGCAGTCGCCCCGGATCCGCCGAGCACCACGATCGCCAGCACAAACCCGCCGAGAACGGCGCCGGGGCGATCCGCACTGAGTGTCAAACCAGTTCCCGGATTGGCGCACCGCTGGAGAGCACCGGAACCGGCCGGCCGACGCGATCCAGGAACTCCGTGCGTGGATCAATCCCCAGCACGTGATAGATGGTCGCCAGCACGTCCTCAGGCCCGTACGGGCTCTCGGCCGGATGTTCCGCGAAGCGGTTGGTGGCGCCGACGACCTGTCCCATCCGCAGGCCGCCGCCGGCCATCATCACCGACATCGCCTGCCCCCAGTGGTCGCGACCCGGCACGTGCCTCCCGAGCGCGGGCAGCCCCTGGTTCATGTTCGGCGTCCGTCCGAACTCCCCCATCGCCACCACGAGCACGTGATCCA
>SYMT01000040.1 GCA_005805375.1 Actinomycetota bacterium
AGTGGGACACCTGGAGCGGACGCCCCGGCTGTTGGAGTCCATGCACCTGGCGTATGGGATGGATGCACCGGATCTGTGCGTCCTCTCGGCGGAAACGTGCCCGGCGGTGCGCGGACCTGGGAGGGCGGCACAGAGAGCGGTCGGGGCGACTTCCAGCATGCCTTCTGCGGCGGCCCCGGCATCGTGTATGCCGTTACCTTCGACGGGAGACTGCTCTGGTACAGGCAGGTGGGCTATGCCAACGGGGCGAAGAGGCCGCAGGTCGCTGGGACAGCCGGGCCCGGAGCGTCTCCGCGGCTGCACTCGGCGGCTCCCGCCGCTCGGCCAACAGCCCGCGGAGACTGTTCTTGCAGCGCTTCTTCCACTGGGCCACCTGCACGGGGTGGACCCCAAAGCGGTCCCCAACTCCTCCAACGCTGCCGGATCCTGCACCGCTTCCAGCTCCCCCTTCGCCTCGAACTCTGCCGTGAACCGGCCTCACGTTCCTGCCCTCTCTGCCTCCTCCTCCGTCGCCCCCGAGGCCTCAACTCCAAACTATCGCGGCATCAGAACTGTGGGGAGCGGCCTGGATACCGCAGGAACCTCCGCGGGGGCAGCGGAGGTTCGAGATGCGGCGGGCCGGGGGCGGACGCTGCGACGCAGTCCCGGGACACATGTCCCGTTTCGACCACGAAGCGGCCTGTGTCCGGTTCCCCGCTCCGCTCTCCTGCTTGACTATCGGCGGGAACGCGGGGAAGGCACGGCTACCACGATGACCCCGGCGGACTTGCAGGTCCAGTACAGCACGCCGTTAGGCAGGGCTGCGACGTCGGCCGGCTCCGGGTCTCCCGCATGGACCAGCGACAGGTGCTCCCGCCGCAGGTCGTATTTCCACACCTTGTTGTTTCCCCCCGCAGTGCCGGGGACGCCCGGGGTGGGGACCTCCGTGAAGTAGAGATTGCCGCGCCCATCCAGGGCAATGCCCTGCGGGTGGTTGAGGCCGGCCAGAAGCACGCGGGTTCGGCCCCGGTGTTGGGCCAGGATGACGCCTGCCGACTTGCAGGTCCAGTACAGCGTCCCTTGCTGATCCACCACGATGTCTGTGGGCTCAGGTTCGCCCATGCTGAGCCGGGTGGGGGTAACCCCGTCCAGCCGGAACACACCATTGCCGCCGCCGGCGACCCCAGGAGTGGGGATTTCTGTCCAGTAGAGGCCCCCGCGGTCGCGCCCGTGCTGGTCAACGGCAATCCCGGAGGGGGACTGGAGCCCGCCCAGCACAAGGTTCGCGGCCGTTGCCCCTCGTTCGAGGCGCAGAATGACGCCTGCCGACTTGCAGGTCCAGTACACGGTCTCCCGCCGGTCAACCACGATGTGGGTCGGTTCGGGTTCACCCAGAGTCAGGGTCGTGATGGCACCGGTACGGCCGTCCCGGCGGGAGACGCGGTTCATCCCGCCGGCCGGACCGGGCACGCCGGGTGTGGGCAACTGTGTGAAGAACAGGTCCCCCTGCGCGTTCACGGCAATCCCGTTCGGCTGCTGCAACCCGTCGGCGAGCACCCGCAACTGGTATTCCTGGGCGAGCGCCCCGGGCGGGAAGAGGATGCCGACCGCCGCGAGGGCGGCACAGGGGATCGTCGTTTTCCAAAGGCTCATTATCAGGCTCTTTCCTGGGCGTGTGCCCGTTGGGGCAGGCGGCGCACCGGCGAGATCGAGTTCCCTCCGCGGCCGCTCGGGAGGGGGAACGTACCGGGAGCAGAGAAAGTTCGGTCAGGTGGCTGTCGGAGGAACTTTTCCGGCCGGGGCGGAACAACGCACCGAGATGCGGCGCCCCGGATTTACCCTGATCGAACTGGTTGTCGTCGTGGCAATTCTCGGCCTGCTGGCCGGCCTGGCACTTCCCGTGCTGGCGCAGGTCCGCGCTCAGGCACGCCGCACCCAGTGCATTGCCAACCTGCGCCAGTTCGGCGCCGCATTCGCTATGTACACCGCGGACTACGACGACCGTTTCCCCGACTACCACGCGGATGGGAAGATGGGCGAAGGACGGATGGATCCGCTGCGTCGCCACGATCGGTTCTGCTGTGGGCTCCGGCTCGAAGCGGGTGACAGCTCCTTCATCGGGGCGCTCAGCCCGTACGTGCGCTCAGCCGGGATCGGGTTCTGCCCCGCGGACGGGGATCGCGTCACCGGCGGGAGGACAGTTACCTCGTACGAGTACAAGCTCTGGCTGGCTGAGGGGCATGGCCAGGCCGAGGTGCCGGCCCCGGCGCACATGGCGCTCCTCTGGGAGCAGTGGGCGTATCACCGGGGAGACGGTCATGCCTCCGAGTTCGAACGGCTCGCAGCAATGAATATCCTTTCCGTGGCGGGGGACGTGCGCTGGCGCCGCCTGACCGACACGAGCACCGGCCGATTCGGCTCGGGCCCGGACCTGCATGGGCTTTTTCGGGAGACCCGACCGGACGATCCCCTCTTTGGGCGCGACTTCCCGGACTGAGTCAGCGTCGTTCGCGGCAGTGGCGGTCCATCTCGCGCGCATAGCGCAGGAGTTCGGGCACCGGTACCCTCCCGAGTGCAACGAACGTCCGCCCTTCGGCCTGCCATACCGCTCCGTTCGGAGCTGTCCCGGACGCCTGCGCAATCCGAAACGGCGCGCCCTCGAAACGAACGGTCGGGAGCCCCGGGAGTTGGGGGTTGCGGACGAGCAGGACGTGGAGCGCCAGCGGTTGCCCGGCGGCGGTGCGATAGAAAAAGGTTCCGCGCCGGAGTCCCCGGTCTGCTGCCGCTCCCACACAGGTCGCGCCCAGCAGCGTGAGGTTGACCGGCGTTGTTGCGGCGCCGAGGCGTTCGCCCACCCAGGTCGCCGCCCGATCCACATCGTCTGTAGCCAGGAAGCCGTTGGTCCCCGCTGCCGTTGTGGTGGGCTTGACCGGAAGCGCTGCAAGTAAGATCCGTGGTCCGGGACGCAGCGCCGAAACGGTCGCCCACATCAGGGGTGTGAGCAGGAGGAGCACCAGTGCCACGGCGGCTCGGCGTCCGAGTGGCAGCGACTGGGACGCATGCCGACCGGGTTTCGTTGCTTCCCGTCCGCGATCCACGCGATCCAATGCAGCGCTCAGGTCCGTCCGGAACTGTGGGGGCAGTGCAGCGGGGGCCGTGCGGAGGCATCCCATTCGTTCCCGGTAGGCGCGCAGTCCGCGGGCCACCGCGGCGCACTCGGCGCAGCGGGACACATGCGCCGAAACCGCCTCCCGGTTCGTTTCATCCAGTTCGCCGTCCACCCAGGCGGCCACCTGGAGTCTGGTTGGGTGGTTGCACGACACGCCGCGTTACGCTTTCTGCACCAGCCGTCGCTCCTGCGCGTAGCGCAAGAGGCGGGCCCGCATGATTTCACGCCCCCGATTGAGCCGCGAGCGCACGGTTCCCACTGGAATCCCCAGCGCGTCGGCGGCCTCCTCGTAGGAGAGTTGTTCCACATCCACCAGGAGGACCGTGAGCCGGACCGGATCGGACAGCGCGTGGAGGGCGTCCTCCAGGTCCCGATCCAGCACCTGACGGAGCAACTCAACCGCAGGATCCGGACCCCCACAGTCGTCCGGATTCCCCCAGAGTGAACGGTTCCCCTCATCTCCATCCGTCTCGCACTCGGTCCAGCATGCGATCGGGAGGCGCCGCGCCCGCCGGTACGCCGTGATGTACCGGTTCGTCAGGATGCGCAGCACCCATGCGCGAAAATTCGTTCCTGGGCGAAACGACGCAAACGCCGAATACGCCTGCACCAGGGCGTCCTGGGCCAGGTCCTCGGCATCGTCGGCATTTCGGGTCAGGCGGCGCGCAGTGCCGAGGATCGCCGCGGTATGCTCCCCCGCGAGCCGTTCGAACTCTGCGCGCCGGTCGGCGCCGGTCGCTCCTGCCCTATTCTTCGTCCCGGCGCGCGTCGCTTCCAGGCGTCCGAGCGCCGCCTGCAACAGCCGCAGCATTCGCGGACGCCTCCCGGGAGCTGAACGCGCGGACCCGATAGGAAAGTTCGGCCGGGCCGAAACGAATTACTTCTTCGCTGCCTTGACGACGATGCGCGTGCCCTCGGCCGCCGCAATGAGGCGGCCGCGGAAAGCCTCCCGCTTAATGCAGCACCGCAACCCGGGCGCCGTTCTCGGCAGAGTCGGCAGAGGTCCACCCGTCCCCCAAAGCGCTGATCGTAGAAGTCCGGGCGGCTGAAAAGAGCATCGGGCCGGTGCGGTATGAGCCGGGGAATGTGGCGGTGCCGACTTCGACCAGATGACCGGCGGTGCTGCGGACCAGATCGAGGAGGCGCCCGGCCACCGTGACTGCCACTTCGCCCGTGCGCGGCAGCAGCACCGACAGTTCGCGGTGCCCGGTGCGGCCGACGACATCGGCTCTCCGCACACGGCCGCGCAGCGCTGCGGCCGCCGCCGCAAACTCCCTGTCGGCAACATCCAGTGGAAAGCGAAACACACACAGCGACAGAGAGTCGCACGACCCCTGAGCGCGGGTCAGTTCCTCCGCCACTCGTTGGGCAAAGTGTTCTGCACGATACTGCCGGGTAAGTGGATCGGTGACGCCCGACTCTTCGACCGGCATCCGTTCCCGCAGGTGCTTCAGCCCGTTGCGCAGGACATAGCCGGCGTAGTTGCACGAAATGCCGAGTGTGCGGGCTATCTCGCTCTGGTTGAGATCCTGATAGTAGAAATAGTCCAGGACCTTTTGCTCTAGTTCCTTCAGCCGCTCGAACGCCGTTTCCATAAAGATGCGGTCTTCGACCGGCAGTTCGAACGTGTGGTAATCCCGGCTGTGGAATTTGTCCGGATCCACTTCCAGGAAGTCGTCGTCCTCCTCACGGATCGCGCTCTGCATGCGCACGACCTGCGCAGTCCTCCGGGCACTCAGCAGTTCCTCAACCCCATCCTCGCTGAGATTGGTAGCCGCGGCGATCTCCGCAGCGGTGGGGGTGCGCTGGAGGCGCTGTTCGAGTTCGCGGCTGGCCTTGTCCACCCGCACATTCAGTTCCTGGATCCAGGCAGGCTGGCGGATCAAGTAGCCGCGGTCCCGCAGGTAGTGCCGGATCTGGCCGGCGATGAGGTGTGTGGCGAAGGTGCTGAACCGGGCCCCTCGACCGGGTGCGAATCGCTCGATGGCACGCATGAGCCCCATGTAGCCTTCGCCTTCCAGGTCCTCTTGCAATTCGCGTCCGGCGAAGCGCCGAGCCACCGACTGCACCAACGGACGCACTTCCTCCACGATGGCGTCCCGAAGCCGGGTGTCGCCTGATGCCCGAAACTGGAGCAACAGCTCGATCACCCGCGCGTCGCTGTAGGGTAGGCTCGTCGAATTCGCCACGCTGGGGCTCCTCTGCAGTGCCGGACGGGAATGGGCGCCGTTCGACACTGCAGACATCGGAGATACCACTTCCCGGCTAATTGTTGATCACGTTGATCATCGTGAACATCGGAACCATGATGGATCCCACGATGAACCCGACGACGCACCCGAGGACAATGATCAGCATCGGTTCGATCAGGGAGGTCAGCGCCTTCACGGCCACTTCCACTTCGCTGTCGTAGAAGGTTGCGATCTTCATGAGCATGTCGCTCATCCGCCCGGTCTCTTCACCCACATCAATCATCTGGGTGACCATCTGCGGAAACAGGCCGCTTGCTGCAAGCGGCACGCTCAGGCGTTGGCCTTCGCGCACACTATTGCGGGCATCGTCCACCGACTTGGCGATGACGACGTTGCCTGCGGTCTCCGCCACGATTTCCAGTGCCCGCAGCACAGGCACCCCACTGTTCACCAGCGTGCCCAACGTGCGGCTGAAGCGGGAGATCGCCATCTTCTGGATCAACTCACCGACGACCGGCACCCGGAGCTTGAGTCCATCAATATTCCACTGGCCCTGCGCCGTCTTGTAGTACTGCCGGAATCCGATGACCGCGCCGAAGGGGGCCAGCAGCAGCACATACCAGCACTGTCTCAGGAAGTCGCTGATCATGAACAGTACGGCGGTGATCAGTGGCAATTTCGCGTTGGATTCGGCGAAAATCTCTTTGAAAGTCGGCAGGACGAAGACGAACATCGCCACGACCATCAGACATGCAAAGACGAGGACGCAGATGGGGTAGATCATCGCACCCTTGATGCGCCCGATGATTTCCTGCTCTCGTTCCAGAAACGTCGAAAGACGATCCAGGATGAGGTCGAGAATTCCACCGACTTCTGCGGCCCGCACCATGCTCACATAGAGCTTGGAGAAGACATTAGGATGGCGTTGAATGGCGTCGGTCAGGCTGGAGCCTCCGACGACATCCTTGCGGACTTGCTCGATCGCAGGTCGCAGTACCGGGTCCTTCGTCTGGGCTTCCAGAATGTCCAAGCACTTCAGGATGTTGATGCCTGCATTCACCATCGTCGCGAACTGGCGACTGAAGACCACCAGCGAGTTTAGCTTGATCCGGCCGGATGACTTCTTGGGGAAGAGGCTCGTCCCCTTGTTGGTCCGGCCCTCGGTTAACTCGACGACGGTGTAGTTCAGGTTCTGGAGCTTGCCCAGGACCATAGTGGCATTTTCTGCCTCGATCGAACCGCGGACGGTTCGCCCGCTCGGCTCCACTGCCTCATAGGAAAACTGCGGCATTCCTCTTTACTCCCTGGGAAAGCTCTTCTATCTCCAGAACAATTGTGTCCGGACATACACCCTTCTTTAGGGGGGATGCCGGAAAGAACTACATCCCCGCACTCTTCATGGTTCGGGCAAGGTTCTCCGGGTCAATGCTGGCGCTCCGTGCGGCCTCCGGTACAACCACACCGCGGCGTACCAGCTCCGAAAGGGCCCGATCCATCGTCTGCATGCCGATGCCCAATCCGGTCTCGACACAGGAATAGAGCTGTTCACTCTTGCCGGTGCGGATGATGTTGCGCACGGCGCTGGTGGCGAGCATGATCTCCAACGCAGGTACCCGCCCCCCACCGACACGTGGCAGCAGTTGCTGCGCGACTACGGCCTCCAGCGAGTTGGCAAGCTGGACCTTGATCTGCTCCTGCTGATGAGCTGGAAAGACGTCTACGATGCGGTCTACAGTCTGCGGCGCGTTGCGGGTGTGCAGGGTTGCGAAGACAAGATGCCCCGTTTCCGCCATCGTAATCGCGGCGGCGATGGTCTCGAGGTCCCGCATCTCTCCGATGAGCACGACGTCGGGATCCTCGCGCAGGACGGCACGGAGGGCGTTCTCAAACGAGTTTGTGTCCTGGCCCAATTCGCGCTGGTTGATCATCGCCCGGCGGTGCGTGTGCAGATACTCGATCGGATCCTCGATCGTCATGATGTGGCAGTCACGCTCGCCATTGATCGCATCCAACATTGCTGCCAGCGTGGTGGATTTCCCGGC
>SYMT01000343.1 GCA_005805375.1 Actinomycetota bacterium
CAGACAGCCCTCCACACACTCTCGCAGCGAGAAGGGCTCCGTCTCCATTTCCAGACGGCCCGCCTCGATCTTGGAGTAGTCCAGGATGTCGTTGATGATCGTCAGGAGCGAGTCGCCGGAGTCCCGGATGATGCGGGCGAAGTCCTGCTGCTCGTAGGTGAGTTCCGTGTCCATGAGCAGGCCGGACATGCCGATGATAGCGTTCATCGGCGTCCGGATTTCGTGGCTCATCGTGGCCAGGAACTCCCCCTTCGCGCGGTTGGCGTTCTCCGCTTCCTCCCGTGCCCCCACCAGTTCCTGGCTGCGTTCCTCAATCCGTTCGGCCATCGTGTTAAACGACCGGGCGAGTTCTTCGATCTCGTCCTTGGTGGTGGTCGGAGCACGATGGGCGTAGTCTCCCTGGGCGATACGGCGCGTGGAGTCTGTGAGACGCACAATGGGGTTCGAGATTGTGCCTGCCATCACCAGGGCAAGATAGAAAACCACCAGCATGGCAGCCCCCCCGATGATGTAGTTCAGGCGCTCCAGGACCTGCACCGGCGCAAACAACTCGGACTGCGGCACCTGTGTGACCAGGCCCCACCGTCCCGACGGAATGTAGCGCCAGAATGCAAGGACCGGCACGCCATGGTGATCGAGGAGCAGGCTTCGGTCCCGCTGGCCCTGCACCGCTCGGGTGAGCGCAGCTCCATTGGGCTTGCCGAACGGCACCTTTACCTCAAATGCAATCTCCCGGTGGTTGCGCAGCGGAGTGACCACCACCGCCTCCCGGTCCTCCAACGGGTTCTCGGATGGTTCCCCGCGGCGCCGCGCCACGGCGATCTGCAGTTCCCCTTGCTCCCCCAGACCGATATAATCGCTCGCCAGTGCCAGCAACTCTTCGTGGGGCACGCGAGCGGCGAGAGCCCCCAGCACCAACCCGTTTGCCGCAATGACTGGAGCCGCGAAGTAGGCGCGAATCTGTCGGGTCTTCGGGTCTTGTTCCAGGTCAGAGAGCTCCGTCGAGAGCATCGTCTGGGCCTCGCTCACGGCATCGAACAGGACCCCTCCCTCAGCGCCCAGATCTACTCCTTCCTTGTGTACGCCGGTGGTGCTATGCAGTACCAGGCCCTTCTGGTTGACAAGCAGGAGTTCGGAGAGCCCGAGGACCGCCTGCGACTCGCGCAGGTGGGGGGTGTGGCGCCGGCTGGCGGCCAGGAATCGGGCACCCGGCATGCCGCCCTGCTCTAGTGCTTCGTTCAGTTCCTTGACTGCCGTGATGAGCGCGGATGATTTGGAGACAAGCACCACGTTCAGACGGCGGGCGCTCAGATATTGCTCAATCTGGCGCGCTTTGCTGTCCGCGACTGCCTGCAGGCGGCGCGTCGCTTCCCGACGCAAGAATTCGTCTGCCGTCTGCCATCCCACCCGACCCACGACCACCAGTGGCACCAATGCAATCAGCAGAAACGCCAGCGTCAGGCGGACGGAGATCCGGGAAAAACGCTGCATCAGACAACTCCGCGCCGGACGGCAAGCGCGGGGAGCGAGAGGCGGCATTCGGCGTGCGGGGCTCCCACTTGCGTTAGGCCTTTGTCGCGTTGTTCGCGGAACCTGTTCCATTCCTCCTGCGAATGTCCGTGCGGGAATGGCGCCGGACGCAGCGGCGCTTTTGCCTCCCATACGTTGCGCGAGGGCATCCCCTCTTTGACTACCTGCTGAAACCGTACCGTCCGCCAGGCATGGTGGGTCTCGGGATCAATGGCGATGATGCCTTCAGGCGCCGCGAAGCTCTGGTCCAGAAGCGCCTGACGGATGGCCTCGGGGACCGGACGCTCCGAACCTGCCTCCCGCACCGCCTGCGCCCAGAGATACACGGCAGCATAGGCAGTCTCAGTGGCCTCCGTCACCTGCCCCAGCTCCTGAAACCGCTTCTGGTAGCTGCCGACGAACGTCCCGTTTCGTTCGGCGATAATCTCGTGAAAGTAGCTTCCCACCACGAAGGCGCCGTCGGCCAGGCTGGTGCCTGTTCCCGAAAGATCGGCAAGTTCGTCGTAACCCATCCGAAATGACACCAGCGGTAGTACATCCGGCCCGACACCGCGCCGCTTCAGTGCCCGCACGAGTTCCACATTGGCCTTCCCTGCCAGTGAGTTGAAGACTACGTCGGGTCGCTTGGCGGCGATTTCCTGGACGGCCTCCTCCAGGGGCGCGCCTGGGCCCGCGATGGCGCGCTGTCCAACCGGTTCACCCCCCAGAGAGCGCAGTGCCCGGCCCACCAACTCGGCTGTGACCTGCGAGTAGAGATCCCTGGATCCCACCACATAGACCCGCTTCCCGATAGAAGTGATGGTGAACTGCACAGCCGGCAGCACCTGCTGGTTGGGTACCAGACCGACGTAGATGGTGGCGGGTGATTGCTCCAGGCCTTCGTACGAGCGGGCATAGACCAACAAGTGGTTGCGCTCTTCGACGACTGTTCCGATCGCGCGGCGGTCTGCCGGGCCTCCTCCTCCGAGCAGAGTGGCGACTTTGTCCTCCTGAATCAGGCGACGCGCCTCGCGTCGAAACGACTCGGTATCCTCACACTTCTTGCCGAGGACGATTTCAATCGGATGTCCTTCGATGCCGCCTTCCCGGTTGATCTCCTCAACGGCGAAGCGCGCCCCGGACCCGATGTCCGCATCAATGGCCATTTCATCCGGCGCTTCGGAGAGCAGGAATCCAATGCGAATCGGATTTCTCCTGTTCTGCTCGGACAGGGTACGATGCAACCAGTAGCCGCCGCCCGTCAAGGCGAGGCCTCCGATCAGGACAAGTCTTCGGTTCACTGCGCCTGGTCTCCAGCCAGGGCCGGCAAGATGCCGGCGTTCCCGGGGCGCGGCATACCGCCCTTCGAGAAGGGCGATGTAAGAAGGAAGAAGGAAGAACCGGCGGGGCGGGTGGCGCCGCAGGGGGTGGGATTGCAGAGCGGCCTGGGTCGGGTCTGATGCGAGGGTGCGTGCGAGCGCTCTCGGTCACCATCTTGGGCGGGAGCTGGCTTAGGTGCCCGGGGGGTGGGCGAACCACCCCCAAGGCCGGCAAGATGCCGGCGTTCCCGGGGACCGGGGCCGAAACGATGTGCCAACTGGAGTTGGACCTGAAACGGTGCGAACGAGGCGAAGTCTTGACCCGGGACAACATCCGTATCGAAAACCTGGCGATGCAGCACTATCGGCACCGAAGCCTGGATCGTATTGCGTCCGCGGCTGTAGGACAGGCCGGGTTCAATGGCGATCCTGTACGCGGCGAAGCGAAAGCCATCGCTGCGCCCGATGAGGTCCGAGGGAGGGATTCCGGCAACCCGCAGCCCCAGACTCCCCGAAAGACCCCGTGCCCGCGGGATCGGTCTGGCGATGCCCACGAGCACGGTGAACTGGTCGGGTACGGAGTTTCGGCGCACGCGCGCGGGGATGTTGGCCGCTCCGAACAGATTGCTGAACAGGGATACTGTGTCGTTCGTATTGCGGGGACTGATCAGATATGCGGCGTAGGCGAAGAGAGTGCTGCTGCCGACGGTCTGGAAGCCCTGTGCATCCAGCAGCACACCGACCCCACCATCCCCCGGCTGTGACGTCGCGTCTATGTCGCGCAGGATGCGTGTTGCACCGGTGATGTCGGGGAATCGGTCCCGTGCATCCGTGTTGCCGGTGGGGAGTTTGATGCCAATCCCCAGCGCGAGGTTGCGCCGCCACCCGGATGACGAATCCCGAAATGGGGGCACCAGGGTCAGCCAGCGCCGGTAGGTCAGGACGACATCTCCCACTCCTGAAGTTCGCGTCGCGTTGACTGGTCCCGTGGGCAGGGATCCCAGCGCGAATTGCGCGTTCACGATCGGTACGTCCAGCGACAGGCTGTCCTGTTTCGTGACGGCGTAGGTCGTAGTCACGGTCGCGATGGTCTGGGTGCGGCGCACACCCGGCACCCCTCGCGCGACGCTGGCGCCGCGGTAGAACGTGGTGGCGCGGGCGTGCCGGAGCCCGATGCTGACATTCCACTCGCCTTGGTCCATGTAGATAGCGTCCTTGCTCAGGGCGGCGCCGCCGACCTTCGGGGCCACTCACCCCTGGGCCAGCGCCACCTGAGGCGCGAGCACCAGGAGCGAGAGAGCCGGGACAAGTGCGAGGTGGCGGGCGCCCACTGCGAAGTGCGCTCTGCTACCTTTGCAGAAGGAAGCGGGCAGCGGGCAGCGGGAAGGTCCGGCGGGCCGATGGCTGGGCTGACCCGGTGCAACCTGCAGCGGGGAGTGATACGCGGGGGTCAACGGCCGGGCCCCCCGCTACCGCGTGCAGGAGCGTCCTTCCCGACGCGGTGGAGCAAGCGATCACTCATTCCGGTCTCCCGCCTCCAGGTATCCCGTGTCACCATTGTCTCCGCACCACGCTGCGCACGGGGATCCGTTGCAGCCAGCCGCGGCAGGGAGGGCAAGGTCGTTCTCCCACTCCAACATGCACGGGGGGGTGGCCGAAACGGGAATGCAGGGTGGATTGGCATCCGGACGTTCCCGTGCGGGCTCCGGCGGCGCATCGTCGTGTGGTGCTGCTCGCTTTGTTCGACTCGCGCCCCCCTTTCCTCCTTTGCCGAAACGGTGGGTAAGCTGGAGCGTGACTTGAAACGGAGCGAACGAGACGAAGTCCCGGCCCGGGACGATGTCCGTGTCGAAGGCGCGGCGATGGAGCACGACGGGCGCGGATACCTGGAGCGTGTTGGGGCCGCGACTGTAGGACAACCCCGGCTCGATGGCGATGCCGTACCCGGCAAACCGGAACCCATCACTCCCCCCGATCAGGTCCGAGGGCGGAACCCCGGCCACGCGGAGCGCCAGGCTGCCGGACAATCCGCGCATCCGGCGGATCGGTTTCGCGATCCCCACCAGCGCGCTGAACTGGTCCGGAACGGAGTTGTGCCGCACCCGCCGGGGAACGTTTGCCGCTCCGAATAGGTTGCTGGTGAGCGACAGAGTGCCATTCGTATCGCGCGGGCTGATCAGGTAGGCGGCGGAGAAGAAGAGCGTACTTTTGCCCAGAGAGCGGAAGCCCTGAGCGTCCACGAGCACGCCCACGCCTCCATCCCCCGGCTGCGAGGTAATGTCCATGTCGCGAAGGATGCGTGCCGCCCCGGTGATGTCTGCCGATCGGTCCTGGGCGTTGGTGTTGCCGGTGGGCAGCTTCAGGCCGATGCCCACCGACACATTGTGCCTCCAGCCCGGCGATGAATCCGGGAAGTAGGGCACCGGCGTCAACCAGCGGCGGTAGGTGAGAAAGATGTCCCCCACCCCTGAAGTTCGGGTGGGGTCCACCGGGCCGCCGGCTAGAGCGCTCACCCCGAACTGCGAGTTCACCACCGGCACATCCAGCGAGAGGCTGTCCTGCATGGTGCGCGCGTAGGTGGCGGTCACGGTCGCGATGCTTTGTGTGCGGCGTACGTTGGGCACAGCGCGGCCCCGGCTGGTCCCCTGGTAGAATTCGGTCGCGCGGGAGTACTTGAAGCCGAGACCGAGTTTCCACTCTCCTGTCTTCAGATAGACATTCTCCTTGCCCAGGGCGGCGCCGCCGACCTTAGGGGCTGCTCACCCCTGGCACAGTGTTTCCCGCGGGGCGAGTAGAAGTAAGGAGAGGGCAACCACGGAGGGATTGCCCCTACCGAATGTCCTCGCGCGCAGCGGACGAGGCCGTTCCCGGGTCGCGTACAGTGGAGGGGGAAGCACGCGGCCCGAAAGTTCCAGATCTGCTGCGGAGGGGCGAAGGCGCGTACGGGTGGTCGCCGACCGCGGCACGCCACGGTGGGGCCCGTCGGGGGATTGCGCAGCCGGAGGTTGGCCCGCGCAAGTCAACGCACGTGCCTCTTGGTGCTGCTGGTCGCGCGATTCGTCTGTCCGAAGCGATGCGAATAGGTTATGTTGAGCTGAAACGGGGCGAAGGTGGTCCAGTCTCGGAGCGGCACGGCTTCCACATCGGCAGCGAACCGGTACACCGTGATCGGGATGCTCACGCTCCAGGAATCGTTTCCGCGCGTGTAGGTCAGGCCCGGGTCCACCGAGACGGCGTGGCCTGCGAACCGATAGCCGTCGCTGCCGCCGATCAGGTCCCTCGGCGGAGTACCGGTGACTTTGCCGGCAAGCGAAGCGGTCAGGCCGCGCGCCTGCCGTACTGCCCGGGAAATACCGACGGTCGCGTAGTATTGGTCCGGCACCGAATTGAAGCGCGCGTCCCGCGGCGTGTTGGCGGGCCCCCGCAGGTTTGCCCGCAGCGACAGCGTATCGTTCATCTCGCGTGGGTTGACCAGATAGGCCGCGGCGACAAACAGGGTGGACTGGCCGACGGACTGGAAGCCCTGGAACTCCAGCACAAAGCCGAGACCACCGTCCCCCGGTTGTGAACTGATGTCCACGGCACGCGGGCGCCGGTTCACTCCGGCGCCGTTTGTATATTCATCTTTGGCGTTGCTGTTTCCGGTGGGGAGTTTCACTCCGAACCCGAAGGAGAGGTTCTTCCGCCACGAGGGCGAGGAATCGCGGAAATACGGCACCGGATTGATCCAGCGGCGGTAGAACAGAGTGATGTCACCGAGCCCGGTGGCGCTGGTGGAATCCAGATGTTCGGGGGAGGCAGCCCGTCCGAATCCGAAGTGGAAGTCCACGAGGGGCACCTGGACCGCCACCGTCTCCTGGCGATTGATCGCATACTGTCCGCCCAATTCCAGGATTGTCTGGGTGCGGCGACCGCTGGGCAGGTCCCTGGCCTCCTGGGTTTCCCGAAAGAGCTTGGTGGCTCGCTGGTACCGGAGCCCGGAGGTAAAGCGCCAGTTGCCCGGCATCAGATAGAGATCACTCGCGTTCAGCCCGGCGCCGCCGAGCCGTACGGGCATTCACCCCTGGGCATGGGCAGCCCGAGGTGTACCGAATGAGACAAGTGCGACCCCCACGAGGCAGCCCGCACGCAGCGCGCTGAGCCGAAATCGGTACATGGTCAGGGTTCCTCACGGCACAGTACCGTGCCGCCGGTCGGGTGGGAAAACCTACGGGAGCCAGGTCTGCTGGAACAGGCGTGCCAGGTTGCGCCACATGATGTTCTCAACATCCGCATCGGTGTATCCGCGTGCGCGGAGCATCGCTGGGATCGTTTGCAGGTCGGCGATGTTGTCCAGGTCGTGGGGGGTTTGTTCCTGGCCGTAACCGCCGTCCAGATCGGTACCGATGGCTGCATGAAGAGAATTGCCGGCCAACTGACAGACGTGGTCCATGTGATCCACGAAATCTTTCAGCGAGGCGGCCGTATTCTCGGTCGTGTCCTTGATCCAATTCGGCACCAGCATCCAGGCATCCAGCGCCGCACCGATGACGCCGCCGCGGGCGATGACTGCCTGAAGCTGGGCATCGTCCATTTGCCGATCGCCGGGAACCAGCGCCCGGCAGCACTGGTGGCTGCACTGCACCGGCCCGGAGTAGCGGTCCATCACTTCCCAGAAAGCGTCGTCGGCAAGATGCGTAAGGTCCAGGAGCAGGCCCGCTTTTTCAATCTCGGGGAGAATCGCGCGGCCCATGTCGGTGAGCGCGCCGGGCGTGCTCGTGCCGTAGGCGTAGTTGCTGAGGCCGTAGTGGGAGAGGCCGATGCAGCGCAGTCCATCGGCTTTCCAGCGGTGGACCTGCTCCGGGTACACTACCGGGTCGGCGCCTTCCATCGTCAGGATGAAGCCCAGCGGAAGTTCGCCGCGCGCGCCTGCCTCGGGGTCGGCCTCCCAGGCGGCGAGGTGCGCCTCGAGCATGGGCCAATCCGTCAGCATCCGCACCTCGCCCTGTTCTTCCAGCATCCGATAGTACGCGAGCTGGCCCTGCGCGGAAGCGAAGGCGCTCTCGGCGGTGCGGAAGCCGGGGAGTGGGTTGCCCGGCTTCTGCACTCGGGCGATGACGGTGACGATACTGACCGCCACCTTCCCAGAGCGCATCTCCGGGAAGGCGACAGTGCCGCGTCCCCGGCCCTTCTGGGTCATGCCGGCTTCCACTTCCAGCCGGCGCATCTCCCGGACCGGCTGTCGGAGGTCCCGGTTCCACGAAATGGCGTTCATGGCCAGGTCGAGATGGCCGTCGAAAATGAGCATCAAAGTCCCCCTGGGTTGCCTGTCATCAGGACGCGCGCAGTGCCGTGCCGAAGTTCCCACAGCATAGCTTTCGCGATGGATCACTCGCTTCCTTCTTTGTCCTGCGGCGGGCTGTGCGGTGATCCCCTGCTGGGAGTCCACTGCCGGATTAATCAGATCATAGTCTCCAGTTCATCTGCACTCCAGACTGATTTAGAGCCTATCCCAAAACCCCGGCGGCGCGGAAGGCGATGACCGC
>SYMT01000344.1 GCA_005805375.1 Actinomycetota bacterium
GCCACGAGGAGGCACAGTTGGCTTGGGCGGCTCGGGCGGCCTAATTCACTTCTAAGAACAGCATGATTCCTTACCCACAATTCCGAGTCACACCCAGCCGCAGTGCGAGAACCGGCTGTGAACCTGTGTCTTCCACTATGCTGATTACTGCCGTTTTGGGGAGATCGAAGGTTTGCCCGCTGACACTCACTGACACTGAGTGTTATCATTCAGCGTAGTGACGCAACCCTTGATTGAGGGCCAATCAAACACGGCGAACCTCCGGGCAATCCCCTTCCCTCCGCAACCCCACGGCGGGGGATTCGCACCGGACACGAAGACCCCCGGGATCTCGACATCTCCGGCATCTTCAGTTCGGAATCAATCTCTGGACGGAAATCAATGATGAACGACGAGCCGCTGCGAGTTCCCACGGGCGAGAACCACATCGTCCGAGGCCCGGGAGAGTATTTTTGGCAGGAAGGGGAGACCGGTGTGCTCCCCCTGCGCATCTCGGAAGGTGTGGTAGCGTACAGACGCGGGGTGGTGGCGGTCGGCCTCATCGGGCCGGGAGAACTCGCCATGCCGATACCCGGGGTAGTTTCCCTGGGACCGGCGGCAGCGGAGTTAGTGGCTGTTACCGAGACCGTGGCCCATCCTGTGGATCCGGCGGAAACCCCATTTAGCGAGGCGGATCTGACCACCAGTGCCCTCGCGGTGCTGATCGGCGCGGATCGCCTCGGCAACATGAATTTGCCGAGGCGCCTTGCCGCGCTTCTCCTTGATATTACAGAGATGACCGGGGTTCCGACGGTCGGGTGCCGCCAGGAGATTCTGGCGATTGCCGCTGCTGCCCGCCGTGAGACGGTCGCCACGATCCTCTCCGACTGGCGCGACCGGGAATTGATCCACACCCGCTATCGCAAGACCAGGATTGTAGACCGGGACGCACTGATTCGCATCCGCGACGGCGAAGAATAGCTCGCCTCGGGGCACTGCGCGGGCGTAGATCACCCGCGCAGCGCCTCGGTCCGCTTATGGCGCCTCCAGAGCCAGTTCCACCCCCAGCCCCGGAGCATTCGGCACCGGCAACAGACCGTCCTGGTAGCTCCACGGCTCCCGGACCACATCGCTCTGGTACATGAGCGGACCGACGAGATCGCTCGGCATTCGCAGGGGGCCGATTGCCGCGCCGAAGTGGGCCTGCGCGGCCGTGCCGGGCCAGAGTTCGAGCGTACTTCCCAGCAGACACCCGATTCCTGCCGCCTCCGCTACAGCGGCCACCTGCATCGCGCGATACAGCCCTCCGCACCCGCACAGAGCCAGGTTGAACACGTCCACGGCGCCGGTGCGGGCACACGCGAGAGCGAACTCAGGGGTGCCGACATGCTCCAGGATCGGGATTGAGATCTCGCGCTTGAGCGCCAGTTTCCCCTCCAGGTCGGGCGCCGGGATGGGGGTTTCGACGCCGGCCACATCGTACTTCTCCAGGCGCCGCAGACAGCGGATGGCCTCCTCGACGGTCCACGCGCCGTTCGGGTCAATTTTCACCTTCGCCTCCGGGCCGGCGGCTTCGCGGAGCGCGGCCAGGCTGGCTTCATCCTGATCGAGACCCAGCCCAACCTTCAGCTTGAAGTGGTGGAAGCCCTGCTCACGCCGTTCGCGCACCTCATCGGCGACCAGCGCGGCGTCTCGAATGTAGACGACCGCCGAGATGGGGATGGCCTCGCGCCGCGCTCCCCCGAACAGGCGGTAGACCGGCACTCCCGCCGCCTTGCCCTGCAGGTCGTAGAGCGCCATGTCTACGGCGCACGCGTACAGCCGGCTGTCGAGCGGCGCCCGGTCCGACGTGTGCTCCGGCAGTACCGCCAGGATGTTTGCCACGTCCCAGGGGCTTCGCCCTACCAGCGCCCGGCGCAGCCCCTCACCCAGTTGCTCCAGGTCCGGGAGTGCATCCGGCTCAATGTCGCTGACCTCGCCGATGCCCCGCAGCCCGGTGTCGGTCAGCACTTCAAAGATCACGAAGTATGACTCCTCCACCGGCCGGATGCCGTCGGCGTGGATCTGCTTCGAGATGACCGTGGGATACTGCCTCCGTACGGTTACGAGCGGATATACCAGAACGTCGCTGATTGTCATCGAGAGCCCTCCCGGGCGGCCGGTGGCGTGCTGTGTGTGCCTGGAACCGCCCGGCCGGATGGTTCGGCGGCGGCGCCCGACTCCCCTTTTTCCGGTGCTTCCCCATGCTTCGCGCCCTGCTGTTCGACCTGGACGATACCCTGCTCCAGACACACGCCACCCATACGGCCGCCGTGCGCCGCTCCTGCGAGGTGGCTGCGGCGCATCATCCGGACTGGAGTCTGCCGCGCCTTCAGGCTGCGTTCCACGCCGCGCACACCGAGTTGGAGCGCCGCCTGGAACGGGGCCAGGTGATTTTCCCCACGCAGTTCTTGTTCCGTGCGCATGTGTGGGAGCATACCCTGCGCGCCTGCGGGCTCCCGGCGGACCTGGGCGAACACCTGGCACAGGTATACCTGGAGGAACGGGATCGGGAGCACCGGCTCTTTCCTGACGCCGTTCTCTGGCTGAACCGGTTTCGGGAAGAGTACACACTGGTCCTGGTGACCAACGGCCTGGCGGATTTCCAGCGCCAGAAGATCGAGCGGACGGACCTGGCGTCGCACCTGGATCACATCGTGGTTTCCGGAGAGTTGGGAAGCTGGAAGCCCGATGGCGGGATCTTCACCCACGCGCTGTCGCTCGCCGGCACAGGCCCCGAACACGCCGTCATGATCGGCGACTCGCTCCGCCACGACATCCGGGGTGCCAATGAGGCCGGCATCCGCAGCGTCTGGATGCGTCGCTACCACCACCTCGAGCCGCACCCGGAGATCACCCCGACAGCGATTGCCTCCGATATGGAGGAACTGGCGGCCCTCCTGCGGGCCTGGAATCCCCCGGCCTGAGTGCGTCCGGCAGCCGGTCCCGAGAATTCGCCTGCCGGTTCCCGGCCCTGCGACCCGACTATTTTCCTTGCCCTGCCTCGAACTCCCTGAGGCGCTACTCCGCCGGTGGTTCCACCCGTTCGAGCTGCCGCGACGAGGACGAAGATGATCGCCAACGGCTGCGCCACTTTTCCGATCAGAGATCTCGTGCTGATCCCGGAACTCACCCCCCGGGACCGCCTCAACGAAGAAACGATCATCCGCTATATGGAGAGCTTCCCCGCTCTGCCCCCGATTCGCGTGCAGAAGGGGAGCGGGGTGGTGGTGGATGGGTACCATCGGGTCGAAGCAGCGATCCGTCTGGGTCTGGAAGAAGTGCCGGCCGAGGTTGAGGCGATCCCGGACGAGGAACTGCGGGTGGTCGCCGGGCTGGCGAATGTGCAGCATGGGCAGCCGCTCTCGCGCCCGGAACGCAACCGGCTGGCGGTGGCCTTGGTCCGCAACTACGGCAAGCTCCGCGAGGAGGTGGCGACACTGCTCGGGATGAGTCAGAGCGCCGTCACCCTCGCCCTCCGGGAGCACCAATTCAACGAGATGCTCTCCGAGAAGCTCGGGGCTCCCGTCCAGGTGATCAATTCCTCACACGTGCGCGCGCTCTACCGGGTTGGTCCGGAGCAGCGGGAGCGCCTGCTCGAAGCGGTGGTCTCGAAGGTGGACGAAGACGGCAGGCCGTATCCGCTCACCGGTGCGGAACTGAAGCTGTTGGTGGACCGGATGCTGGACCCGGCCACGCCCAACGCCGAATTGAACCGCCTCCTCAGCGATCCGCAGGCACGTCCGCGGCCGGCCGGCCCCGCCTCCGGCGGCGAAGCCGGCGTGACGGCGCGAGAGGATGCGGTAGATCCCTTCCTGCCGGAACCCGGCAACACCCGCCCGTGGGAGCGCGAGTGGGAAAGCCCGTTGAAGTCCGGGGATGGAGAGGCGTTCGACGGCCCGCGCAGCGTGGACGACCAGATCGCCGCCGAACATGCCCGCTTCGGCGACGACCTGCAGAAGCAGCGTCTGCTGGATCGAGCCGAGGCGAATGTCGTCGAGCAATCGGATGCGCGCGACTGGGGGCCGTCGTCGAGCGATCCCCTCTGGCAGACGCCTCCGCCCGAAGTCGTCCCGCAGCGGGAGCAGCGCCTGTGCGACGGCATCAAGGCGGCGTTCCGGGCGCTCACCGAGTTGGCGCCGCAGGTGGAGCCGGAGCCGGTGCGCCGTCAACTGGAGGCGGTGACCGCCTTGCTCGAAGCCTTGCTGGACTGATGAGAAAAGAGTGGAGAGGAGTGAGAAGTGAGTGGCGTGGCGCGGGGACTCGCTTCTCGCTCCGCTCCGCTCTCTCCTCTTCCCCTTCCACTCACTCCTTCTCCCGCCGGCCCCGCAGCGGAACGCGCCTTGACAGCCTCCGCTCGTTCGTGCAACACTTCATCCGGATGAACGGATGAATGCTCCGTTGTGTGGGAGATGCTCGCCGGTCTGAGGGTCGGGCAGAGCGCGCGGCCACCACGAGCCATGATCGCCAGAGAGATGCCATGCGGATCCGCGACTGCTTCACTACCGGACGCCCGGTCTTTTCCTTTGAGTTCTTCCCCCCCAAGACCGAAGAGGGGCTGCAGAACCTCTGGCGGGCGCTGGAAGAGATGGCTCCGCTGGCGCCGGCCTATGTCTCCGTCACGTACGGGGCCGGGGGAAGCACGCGCGATCTCACCGTGGGTCTGACCGAGCGGATCAAGCGGGAATTGGGGGTGGAAGCCATGTCCCACCTCACCTGCGTCGGGCACAGCGCCGGGGAGATTGGTGCGGTGCTGGATCTCCTGAAGGCCGCCGGCATCGAGAACGTGCTGGCGCTGCGCGGCGACCCGCCCCGCGGCGAAACGCAGTTCGTGCGCCCGGCCGATGGGTTCGGTTTCGCGTTTGAGCTCATTCGGTTCATCCGGTCCCGGTGGGATTTCTGCGTGGGGGGAGCGTGCTACCCCGAGAATCACACCGAGTGTCCGGACCTCGAGACGAACCTCCGGCACCTAAAGCTGAAGGTGGACGCCGGTGTGGAGTTCCTCATCACGCAACTCTTCTTCGATGCCGACGACTACTTCCGGTACCTGGAGCATGTGCGCGCGGCGGGAATCCAGGTTCCCGTCGTACCGGGGATCATGCCCATTACGAACGTGGCACAAATCGAGCGTTTTACCTCCATGTGTGGGGCGAGCATTCCGGCGGCACTCCGGGCTCGCCTGGATCCGATTCGCGACGACGAGCAGGCGGTGGTGGCGGCCGGCATCGAGTGGGGCACGGAACAGTGCCGAAAGCTGCTTGACGGCGGCGCCCCGGGCATTCACTTCTACACCTTGAACCGTTCCCATTCGACGCGGACGATTTACCAACTGCTGCAGTCCTGACGGAGACTCTCCGGCGCCGCCCTGCAAGAGACTCGCGCCGGAGGGTCTGCCCTGGCGGATCGGGACGCGAGGCTGATGCGCCGGGTGCAGCTTCGTCCACGCCTCTTGCCTGGTTCCCCAGAGGTCCGGCCCATCTATGATCCGCTCGAGTCTATGGTCCCCGTTCCCCGAAAACTCGCGATCCTGACGGGGCCCACCGGTGTCGGCAAGACCGAGGTCTCGGTGGAGGTGGCGCTGCAGCTAGGCACCGAGATCCTCTCGGCCGACTCGATGGCTGTCTACCGCAGGATGGAGTCGGCCACCGCCAAACCATCCGCCGACGCCCGGAGGCGAGTGCCGCACCACCTGCTGGACCTGGCGGATCCGACCGAACGGTTCACCGTCGCCGACTTCCGGAATGCCGCGATCCCCATCGTCGAGCGCCTCCTGGGCGAAGGACGCATGCCGCTGCTGGTCGGCGGGACCCGGCTGTACCTCAACGCGTTGACTGCCCCATTCGACTCAGGCCCTGAGCCGGACGCGGCGTTTCGCCTCTCACTGGAGGACCGATCAGCGCCGGAACTGCACGCAGTGCTGGCGGAACGGGACCCGGAGACCGCAGTCCGTCTGGCGCCCGCCGACCGGAAGCGGATCGTGCGCGCTCTCGAGGTGCTGCACTCTACCGGAAGGCCCATTTCGGTGTGGCAGGCGGACAGCCGTGTGCAGGGAGGGATGTACGAGGCGGTCTGGGTGGCGCTGGTGCGTGACCGCGCCGAACTGTACGCGCGGGTGAACGCCCGTGTGGACGCGATGATGGCGGCTGGACTCCTTGAAGAGGTGCAGGGGTTTCTGGCCGAAGGCCTCGGGCCGGACACTCCCGCGATGCAGGGGCACGGCTACAAGGAGATCATGCGGGCGCTCCTCGGGCAGTACTCGCTGACGGAAGGGGTGCGCCTCCTCAAGCGAAACACGCGCCACTACGTGAAGTATCAACTCATGTGGCTCCGCGGCATGCCCGAAGTCCACCTGATATCGGCCGATCAGCCCACCGAACAGGTCATCGCGGAGGTTGTCGGCGCCTTCCGCTTCCGGTAACCGGGCGCCACCTGACGCACCCCGGACACGCCGGCGTCCCGCCGGCCCGGTGTGCATGCGGCGAGCGCCCCGGCACTGACCGCCCCGGGAACGCGTCCATCCCGGCAGCCCCGCCGGTGCCCCGCCCGGTCCGTGAGCACTCCGCCGAAGGTCGGCTTCGTCGTGCCTGCACACACGCGACCGGATCCGGGCGAGGACGGCATTGCAGCCTACGAAACCCCTCGCAACCGCACCGTCACCGTGCGCCGGGTGGCGTCATCGCTGCGGATCGTCAGGGTGCCGGTTGCCGTCGGCGCATCGCCGGGGAGAAACTCCACCTGGATGCGCCGCTCGGCACCGGGATCCAGCACGAAATTTGGGCCCGCGCCCACCAGTGCGAACCGCCCGCCCACGAGTTCGAGCGCGACCACCAGCGGCCCCCGCCCGATGTTGCGAACGATGACCTCACCGCGGGGCGGGTTCGGGCCTCCCGGACGAGGTCGAAGTTGGAGGCTGGTCGGGCGGACATGGATGCGCCCCGGAGCCGGGGTATTGACCGCCAGTTCGTCGGAGTACTCCGTGGGGCCGGCAGGGCGCAGCGCCCGCACCCGGAAGGAGTATCGGATGCCGGCCCGCAGACCTGTGACGGCGAACGTGGTCTGGTTGGGGCCGGTCACCCCGATCCGCGTGTAGCGAGCGCCGGTGCCGGTGCGTCGCTCGACCTGGAAGCCGGTTTCGTCGGTGTTGTGGTCGTCCCAGGCCAGATCCGCGCGACTGGCGGACAGCGTCGTGGTGCGCAGGTTGGCGGGCCCGGAGAAGCCAGCGAACCGGATCCGGCGGACTTCGCCGGAGTTGAAGCTGAGCGTGAAGAGAGTGCCGTCGGGACCGATCTTAAAGTCCACCGGACTCGCAAGGTCAGTGGCGAAGAGCGTGGAGACCGTGCCGTCCATCGAGAGCCGGCGAATCCACCCGTTGCACAGATCGGCATAGAGGAACGTGTTCCGGAACTCATCGGGAAACTGGAAGTTCGCTGGATTGTAGAACGCGCCGGCGGTGATGGCACAGCCGCGCTCGTCGCCCTCGCCATGCGGGTACGCGAAGAGCGGGCCCCGAAACCGCGCGTCGTCGGTGGGTCCTTCAGTTTCCGGCCAACCATAGTTGGATCCGGCGACCCCCAGGTTGATCTCCTCCCAGTCGCCCTGCCCTACATCCAGGATGAACATGCGGCCGGTCTCGCGCTCGAAGTCGAACTGGTACGGGTTGCGGAGCCCGATGGCCCAGATGGCGCGATTCTGGCCTGTCGTCTGGGCAGCGAACGGATTGTCCGCCGGGATAGTCCCGTCTGGGGAGATGCGCAGGATCTTGCCGAGCAGATTGGTGAACCGCTGCGCATTGTCGCCGTCGCCATTGTCGCCGGAGGCCACGTAGAGCATTCCATCCGGCCCAAAGCCGATCCGCCCGCCGTTGTGATTCGCGGAACTGCTCAGATCGGTCAGGTCGAGGATCACCTCTTCCCCTGGGGCGGCGACGTCCCCGATCGCACGAACGCGGCTCACGCGATTGTGGACGCGGGGCGTGCGCGCCGTGTAGTGGATGTACACGAAGCCGTTGGCATCGAAGTTCGGGTCGAAGGCCACACCCAGGAGACCCCGCTCTCCGCGGCTATCGGTATCCACGGTCAGAAACGGCGCCTCCAGCAGCACCCCGTTTTTGATGATCCGGAGGTCACCTTCCTGCTGACACACGAAGAGACGGCCATCCGGTGCAAACTGCATGGCTGTGGGCTGCACGAGGCCCGTGACCACCCGCGCATCCTCAAATCCCCGCCGTGCCGTCGTAGCGGTCGCGCTCACCGCCAGGATCAGCCCCGCCACCCCACCCAGAATGCCGAATCTGTGTGAAAAAATATGTTGTCTCATCCGCTGCTCCTGGGTCATCCTGTGTGTGGAAACGGGGACGCACTGAACGTAAGCGCCTCCCGGATTGTAACGGGGTTCGACGAGGACTGTCCTGCCTACTGCCATGCATTTGACTTCCAACACCTTCGTGGTGGGCGACGTTCATGGTTGCCGGGCACAGTTGCAAGCCCTCGTGAGCGAACTCGAGCCGCACGCCCGCGCGGGCGACTCGCTGATCCTGCTGGGTGATCTGATTGATCGCGGCCCGGAGACGCGCGGCGTGCTGGATCTGCTGCTCGAACTCCAGCGCGGTGCGTGGCCCGGTCCGGTTGTGGCGCTCACCGGCAACCACGAAGCCGTGCTGACTTACGTCCTGGAGCGAGGCCACCTGCGTGTCTTTCGGGAGTGGCTCACTGCCTTCGCCGGGGAGGCCATGGTGGCCAACTATACGGACGAACGGACGCTCCAATCGTTCCGTGACTCGCTCCCGGTGGAGCACTGCCTGCTGCTGCAGGATCTCCCTGCGTGGCACGAGGACCGGCATGGGATCTATGTACACGCGGGCGTGCCGACCGGCTGGCACCCCCGTGATTGCCGGCCGGAGGAACTGCTGTGGCACACCAATGACGGGTATACTTTTGGGAAGCCGGTGGTCTACGGACACCAGCCCGTACCGGAAGGGTGGCCGCGCGCGCGGCCGCACGCGATTGCGTTGGACACCGGCTGCGGCTTCGGCGGGCCGTTGACGGCGATCCGCCTGCCGGACCGCCGGGTCTTCCAGGCGTTCCCCTGACCACGGAGGGGCAGGAACGCGTTCCTGCCCGGTGCTGGTCTCCTTACAACCCGGTGGTGCCCGCGCCGTCCGTATCGCATCTCGTCACCGCAGCGAACTATCTCATGCCGTACCGACAAACTCTTGGTTCCGACAATCCCGGGCTCTTTGTATTCGTGCTCGATCAGTCCGGCTCAATGGCAAATCCCTGGATCGCGCCGGACGGAGCCCGGTCGGGCAGCAAATCCGAAGTGCTGGCTGCATTCCTCAACCAGACACTGAGCGAACTGGTTGCTTCTTGCCTCCGGGGTGGGGAAGTCAGCCCCCGCTGTGACGTGGCGCTCCTGGGCTATCACGGCCGGGTCGTGCGCAGTCTCTGGCCGGGAGGAGAGGCTGACCGCCCCTTGCGGAGTATCACCGAGGCCGCCGCGCTTCCTCGAACGCGCAGGGAGGTGGTGCGGATGGTGCCAGCCCCCGACGGTTCCGAGTATGAGATGAAGACGGTGCAGCCGGTATGGGTGGAACCCCACGCCGCCAGTTTCACTCCCATGCCGGAGGCCTTTCGCCGCGCGCGTGAAATCGTCGAAGCCTGGGTGGCCGAGCCGTCCCATGAGAACAGCTACCCGCCGATTGTATTTCACATCACGGATGGGGAGCCGCAGGACCTGGAAGCCGCCATCCGGGAAGCCGAGGCATTGCGGGCGATCCGGACGCGGGATGGAGGCGTCCTGCTCGTTACCCTGCACATCCCGGATGCCGAGGACGCCGTCCCGGAAGTACTCTTCCCGGCGTCCGAAGACCAGCTCCCCGCCGACCCGGCGGGCGCGCGCTTCCTCTACCGGATGTCCAGCCCGCTGCCCCCGGAACTGCTGGAGGAGGCGATGGGCGCGCGCCTGCCGGTACGCCGCGGCTCCCGGCTGCTGCTGCTGAACGCCGATGGGAGGAATGTGATCCGCCTCCTGAATTTTGCTACCGTGGGTCAGACAGCAAAGACAGGCTCCAAGCGGACCCTCGAGATCTGATGGGATGAGCGTGCACCATCGGCCGCGGGGATTGTTCTCGCCACCATCGCCTCCGTTCCATGCCTCCCTACGGGACGTGAACGCGCCGCCGGAGCCGGCGCTGCTCCCGGCCGGCGCCCTCTCCGTTCCCTTGACCGCCCCGCCTGGTACGAACGGGCGCACTGATTCGTGCCCCAACGGGGAGGCGCGGCACGCCCTGCCGCTGTTTCACGCCACGCTGCTCCAGTACGAGGGTTCGGCCGCCCACCCCATGCAGGACGCCGCCGACGCCGATCCGATGCGGGGTATCGCGGCGGTGGCGGATGGAGTCACGCAGAGTGCGTGGCCGGAGGAGCTGGCTCGGGCCCTGGTGCGGGAATTCGTTTCCGGGATGGATGGCCCGTGTGCCGACGATCCAGTACGGGAGTGCTGGCAACAGGTCCGGATGGCGTGGTGGCGTGCGGTGACGCCCCGGGTGGCACACGCCCACTGGGCATTGCGCCGGCGGTTCGCCGAGGGGGGAGCACGCACGACGTTCCTGGGGTTTCGTCTCGTACAAACGCCGGCGGCGGCGCCGGGCTGGGAGTTCTGGTCGGTGGGAGACTGTGCCGCCTACTGGTTTCGGGAGGAAGTACATCTGGTCGCTCGATTCCCTGAAGCGGAGTGCCTGAACAACCACCCGCCGGTGCTGCAAACCCTCCAGGCAGCGTCGGATCTGCCCCCGATCGAGTGCTCGCGGGGCGCCGGGCCGCTGCCCGGCAGCCTGTTAGTGCTCGCCACGGACCGGATCGCCGAGTTTCTCGACCAGATCCGACCGTGGGAGCAAGAGCCGGGATTCTGGCGGGAACGGGAAGCCGAAGGACACACGGGATTCGGAGCCTGGTGCAGGCAGCGACAGGAGCAGGGCCAGTTGGGGGACGATGACTACACACTGCTGCTGCTGCGATTCCCCGCTCCGGCGTGCGAAGGGACGTAAGGTGCGGCGTGCCGGACATTGACGCCTACAGCGCAGTGCTGCGGCTGCCACACGATGCGCGACGCAAGTTCCTGGCACGGAAACTGGCGCGCTTTGCGACCGCTCAAGTGGTAGCTCCCGGTATCCCCGGGATGAGCCACTGGACAGCCGGCCAGTACATGGCGATTTTCCGCTGCCGGCATGCGAACGGAACCGAGGAGGCGGTACGGTGCCCCCGCGGGGCGATCCCCGGAGAACCGCTCTCTCGGAGCCAGGCGCTGGCGCGGCACCTGGCTTTGCACCAACCACCGCTCCCGTATTTCGTCCAACATGAGTTTCTGGAACAGGCGGTGTACGCCGGTCAGGAGTGGCAGCCCGCGTTCGTCATGGAGTGGATCGAGGGGGTGCAGTTGGACCGGTGGGTCGCCGACCGGGTCGCGGAGGGCGAGGGGGGAGCACTGCGGGAGATGGCCGATCGCTGGGCGGAGATGCTGGCCCTGCTGCAGCAGACCTGGGTCGCCCACGGTGATTTGCATCACGAAAATGTACTGGTCACTCCGTTGGGAGAGTTGAAGCTGGTGGACTACGATAGCGTGTGGATTCCCGAGTTGGGGAACGGGCCGTCGCCCGTGGTGGGGCTGCGCGGATACGCACACCCCGCCCACCTCCGGGGCGAAGTCGTCCGCTGCCAGCATCGCTTCCTCGACACGTTTGCCGGGCTGGTCGTGTACGTCTCGCTGCGCACACTGGCGGAGGACCCCACGCTGCACGGACGGTTTTCCCGGGAGAATCTCTTGCTGCGTGACTCGGACCTGGCTGAGGCAGAGAAGTCGGAACTCTTCGCACAACTCCGGAGCCATCCGGATGCGGAGCTCGCCGCGCTCGCCTGCGAACTCACTCGGCTCTGCCGCGCACTCGGAGAATGCAACGTTTCGCTGCGCAGCATCCTGCGCCTGGCCCGGCGCCGGGGGTCGTTTCCGCAACTGACGCTGCCCGCCATCCCGGACCCGGCGCCGCGCTGGACGCCCAACCCGCCGGTCGCGGTTTCGGCGCCCCCGGACCTCTTCGGGACGGTAGAGGTGGGCCGTTGATGCTGCCGTGCTCCTTCGGCATCGAGCCGGCCCCTACGCACTCAGGGCTGCTTCTCTGAAAGACTGAGCAATGGACGCCACTTCGGCTCGCTCCCTGCAGGATACTCCCTGGCGAATGGTGCGTCCGGCCCTCGTGGTCGGCGCCGTGTCTCTGGTGCTCGCTTCCATCCCCGGCTCTCCTCTCTTTGTATGGGGACAACCGGAGCGCCTGACCGCCGCCCTCTCCGGGCTCTGGGACGTGCCGGTCGAA
>SYMT01000345.1 GCA_005805375.1 Actinomycetota bacterium
CCGCATCGGTCGCAGCAGAGTGGCGCGGACATCGCGCACGTCAGGGTCCGGCGGGGCGGAGCCCCGGGGGGCGGCACCCCCACGCCACGCTCCGAACCCAACCCCCGTGTCCCAACAGACGGTGCAGTTCCCGGCCAGCGGCGGTGTCCCACACCCGCACCGTGCCGTCTTCCCCGCCGCTCGCCAGCCGTATCCCGTCCCCGTTCCACGCCACCCCGTACACCAGGCCCCGGTGCCCAAGCATGGTGGTCAGGCAGAGCCCGGTGTCCCCATCCCACACCCGCACCGTCCCATCCTCCCCGCCCGAAGCGATCAGCGCCCCGTCGGCAGTCACCGCGACGGAATGGGCTGCCCGCATCGGTCGCAGCAGAGTGGCGCGGACATCGCGCACGTCAGGGTCCGGCGGGGCGGAGCCCCGGGGGGCGGCACCCTCCAGCGCGGCGCCCCGGGCGCCCACGAGGACGGTGCGGGAGAGAATTGCCCCATGCAGTCCGGCGCCGGTCAGATCCGCCCCCATCAGATCTGTGCGCGTCAGGTCGGCCCGGTCCAGGTGGGCGGAGCGGAGGGAGGCGAACCGGAGATTGGCGCCTCCCAGTTGGGAGCCAGTCAGGTCGGCGCCATCCAGGCGGCAGCGCTCCAGGAGGGCGTCCGTCAGGTTGGCGCCGCGGAGGTCGGCGCCGGTCAGATCGCGCCCGGTGAAGTCGGCCCCCGCGTGGTTCTGCCCTGCCAGCACCACACGGGTGCGGGAAGGAACACCCAGGCGGCGCAGCACTGCCCCGGCAGCCGCCTTGAGGCGCTCGGACGCGGTCTCGCTCCCTTCCACACGCTGCGCCCACTGCCGGGCCTCCTTTAGTCCCAGACAGCCCTTCAGGAACTCAGCGATCTGCAGGCTGATCGGCTGCTGCTCCAGGAGGGGACTCTTGCCGGTCCCCCGAAGCTCCTGGGCGATCCGGCGCGCCGCCAGGTACTCCCAGACGGAGCGGTGCAGGAACTCGAGCCGCCCCTGCGGGTCCGCCTGCAGCAGCGTCCGGGACCCGAAGAGTTGGGGCCGTCTGTCTCGTTCCGCCGGAGACGCGGCGGGCCGTGTCCCCCCCTCGTCCGCACCGATGCGCAGCGCTTCGAGCGACTCCAGGCGCTCGCCGATCAGGAGGCCGAGGGAACGCACGCTGATCGGTCCGCCTCCGCGCTCCCAGGCCCGGAGTGCAAGTTCCGTCACGGCCTCCCAGCGCTGCTCATCCGTCAGGTGGGGCGGTCGCTCGACCCGCTCCCCCTCGAACTCGAGCCACTCCCGGAGCAGCAACTCGTACAGATCGCTCGAGTGGAGGCTGCCCCGCTGCTCTCGGGTTTGCTCCAGCCGGGCCGCATCAATGCGGGCGATGAAGGAAAGCAGCCGGGGATTTTCCGCCAGCCCCATCAGGTCGCCGATCCGGTCCAGCAGCACCATCCGGGCGTCGGCCTCGGTCTCGTTCCCCAGCACACGGCCCAGGAACTGCCGGATCTGGTCCCGGCGGAACCCCTTCAGGTAGGCAAACCGATGTCCGGGAAGGCGGGCCACATGGCCCGCGAGCGCCGTCCGGACCTGCTGTTCGTTCTCGAAATGCTGGCGCCGGCTCGTGACCACCACTCGGGCATTCCCGTCCGCCGCCTCCAGGATCGAGCCGAACTGGTCGGTGGCTGAGGCGTAGGTGACCTGAAGAGCCAGTTCGTCGTAGCCGTCGAACAGCAGCGCCACACGCCCCTCCCGCACCAGATAGCGCAGGCACGCCGGGTCCGGCGCCGGCAGACCGAAGTCGAGGAACGCCTGGGCGAGCCGGTGGTCCAGGGTATGCAGCTTCTCCTGCTCGCGCAGGGAGACGAAAAGTGGTACGGGCGCGCCCTCCGTGTGGCGGGAGAGGAGACGCCGGGTGAGTTCCCGCAGCAGAAACGTCTTGCCGTGGCCGAAAGAGGCCAGCACCACCGCCAGGCAGGGCCCGCCCTCCAGTAGCCAGCCTTCCGCCTCGGCCAGCGCATCGTCCTTCGTCTCGTCCCGGACCCCGCGCCGAATCTGCATGGTCTGGGTCACATAGAGGTCGTGGGGATAGAGGGGGCTCTGGTCCAGCCAGGACTCCAGCTTCGCCAGATAGGCACCGAAGTCCACGAGCTGCTGGTACTCCCGGAACGAGCGCACCCGGATCCGCGCTTCCGGAAACCAGGAGGCACTGCCGGCCGGGGGAGGGTCCTGCGCGCAGACAACCAGAGACACGGCTCCGGGATCCGCCTCCAGGCAGCCCTCGTGGGCTTTCCGGAATCCGTCCAAACACTCCGTATCGGGAGACCCCTCCAGCGCGCCGACGGCGTACCGGGTCGGATACCCCTCGCGTTCCCCGTGCACGAGCAGATGCCGCTGCCCGCTGCGGGGATCGGACACCACCTCAATCCGGCTCGCGCGCTCCCGTAGAGCGCAGACTTCCCGCACCCGGCCCAGGAAGCTCGCGCCGCGGCCCGGCCGATCCGCGTCCCGCGCGTCGCGGGAGTGCGCCGGCAGGCGCTCCCCGTGGTCCGCGTCGTCCGGGTTCGGACCGGGGAAGCCGGCCGGCTGCTCCCCGGTCTGTGCGGAGGGCGGACCCGTCCAGCCCTCCGCCAGGCGGCGCAGTTCCAGGTCCTCGGGCCGCAACTCGCACGCCCGCTGCAGCAGGGTTTCCCACGCGTGCCGCTTACCCACGAACGCGAACACCGCGCGGGCCCAGTCATCCGGTTCGGGTCCCGGTTGCAGCCCGGCGAGCGACTGCTCGAGCGGATGCAGCAGGCGCACCCAATCCACACGCCTCGGGAATACGCGGAGGAAGACCGCGCGCAGGCGGTCCAATAGAATCTGGTCTGGTTCAGGAGGGGCGATCATCGGGGGAATTCTACCCGGTTCCGTCCGCCCCGACCCGGTGGTTGGACCAACAGCGATATGGAAGAACTCACGCGAGAGAAGCGGGATCGGCTTCGGCACGTGCTGGCCGCGCACGACCTCACCGCGGCTGCCCGCGATGCCCTGCTCCCCGTGGTCAGTGACAGCGATCCGGAATCGCTGTCACCCGACGAACTCGCCGATCTCCTGCTGGACGATCTGTCCGGAGCCGCGCGAGTCCCGAAGCTGGTCGAGTTCCTCCTGACGGAGGCGGCTGCTCGGCACGATCTCGGATCCGTGCTCGAGCTGCCGCGGGAGATTCTTGACGACGACCCCGCCGCCGCGCTCGGACGCCTTGAGGCGGCATTGGGACTTCCTGCCGACCCCGGCCGCACGAGTGTGGACACCTGGGAGAAGAAACTCCTCGCCCCCCTGCGCACAAGTGAGAGTCCACAGGAACGCCTCCAGTTGGCCTGCCTTGCCTTCGTCCGGGCGGCGAAACTGGCGGACCAGACCGACGACCTCCGCATCGGCGAGTTCTGGGATCAGGCGCAGCACTTCCTCACGCAGCTCAACAAAGTCGGTGTGTGGGTGCAGGAGCCGGTGGCGCAGGAGGTGCGCCGGCGGGCGAAGTGGTGTATTGAAACGCTCACGATCGAGAATGTCCGCCGCTTTCCCGCGCTCACGTGGCATACGCCGGCCGGCGCCGAATGCGGCCAGTGGCTCTTCCTGCTGGGAGAGAATGGAACCGGAAAGAGCGGGCTGCTTCAGGCCGTGGCCCTCGCCTGCAGCCGCCAGGGGGTGACGCGGCATATGCGTTAACTTTAACCTACGGGAGCGTGGAAGAGGGGTAGGCGGCGCGCCTCCGCCCCTTGGTTGAGCCGCCGGCGGGGCGTGTCCCGCAACC
>SYMT01000346.1 GCA_005805375.1 Actinomycetota bacterium
CACCGGCAGTTTCCGCCTACTCTCACAATTCACGATGGCGTCCGCTGGCAGTGCATTGGCGCCCGAAGAACTTCGAGCCTGGACACGGCTGGCATCCACGGAGGCGGCTCCCTTTCGCTTAAACCGCCTGCTGAAGCAGTGCGGCTCTCCGGGAGCAATCTTCCACCTTTCCGCACAGCGCGTGGCCGAACTCGCGTCCTGCAACTCGGCGTCCGCGGAGCGCATCCTCGATCCCGCCCACGATCCGGGGCCGGATTGCGCACAGTACCTGGAGCGGGCGGGCGTATCCCTGGTGCCGATCCACGCGCCGCACTATCCTTCCTTGCTGCGGGAGATTGCGGACCCGCCGCCGGTGCTGTTCGCACGCGGGCAATTCCCGGGCACCGGGCCTCCACTCATTACAATCGTCGGGACGCGAAACTGTGACGATTACGGCCGGCGGACCGCACACCGGCTGGCGCAGGAATTGGTCGAGGCGGGCTACGGTATCGTGAGTGGTCTGGCGTTGGGGACTGACACTGCGGCCCACCGGGGCGCGGTCGAGGTCGGAGGCGCTACCTGGGCAGTGCTCGGCAGCGGCCCGGACGTCATCTATCCAGCTCAGAATTGGACGCTCGCCGAACGGATTCTCGAGCAGGGCGCTCTTCTCTCGGAGTATCCTCCCGGCACACAGCCGGCGCGATGGCGCTTCCCGGCCCGGAACCGCATCCTGAGCGGCCTCTCTCGCGGCACGGTGGTGGTGCAGGCGCCCGCCGGGAGCGGAGCGCTGATCACGGTTCAGTGTGCGGTGGAGCAGAACCGGGAGGTGTTCGCGGTGCCGGGGCCAGTTGACAACCCGCGGTCGGCCGGACCGCATGGCCTCATTCGCGACGGTGCTCGTCTGGTGCAGCGAGCCGAGGACATCATTGAAGAGCTGGCGCCGATCGGAGGCCTCGCGCGTGCGGCTCCGAACCAGACGCACGTGAGTGCGGGGCCGGAGATACCACTCGACCGGACGGAGCTCCAGGTCCTGGAACTGTTGTCGTCCGACCCGCGCCATCTCGACGAGCTGGTGCAGGACACCCGGCTGTCGGCGGCAACCGTCAGCGGCGCCGTAGTGCTGCTGGAATTAGCAGGACGAGCGCGGCGCCTGCCCGGCAATCTCTATGTGCTCAGCGACGGGTGACCCGGCAACACCCACAGTCACCGCACCTTGAACTGATGGACGCCGTGCATCCGGCGAAGCACACTGCCACAATCACGGAAACGGACTGGTTTTGACCGAGGCAAACGCGGCCGGCATCTACATGCAGACACGATCCTTTCTTCACTACAACGTCAGCCCGGAGGGACTGTGCCTCACCACCCTGTGTATGGCCGACCTCGCGAGCACCCTGTTCTGGATCTCGCAGGGGCACGCGCGTGAGGGCAATCCGCTCATGGCCTGGGTCCTGAGCGCGGGAGTGGTGCCCTTCATCGCCGCCAAGATCGTGATGTTCGCTCCCGCGGTGATGCTCGCGGAGTGGTACCGGCCACGCAATCCGGCCCTGATCACACGCGTGATGCGCTGGGTGATCGGGGGCTACGTGTTTGCGTGGGTGGCAGGGATCGGCGCTCACAGCGGTCGTGTCTTCGAGTTCTACCGCAATCTGCTCCTCGGATAGGCGCAGGCCCCACCGGGGACACCTTCTCGGGCGGTCCCTTCCGTGGGTAAACGGGTGTCTGGCCGCTGCCCTCGTGTTTCTGCTCTGCCTGAACCCGATCGCCGCCACAGACTTCTGGTGGCAACTGGCGACCGGAGAGTGGATTCTCGCGCACCGCGCCATTCCCACCCGCGACCCGTTCAGTTGGACGGCGGCCGGCCAGCGGTGGATCGCGCACGAATGGCTGACCGAGGTGCTGTTCGCCCTCACCTGGAAGTGGCTTCCGCACCCGGTGTTCCTGCTCTACAAGTGTGGCCTGGGACTACTCGCGTGCGGCATTGCCGCGGTGCATGCCCGCGCGCGGGGCGCCTCGCACGTTCCGACGCTCGCCGCCGTCATCCTGGCGGGGTGGGTGGTCCGGAATTATGCCGATCTCCGGCCCCAGATGCTGACGTACGTGTTCCTGGCGCTGCTCCTGCTTGGACTGGACCGGTTCCGAGCAGGAGGGCTGCGACGCCTGCCCGTATGGCTTCCCTGTGGATTCGCCCTGTGGGCCAACCTTCACGGCGGAGTGGTGCTCGGCATGCTGGTCTTCGGGGCCTGGCTGGCGGGGGAATGGCTCGGGGCACTGCTGTTTGGGGAAGAGGCCCGGCACGCGCAGCCCCTGGGCTGGTCATTCGGAGCCTGCCTGGTCGCCACCCTGCTCAACCCAGCCGGTGCGTACCTCTACGACTACCCGCGCGTGGTGCTCTCCCACCCGCAGGTGATGGACTACATCACGGAGTGGCTCGCCCCCGATTTCCACCGGCCCTACCTGCGACCGTTTCTGGTCATCCTGGTCGCCACGTTCGGGCTACGGGCCGTCACCTGCCCGCTGCCGGGCGAGAGGCGCTGCGGGGAATGGACGACCCTTGGCATGCTCGCAGTCAGTGCATTGACGGTGCAGCGGAACACCGCGGTCTTCGCCGTTGCGGCAGTTCCTGCCCTGGCGGAGGCGGCAACCACACTGCTGCGCCGGGCCCGCTCGGGGCTGCCGGCGCAGTGCGGGCCGCTCTCTCACAGGCTTGTCCCGTGGATCACCGCCCTGCTGCTCGGTTTCAGCGTCCGCCAGGCAATGCCCCCC
>SYMT01000347.1 GCA_005805375.1 Actinomycetota bacterium
AAGCGGGAGACGGCCGAACCGGTGTTGCGGTTGCGCGCCGCCCTCCTCACCCAGCGGCGGCTCGATCTGCGGCCCTTTGCCGCGTTGAAAGGGATGGCTGCTCCCGCCTAATCTACCGTACCAGGGAATCACACCCCTCCGCGCCTCACCGGCGGGACGCGCAGCCTCACGCCCGAAGAAGCCCACCGCCAGATCCAGGTTCTGAAGCGGGTGCATGCACGGACGACGACCCGTACGCCGCCGGAGTAATGTCCCCTGCACCAGGGTCCCCGCGGCTCGATCCGGATCACTTTTTGACACCACAGGACGGGATCGGGGGAGGCTGTCTGTACCCCGAATATCGAACAATAGTTTGAGTATGTCTCTCTTCGCAGAAACCCGGGTCTGGCTTCTCCGGCGCGCACTCGGCGTGCGCGGCTTTCCGGAGCCCGCGGACGTCTGGCGCCTGGCGGAATATCTGGGCGACTGCGTGTCGGTCCACACCGAGCGCGACGCCTCCCGGGGCGCGCAACTGCCCCTTCCCGACGGACGCACAATCGTGGTGCTCCCCGTCCGGATGTCGGAACGGGAGACGGCGGAGTGCCTGCTGGAAGAGATTGCGCACTACCTCTGCCGGGCAGGTCTGAATCCCCCTCCGGTGCGGGAATGGGAGCAGCAGACCCGGGGCTCCCGCCGGAACGCGTCCCGTTGGGAGGAGGTAGACGAACGGGAGGCGGCCGCATTCTGCGACGCGTGGCTGCTGCCGCCCGAGGCCCTCCGGCGGGCGCGCCACGATCCGGACCTGCTCGAAGGGGCGGGCTGCGATCCCGCCCGCCTGCACCGCCGCTGTGACGCGCTCCGCCGGCGATCGCCCGTTCCCCCGGATGGACCCCCACCCTGGTCCGCCTGGCCCGGCTACCGGGTGCGCCGGCGCGGTGGTCCCCTGGCGCGCGTAGAAGTGAGCAGTCGGAAGCAGGGCGGCCCCTGCTTCGAACTCCCCACCGGCGGCGATCCGTCCCGGGTGACGGTAGAGGTCCATCTCGCCCTTGCCGCGCTCCGCCCCGAGGAATTCATCTGGAAGTACCACAGATGTCGCTGCCTTCCCGCGCAGGATGCTGCGCTGCGGTGGAGCGAACTCCACACGGGCAACCCGAGGGCTCAGTAGTCGGACCGGCCGTTCGCGATGGCCTCCTGCCGGCGTCATCGGCGGCGGGTGCCTGCGTGTTCCACCCGTGTGTTCTGGACGCCCGGAACCGGTGCCAGGAAGTAGCAAGTGTTGTCCGTGACGGCCCTCCCAGAGCCGATGATTATAGACAAGCGGGATTCGTGTGTGGTCCGATAGGCGGGCTGTCAAGATGGACCCGGCGCCCGCGCGCAAGACCGGTTACTCGTAATTCCGATCAGTCATTCCCCTCTTCCACTCCCCGCGCTCCTTCACACTGGAACCTGATGTCTTTCGTCCACCTCCACTGTCACACCGAGGGCTCCCTCCTCGACGGAATGTGCCGCTCGAAAGAGATGGCGAAACAGGCCGCCAACTTCGGCATGCCCGCCGTCGCCATCACCGATCACGGTGTGATGTACAACGTGGTGCAGTTCTACGAGAATTGCACCTCCGCCGGCGTGAAGCCCATCATCGGGTGCGAGGTGTATGTGGCGCCCCGGGGCCGGGCGGACCGCTCCGGGCGAGCGGGTGACAATTATCACCACATGCTGCTCCTGGCAAAGAATGAGACCGGCTACAAGAATCTGATCAAGCTGGTCAGCCGGGGCTATCTGGAAGGGTTCTACTACAAGCCGCGGGTGGACAAGGAGCTGCTGCACGAATACCGCGAGGGGCTGGTGGCCACGAGCGCGTGCCTCGGCGGGGAGATCTGCCAGGCCCTGCTGCGCCAGGAGATGAACGAGGCACGACGGCGGGCTGCGGAACTGCGCGAAATCTACGGCCCGGAGAACTTCTACATCGAGCTCCAGAACCACGGTCTCGACGAGCAGGCCGCCGTGAATCCGGAACTGGTGCGCATCGCCCGCGAGCTGTCGCTGCCCCTGATCTGCAGCAACGACGTCCATTATCTCCGCCGCGAGGACGCCGACCCGCACGAGGTGCTGCTCTGCATTCAGACCGGCACGACGATGAATAACCCGAAGCGCCTCCGCTACGGGCCGCCCAACTTCTACCTGCGTTCCCCCGAGGAGATGGGGGAACTTTTCGGCGCGTGGCCCGAAGCGCTGGAGAACACGCTCCGCATTGCCGACCAGTGCAACTTCCAGTTCGACTTTTCGAAGACGCACCTGCCGGTATTCGACGTACCCTCCGGGCACACGGCCGAAACCTGGCTGGAGCAGCTCTGCCGGGAGGCAATTCCCGAGCGGTACCAGGACCACACCGAACGGTTGGAGGACCGCCTCCGCTATGAGCTGGACGTCATCCAGACCAAGGGCTACTCCTCCTACTTCCTGATCGTGCACGACTTTGTCCGCTTCGCCCGCAGTCGGGGGATCATGTCCCAGGCCCGCGGGTCCGCCGCCGGCAGCCTGGTGTCCTTCCTGCTGGGGCTCACCGTCATTGACCCGCTCCGTTACAATCTCCTCTTCGAGCGCTTCCTGAACCGGGAGCGGAAGTCCATGCCGGATATTGATCTGGACTTTGCGGACGACCGCAGGGAAGAGGTGATCCAGTACTGCCGGGATCGCTACGGGGCGGACCATGTGGCCCAGATCATTGCGTTTGGGACGATGGCAGCCAAGGCGGCGGTGCGGGACGCGGGGCGTGCTCTGGAGATCCCGCTGGCTGAGGTAGATCGGGTCGCGAAGCTGATTCCGACGGTCCCCGGTACCACACTGGCGGGATCGCTCACCTCCATCCCCGAGCTGAAGGGGCTCTACGATCAGGACCCGCAGGTCCGGCGGATCGTGGATACAGCCCGGAACGTGGAGGGGCTCTACCGCCACACGTCGGTCCACGCCGCCGGGGTGGTCATCACCAAAGAACCGGTCACCGAGTACGCGCCGGTCCAGAAAGTGGGAGAGGGAGCGCTCGCCATTCAATATGAGTGGGGCGATGCCGAGAAAATCGGCCTCCTGAAGATGGACTTCCTGGGGCTGCGGAACCTGACCGTGGTGGACGCCTGCTTGAAGCTCATTCGGCGCCACCGGGGCGAGGAAGTAAACCTGACGGAGGTGCCGTTCACCGATGGCCCCACCTACCGCCTCCTCCAGCAGGGGGACTCGATCGGAGTGTTCCAGTTCGAGTCCGGCGGCATGCAAAAACTGCTGCGCAACCTGAAGCCGGACCGCCTGGAAGACCTGATCGCCCTGGTCGCTCTGTATCGCCCCGGCCCGCTCCAGAGCGGGATGGCGGACGAGTTCGTGAAGCGCAAGCACGGCGTCTCCGAGATCACGTATTTGCATCCGCTCCTGGAACCAATCCTGAGCAACTCCTACGGGATCGTGCTCTACCAGGAGCAGGTGATGCAGACCACGATGGCCCTCGCCGGATTCACCGCCGGGCAGGCGGAAGCCGCCATGAAGGCGATGAGCAAGAAGAAGGCCGACGTGATGGAGAAGCTGAAGCCGGCCTTCCTCCAGGGCGCGGAAGAGCGCGGGGTGGAGCGCCGCGTCGCCGAGCAGATCTACGACGTGATGTACAACTTCGCGTCGTACGGCTTCAACCTCAACCACAGCGCCGCCTACGCCGTCCTTAGCTACCACACCGCCTACCTGAAGGCGAACTACGCGCCGGAGTTCATGGCGACCAACCTGACGTCCATTGCGGATAAGAAGGACAAGCTCGCGCTCTACATCAACGATGTGCGCCGGATGGGCATCCCCCTGCTCGGACCGAGTGTGAACGACAGTGAGTCGGAGTTCACCGTCCAGTGTGCAGAAGGTCGCCCGAAGGCGATCCGGATGGGCCTGAACGTCATCAAGAACGTCGGCCGCCCGTGTATCGAGGCGATACTGCGCGCCCGGGGCGACAAGGGTCCGTTCGGTGACTTCGGCGACTTCGTGCTGCGTGCCTGCACCGCCGACGAGGGGACCACCATCACCCGCTCCGCCGTCGAGTGTCTGGTCAAGGCGGGGGCGCTCGACTGCCTACCCGGGCACCGGGCACAGTTTGTCGCGGGCCTCGAGTCGGCGATGGCGACTGCCACCGCTGCGCGGAAGCAGCGCAGCCAGGGGCAGGGCTCCCTGTTCGGTGGCGAGACGGAGGAGGACCTCGGGTCGCTCACGGTAGCGCTCCCCAACGTCCCGGAGATGGACCGCCAGGAGGCGTTGGCCCTGGAACGGGACCTCCTGGGTGTCTACGTCACGGAGCATCCGCTCAAGGAATCGTCCCGGCAGCTCCGCAACCTGACCAGCGTCCTGGCAGCGGAGCTGCCGGAGAAGAAGGACCGTGAGGAAGTGACGGTGGGCGGCATCGTGAACCAGATCACGGTGCGCCTCACGAAGCAGGGCCATGCGATGGCCAATGTGGTGCTCGAAGACATGACCGGGCCGATGACCGTCGTCTTTTTCCCACGTGCCTACGAGAACTGCAAGGCACATCTGGAGAAAGACCGGGTCATCGTGGTCAAGGGACGTGCTTCCGTCCGGGATCGCGTGGTGGAGGACGAGGAGACTCCGGCTACCGTGGAAGTGCAGGGGGAAGAGGTGACCCCCTTCCAAACGCGCTCCGCCGGGGCAGGTCCACGCGTGAATGTGCGCCTCCGCAGTGCCCGCCGCCAGGACTTGATGGTCATGCGACACCTCTTCGCCGCGAACCCGGGTGCTTCCGAACTACTCTTCCACATCGAGAACGGCGGGCAGGTCGAACGGGTGCTTTCCGCCTTCCGGGTCGGCATCAGCCCGCGCCTGCTCGAAGAGGTGCAGGCCGTCGCCGGACGCGTCGGGGGGACCGTCTGGGTAGAGTAGTCGGGTCCTATCTCCAGCCCTCTGGAGCGGGAATGCCGCCGCCCAACCGCACACCAGGGCCACCAGCCGCTGGAGGCCCCACCACATCGCTGTCGCCCCGGGCGGCAGGCGCTTGTTCCGGTAGTGCTCATACCCGCCGAGCTTCGCGATCTCCCGGACTGCAAGTTCCAGGGTGCGGAACTCTCTGCCGCACACCGCCTCCAGCACTTGCACCTCCAACGAGGTCAACACCGTCGTGGGCGGCGCATCCGGGGTCTCCCGGGCCTGGTGCGTCCCGGAGAGCAGTCGCCACGCCACGATGGAAGACGTAGCCAGGCAGTGCGAGAGGGAGTGCGCAGCATCAATCTGCAGGCTCTCCGCCTTGAGCCCGGACTTCAGCGTGTGACGCAGCCGTTCGATGACCTACCGCTGGGTAGAGAGGGCAATCATCGCGAGCGCCGCCTTGGGGTCGGCTACTGCCAGCGTGGTCAAGAGCCGCCAGCAGAGCGACGACGTCCCCGCCGGCGGCTCCGGGTCCACCGCCAGGATCGTCCAGCGCGGTGCCACCGGCTGCTCTTGCCGCTGTTGCGTCGCGGCTACGACCGGCAGGCGCACGGCGGCTACCCGAATTTCCAGGGAGGCGAGGCGCGCCGATTGCCCCGCGCACCCCGGCCGCGCCGGCTGGGCCGGAACGGCCACGGTGTGGAGCCCGAACCCTGGAGCCTGGGCCACGACCTCGGCCAGCACCCCGCGCTCCGTGTGCAGTGGGTCTGCTTCCCGCACGGCCCCGTTGACCTTCCGCCCGCCGACCGCCCGGAGCAGCGGCTCGATCCCGGGCCGGCGCGGCGCGCGCCGGTAGCCCGTCACGTCGGACTCCCGATCCGCGAGCACCAGGGCTGCCTGCCCGGCCGGTAAGGCCTCCTGAATACCGGCCAGGGTGACTGCCCACCTGGCGCTGGCACACCGGACGATTTCCGGGTCCATCTGCAGTTTGTAGCCGGGGACCGGGGTGTCCATATTGCCCCACAGTTGCCGCGACAGGACTCCCAGGGGCACGCCGTCCGGGCTGACCGCCGGCGCCGCGTGCCCGACCCTCCCGCGGGCGCTGCCGTTGAGCAGCCCCAAGCCGACGCTTTGGTCTTGCCCGTAGGTGAAGTGCGCGGCGTCCTGACCCGCGCGTAGCCCCGGCAACGCGCTGCCGCAGCCGCCGCGTGTCCGGCGATCAGGTTCGCCACCGTGGCGCCCACGTGCTCGGAAAGGTTTCCGGCTGCCTGGCGCGTGCCGTGCCCCAGCGCGGCAAAGAGCGACAGTTGGGGCCGGTTGCAGAGCGCCGTGACGGTGCGCGCAAAGGTTTTCACCCGACGCGGGTCCCGAAAGTTCGTTCCCTGCAGTTCCACTACGGCCCAGTGCGTTTCCAGGTGCATCGTCTCCTTGGTAGAAGAGACGATGCGGCGGCGAACACGATCCCCGGGGTCAGGACTTATGACTCAAGCTACGGCGTGGGGGGGGGCCACTTGCTTACGCGCGCGGCTCGGGTACGTGGGGGAGGGCGTTGCGTGCAGGGCGAACGCATCTGATTTGAAGCCCCGAGGGTGGGCTGCACGCGAAGCAGGATGCCTCTGGCGACCCGCCTGGAGATGGGAACAGCACTTTGCGATTCCCACCTCGGGCACCGGTGCGTTGGGTCTTGTGGGGCGCCCAGGGTGCCTCACAGGTAGATGCGTTCGGCCTGGCGTTGGGGGTTCACCGTGTGTCGGAACCCGTCTTTCCGATTCGGGAGCACGCGCGCGCGCCGATCCGGGGGCACGCAGGCGCGCCGATCTGGGGCCCCGCACGCGCGCCGATCGTCCTGCTCCGGCGTGGTCCAGGAGCAAATGTGTTGCTGGGCGACGCGCCCCGGGTGGGGGCTCGGATACGCGGGCGCGGCGGCTGCCGTCGGGACCCGGCCCCCGGCCGCCTTCGTGGACCCCAGGCGCCTTCCCGGCGTGGGCGTGGACGATGATGACGGGACGCTTGCGGGCGAGTGGAGGACCAACCGAGTCACACCGGGGTCCATCGGCAGCGGCTACCGGCACGACCGCAGCGCCCGGGACGGGAAGGCCAGTGCGCGCTTCGAGACACTGCTGCCGAGGCCGGGGCACTGCGAGGTGCACCTCGCGTACCCGTGCCAACGCGAACCGGGGCTCGCAGGTGCGCGTGGAGGTCCGGTCGGCGGAGGGCACGAAGACCGTGGTGGTGGACCAGCGCAAAACTCCTGTCATTGGGGAGCGTTTCCACTCCCGCGGACACTACAAGTTCACCGCGAACCGGCCCGCCGTCGTGGTTGTCTCGAATGAGGGCGCGGACGGCTATGTCGTGATTGACGCAGTGCAGTGGCTGCCGAGGTAAAATCCGGCGGGTCCGGCCGCATTCCGGAGCGCCGCACCCGACAGGGAGAGATGCGATGAACCGTCCCGTTCCGAACCGCCGTGATCTGCTGTGCGCCGGCGTGCTGCAGGGAGCCGTCACCGCCGGGGGTGCGTCGGCCCTGCTTCCGGAGCCGGCCCAATGCCAGGCGGAGAGCGGCGCGCCCCGAGAGCCCCTCAACCGGTTCCCCCGCATGGTGCAGGAGTACTTCGTGGCTCGGGTACGGGAGGCGGTGGAGCCCGGGCAGCGCCGCATGGCGGCACTGACGGACCGCCGGGAGGCGGAGGCCTATGCCGCCGAGGTGAAGGCGAAGATCCGGCGCTGCTTCGGGGCGTTTCCGGCGAGGGGTCCGTTGAACGCCCGCGTGACCGGCATTGTCCGGCGCGACGGCTACCGCATCGAGAAGGTGCTGTTCGACAGCCGCCCCGAGTTCCCGGTGACCGCCAACCTCTACCTGCCCGAAGGCCGTGGGCAGGTGCCGGGAGTGGTCGGTAGCTGCGGCCACTCACTGAACGGCAAGGCGGCGGAGGCCTACCAGGCGTTCGCGCAGGGGCTGGGCAGGCTGGGCTTTGCCTGCCTCATCTTCGATCCGATCGGCCAGGGGGAGCGGTTCCAGTACCTGAGGGAGGACCTCACCTCCCGGCTGGGCGGCGGTGTGCGGGAACACCTGCAGGGCGGCAATCAGCAGTTCCTCGTGGGGGAATTCCTGGGCGCCTGGCGGGCCTGGGACGGCATACGCGCTCTGGACTACCTCCTGACCCGGCCGGAGATCGACCGGCGCCACGTGGGCGTGACCGGCAACTCCGGCGGCGGGACCATGACCACCTGGCTCTGCGGGCTGGACGACCGGTGGACGATGGCCGCGCCAAGCTGCTTCGTCACCTCTTTCCTCCACAACATGGAGAACGAGCTCCCGGCCGACACCGAGCAGTGCCCTCCCGGTGCGCTGGCGCTGGGACTCGACCACGCCGATTTCCTCGCCGCCCTGGCGCCCCGGCCGGTGATCCTGCTCGCCAAAGAGCGTGACTACTTCGATGTGCGGGGAAGCGAGGCCGCCCATGCCCGACTGCGGCGTCTCTATGCCGCACTGGGCCACGAGAAGAACACCGGTTTCTTCGCCGGCCCCACCGAGCACGGTTACTCACAGGAGAACCGGGAGGCCATGTACCGCTGGTTCCTCGCGGCGACGGGCCGGGAAGGGGACGGCAAGGAACCACCGATCACGGTGGAGAAGGACGAAACCCTGTGGTGTACGCCCCAGGGCCAGGTTGCGCCCCTGGGCGCGCGGACGGTCTTCGCCTTCACCCGCGACGCCTCCCGCTCGCTGACCGCCCGCCGCGGCCACCCTGGGGGCGAGGAGCTCCGCCGTCGGGTGCGGAAGGTCCTCCGGCTGTCGGAGCCGGCGGCGGAACCGCCCCATTACCGGATCCTTCGCCCGCACGCGGCCACCGGCTATCCGCAGCCGCGCGTCGCCGTCTACGCCGTGGAGACGGAGCCCGGCATCCAGGCACTGGTCTACCGCCTGGGCCGGGAGGCGCACTTCGCGCGGCCGCCCCGCAGCGGCCCGCAGGCCGTACTCTACGTATCGCACCATTCGGCCGACGCCGAACTGCGTGAAGAGCCGCTCGTCCGGGAACTCCTCGCCGCGCAGCCGGAGGCCGCGTTCTTCGCCTGCGACGTGCGCGGGATCGGCGAGTCCCGCCCGGACACCTGCGGCGCCGACAGCTTCCTCACCCCATACGGCAGCGATTTCTTCTATGCGATCCACTCCCTGATGCTGGACCGGCCCTACCTGGGGATGAAGACGCACGATGTACTCCGGGTCCTCGCCTTCCTGAAGGCGGCCGGGCATCAGGAGATCCACCTCTGCGGGCGCGGGTGGGGCTCACTCCCGGCCTTGTTTGCTGCACTGGAGGAGCCCGCGGTCACGCGGGTGACGCTGAAGCACGCCCCCACCTCCTATGCCGAAATGGCCGAAACCGAAGACTACACCTGGCCGCTCTCCTGCCTCCTCCCCGGCGTGCTGGCGGAGTTCGACCTGCCGGACTGCTACCGAGAGCTGCAGGGGCGGCAACTCCGGCTCATCACTCCCTGGAACGCCCGCCAGCAACCGGCGTAACGGGTCCCTGACCCGGCGCCGCGCCGGACGCCTGACCTCCTCCCCGGCAAGGACGGCGCTGTGATCGTCTGTGGTTTTCCCTGCGAGGGCAAGGGGATCAGCAGTGTCCTGATGCCCAAAGTCCGGCCGCGTCCGGCGCAGCCGCCCGAGGCTCCTCGCCCATACCGATGCACGGGATGGAGATCCCGGGGGCCCGGCGTGCTCGGAAGCGATGAGTGCCAACATGAGGAGCGACGCCGCCCCGGCATCCATCGCCCGAAATTCTTGATAGGAGACGAGCAGCGCCTCTGTTGGCTGGTTGTGCCTCCCCCCACGAGTGCGTAGATGGCGCGGGCCTACCGCCGCTGGGAAGGCCCGTCTCGGCCGACAGCCGACGGTGCCCGCCCGCCATCAGTCACGGAGCCTCCACTGCTCAGCCTCGGCATCCTCTCGCTGAGCTTCCGCAAGCCATCTCTCAGCAATCCGCTCCCGTACCGGCTGTGCACGCGCCGGTCGGACGGGCGGTGCGGCAGGGGAAGTGGACGGTGCTCCGGGCGGGTTTCCGGGCGGGCGGGATCGGGTAGAAGGCGCGACCGGCGCCCTGGAAGCGGGAGCGTGCAGGAGTTCCGGCGCTCTGGCGCGTAGGTGGATGGGGTCCCGAAACGGTGGGGACGGAGAGGAGCCTGAGATGGCACGTGGTGCGAACGATCGGATTGGGGTCGGGTTTATCGGCTATGGGTTGATCGGGAAGCGGCACGTCGTCTCGTTCCAGCAGCACCCCGACGTGCGGCTGGTTGCCGTGGCGGAGACGCACGCAGGCAGGCGCGCGGAGGCAGCGGAATTCATCGGCGGACCGGTGCGGCAGTACGCGGACTTTCGCCGCCTGCTCGAAGACCCGGATGTAGACGCGGTGGTGATCTCCACTCCGGACCACTGGCACGGGCTCCAGACGATGCTGGCGTGCGCAGCAGGGAAGGACGTGTACGTCGAGAAACCGCTGTCGCTCTTCGTACGCGAGGGGGAGTGGATGCTCCGCGCAGCGCAGCGATTTGGGCGCGTGGTCCAGGTGGGCACCCAGCAGCGGTCGGGGACCCACTACCAGCGCGCGCGTGATCTGATCCAGGGAGGGGCTCTGGGGCAGATCACGACCGTGCGCATGGCCACGGCGCGCAATGTAACGCCGGGGTTCGGCAGTCCGCCGGACGGCAACCCGCCTCCGGAGCTGGACTGGAACCTCTGGCTTGGGCCCGCTCCCTGGCGTCCGTACAACCCGAACCGGGGCATTTACCACTTCCGCTGGTTCTGGGACTATTCCGGCGGGCAGATGACCAACATCGGGCAGCACTCGCTCGACATCGTAGACTGGGTGTTGGGGACGCAGACGCTGCGGTCCGTTTCCAGCTACGGAGGCCGGTTCGCGATGCAGGACAACGGCGAGACGCCCGACACGCAGGACGCACTGTTCCGGTTCGATCGGTGGACCGCTTCGTTCTCGCTACGGGAAGCAGCCCGGGGCGCAACGCCGCAGCCGGGCCTGGAATTCTGCGGCACCCGAGGCAGCCTCACGATCAGCCGCGCCGGGTTCCGCCTCAGCGCCGATGCGGACACTCCGGAGGTGAACCAGATCCCGCGCTTCACCGGCGACCACCCGATCGGTGGTCCTGTCCCACTACCCGTCACGGGCGAGCCCGCCCTCCGGACCGATCCCATCACCGACGAGTCCGGCAGCGGGGACGCACAATTCGTGGACCACGTGCGCAACTTCCTCTGCTGTATCCGCTCCCGCGCCGTACCCGTCTCGGACCTGGCAAGCAGCCACCGCGTGGCAACCGCCTGCCATCTGGCGAATCTTTCCCTTCGCCTCGAACACGAGCTGCGCTGGGATGGAGAGCGCCGGACTGTGGTGGACGATCCGGAAGCGGCGGCGATGCTGGAGCGGCCCTATCGCGCCCCGTGGGATCGCGAATTCGCGGCGCTCGGGCTGCGGTAGGGGTTCTTCAGACCGCCAATGGTGGGTTGAGGCGGGCCAGTCCACCATTGTCCGTCGTAGGGCATCCGTGCTCCCTCTCGGCCCTCATTTCGGGTGCTCCGGGGCCGCGGTCTGGCCAACGGAGCCACCCCACCCCTCCTCCTAGCCCCGGCCGGGCTGCGCGGGAAGCGCGGC
>SYMT01000348.1 GCA_005805375.1 Actinomycetota bacterium
CGGAAACAGGGCATGTACTCTTTCTGGATCTGGTGGAGTATTCGCAGCTACCGGCGGAGGTGGGGGCGCTGAGTGAGGTCGTGCGCGCTACCCCGGAGTTTCGGCGGGCGGAGGCGGCCGGGGAGTTGCTTACCCTTTCTACGGGCGATGGCGTGGCGCTGGTGTTCTTTCGTTACCCGTTGGCGCCGGTGGAGTGCGCGGTGGAGATCGTCCGGGCGCTGCGGGAGCGTCCGGACCTGCCGCTCCGGATCGGGATCCACAGTGGGCCGGTGACCCGGGTCCGCGATGTGACCGGGCGAGAGAATGTGACCGGGGATGGGATCAACCGGGCGCAGCGGGTCATGGACTGTGGGGACGCCGGGCACATCCTGGTTTCGGGGGTGGTGGCGGAGGCGCTGCAGGGGTTTGGGGCGTGGCGGGCGGGGCTGCAGGACCTGGGGGAATGCACCGTCAAGCATGGGGAGCGGGTCCGGCTCTACAACCTGTACCTGGAGCAGGCGGGGAACCCGGTGCGGCCTTCCCGCCTGGGGGCCGACCCGGGCGCCGCTACGCCGCCGGCCGCTCCTCCGGGGAGGGGCGTCGGGTGGCCACTCTCCGCGGAGGGCGGGCCCGGGGCAGGGGGAGTTCCCGCGGGCGCGGGGACGGGGAGCGGGGCGCCCCTGGCGGTCCCGACTGCGCCGGTCCGGCCCGGCACGGTGGCCCTGCTCTATAAGCGGCATGCCCCGGACTCGGCCCATCTGCTGACGCTGTTGCAGCGGGAACTGGCGGCCGCCGGCTACAAGGTCTTCGTGGATCGGCATCTCGCCACCGGGGTGGACTGGGCGCGGGAACTGGAGCACCAGGTGCAGGAAGCCTACGCCGTGATCCCGCTCCTCTCCGCCGAGTCCATCTGGAGCGAAATGGTGGAGGCGGAGATCCGCACGGCGCACGACACGCAGGAGAGTCGCGGCGGCCTGCCGCGCATTCTGCCGGTGCGGGTGAAGTATGAGGGGGCACTCCCCGATCCGCTGGCGCACATGGTGGGGCGGCTCCAGTACGTCCGCTGGCAGGGGACGGACGACGACGCAACACTCGTCTCCGAACTGCTGCGGGCACTGGAAGGTCCCGTCGCCGCCCCTCCGAAGCTGGAGCCGGTGGGCGGGGCGGTGCCGCTCGACTCCCACTTCTATGTGGTGCGCCCCACGGATGGGGAGTTCCTGGCCGCACTCTCCCGCCGGGACAGCATCGTGCTGGTCAAAGGCGCCCGGCAGATGGGCAAGACCTCGCTCCTGACCCGGGGGCTGCAGCAGGCGCGGGAGACGGGGGCGCGCTGCGTGCGCACGGACTTCCAGAAGTTGACCACAGCGGAACTCCGAGAGCCGGACGCCTTCTTCCTGGCGCTGGCCACGATGCTGGCGGATCAGCTCAACCTGGAAGACGATCCGGCCGACTCCTGGAACGCCCGCCGGGGTGGGGCGCACAACTTTGAGCGGTTCCTGCGCCGGCAGGTGCTGGGAAAGACGGAGGCCGCGCATGTCTGGGCCCTTGACGAGGTGGACCGCCTGTTCACCTGTCCCTTCGGCACCGATGTCTTCGCGCTCTTCCGCTCCTGGCACAACGACCGCGCCTACGAGCCGGACGGACCGTGGTCCCGGCTCACGCTCGCGATCGCCTACGCCACCGAGGCGCACCTATTCATCACCGATGTGAACCAGTCGCCGTTCAACGTGGGCACTCGCCTCACCCTGGAGGACTTCACCCCGGACGAGATCGCCGAACTGAACCGGCGCTATGGCTCGCCGCTGCGCAGTACGGCCGAGGTGGACCAGTTCCACTCCCTTACCGGGGGACAGCCCTACCTCTGCCGCCGGGCGCTGGATCGTATGGTGGAACAGCGGCTGAGCCTGACTACGCTCGCCGCCTCCGCCGATCAGGACGACGGTGTCTTCGGCGACCACCTCCGCCGCCTGCTCGTGACGATCTCCTCCGAGCCGGAGACGCTCGAAGTGGTGCGGGGCCTCCTGAACGGCCAGGGACCCGGCAGCGCCGCCACCTTCTACCGCCTGCGCAGCGGCGGTCTGCTGGCGGGCAGCTCCGAGCGCGACTGGCGCCTGCGCTGCGGCCTCTATGGGACGTATCTGTCGCGGAATCTGTAACTGGTCTCGTCACGGAACCAGACACACGCGTACCGGCAGCGCTGCCGCGCCGCCGTCCCTGGGTCGCCCCCGTCCAGGGCGTACGAACCCGCAAGGGGGACGAAGCCGGCACATCGGACTCCGGCGAGACTCGCGAGGTGGCGCTCGATCCGCCGGGTCCTGCGGCGAGACTCACAAAGTGGGGCACGCGAACCGGAGGTTCTGACGGTGGCGCAATGCCGGGGAGGACGCGGAAGTCGTCACGGTGGACGAGGCTGGCGCCTGGGACCGGCGAGATCGCAAGGGAGGCGCTCGACCCATAGCTGCTCCAGCGAGACGCGCGGGGTGGGGCGCTCGATTTGGGGCCCGCCGAGATCGTAGCGGCGAGGTGTGCGATCAGGAGATGCTCCGGCGAGCCGCGCAGGGGGGCCGTGCGATCTGGGGTTGTTGGGGGCATTTGCGGCGGACGGCCCGTCCCGCCGCGAGTGAGCAACCTCAATGGGCGGCGGCTGCCGTCGGCCGCTGGCCCGGCCCCTACCGGCCGGAGCCGTCGCCTCTGAATTCGGAGGCAGCTCAACCCTGCATGGGCGCTCACGCGTGCCGCTCACACAGCTCACAGGGGGCCGCTCGTCCGCCCAGCGCAGGCAGCGCGGGATATGCCCGATAACCTCCCGGGGGGCGGACGGAGGGACGCGCCGACCGTCTACCGCCTACCTTCCGCCTGCTGCCGGATCGCGTCGGCTTCCTCGCGGGCCGTGCGGATGAACTCCTGCACCGGTGCGGGCCAGTGCGCCATCCGATCCAGCGACCGCCCGAACTGGGTCAGGACTTCACGGGCGTGCTGGAGGGCTACGTTCCAGTCCTGCGCCTCCGCGGCCATGCGGGCCACGTGGTACGAGCGCCAGCCCGCCTCGTAGGAATAGTCCTTCCAGTGGTCGAAATCACCGCGGAAGGCGGCGGGGGCGGCGTTCGGATTGATCTTCGTCCGAATCTGTTCGGCGCGCGCCTTCCACCCCTGCACCTCGGCGTGGTTCGGATAGGTCTGCAGGACGTCGGTCGCTCCGTTGATCACATCGGGCAGCAGGGAGCCCACCGCGTGTTCCGGCTGGCGGCTCTGGAGGGCCGCCTCCAGCTTCAGGTGGGCGAACTTCGTCTGCCAGTAGATCACGTCCAGGACGTCCCCGGCGGTGATCGCATTGTTGTCGTCGTCGTAAAGTCCCATCGCTGTCCTTGTGAGTGAGAGCGCGCCCCGGCTACACCTCTGCGAGCCGCTCCGTCGAGTCGCCGAACTGCTTGAGGCGGATGTCGCACCGATCCAGCATAGAGAGGTAGAGGCTGCACATTTTGCGGTTCGGCTTGCCCAGGTAGTCGAGGACCCGTCCTCCCCGGAGCTGTCCGCCCGCCCCGCCCACCAGGACCACGGGCAGGTTGGTGGCGTCGTGGCTGCCGGTGAGCATGCTGGAGCAGTAGAGCAGCATCGAATTGTCGAGGGCGGTGCGCTCTCCTTCCTGGATCGCGTCCAGGCGTCGCGCGATGTAGGCGAGCTGTTCCACGAAGAACTGGTTCACCTTCAGCCAATCGGCCGTGTCCGAATGGGAGAGCAGGTGGTGGATCATGTAGTCCACGCTGAGATGGGGGAAGCGGAGGGCGCTGTGGTCGTTGTTCAGTTTGAGGGTGCAGACCCGCGTGGTGTCCGTCTGGAAGGCGAGGACGAGGATGTCGCACATCAGCCGCATATGGTCGGCGATGTTCTGCGGGATGCCGTCGGACGGGCGCGGGACATTCGGCTTGTCGAGTGTAGGCCGCCACCCCTGCAATTCTCCCCGTTTGCCTGCCTGCTCGATCCGCTGCTCGACTTCGCGGACCGAGGTGAGGTACTCATCCAGTTTGAGGCGGTCCGCCGCGCTGATCTTGCCGCGGAAGCTCTGTGCGTCCGCGAGCACGACGTCGAGCACGCTCGCATCCCCGCGCTGGACACCTTCTTTAAACAGGCGGTCGAACGCCAGCGCCGGATACAGCTCCAGGGGGGTGGGGGTCGTGGGGGAACTCCAGGAGATGTGCGAACTGTAGAGCATCGAGTAGTTCTTATGCACACTCGGGTTCGATCGCTCGCAGCCCAGGACCAGACTCGGCACCCGGGTGGAGCGGCCGTACTGCTGCGCCACCACCTGATCCAGGCTGGTGCCGGAGCGAATCTCGCCGCCGGAGGCGAGCGGCGCTCCGGACAGCAGATTGCCGGTCTGCGAGCTGTGGATATTCCCCTTCAACGCCTCTTCGTTGTAGAGGCCGCGGATGAAGAGCAGCTTCTCGCGGAAGTCGTGCAGCGGCGCCAGCACCTGGCCCAACTGCATCTGCTTGCCCTCGCCGCGGGCCCACCATTCCCGGCTGTGGAACCCGTTCCCCGAGAAAAGCACGGCGAGCCGGACGGGGGCCCGGCTTCCTGCCTGCGCGGGCCGCGCCTCATCCCCCCAGACGGGAAGGGACTCCAGCCAGGGGAGCGCAACGGTCACACCCGCTCCACGAAGGAGCGCTCGACGGGAGAAATGATGGGTTCGCATGGTAAGGTGGTCCGATCTACCGCAGTGGCCCGGACTGCCGCGCCCGGATTGTGCAGAGGAGTGGCCCGACCGCTTCAGGAAGAGACGAGCCTCACCGGCTGATCCTCCATGATAGCACGCACGGCGTCCGATGCGGCCAACGCTCGAATCCCGGCGCCGGTGGTTTCCACCACCACTGCGCCGAACAGATCGGGCGTCGCCGAGAGCCGCCGGCCCTGGTGCTGTTGCAATAGCGCGTCCACATCGGGCAACAGTTCTGCCGCGCGCGCCGTTACCTCTCGCACCCGTTCGGCCCGTTGGTATGGGGTGATGCGCTGGGTACGCGGCGGCGTGGCCGGGACGTTGAGCACCACAACTGCTCGAAATATACACCCGTCACCCCCGGCCTGAATCCGGTCCGGAAACTGTCCGCCAATCTTGGAGACGGCAGTTTCTGTGTGCGGCACGGGCATCGGAGCGTCCTCTCTAGAGAGCCTTCAGGGCGTCTGCAGGGCTTACGGCGCCCCATCCCCACCGGTTGTCCGGTCGTCTTCTCGTGCCACGCGGGTGCTGCGCGGTATCCCGCAGCGCCTGCATCACCTCGCGAGCGGACGCCAGCGGCTTTGCCGCTCGGAGCAGGGCAGCGACGCCCGCAACATGGGGCGTCGCCGTATTGGGGCACTGGTTTCCGTCACTGCGCGGATACTCTGACTGCGGCCGGCAACCCATTGCCGCCGCGCTTCTGAATCCGATCTGACGTTCTCGGTCAGATCGGATTTGGGTTCCTCGGACCGGTAGATGACAATCGCATCAAGCCGTGCCCCTGGTTCGAGTTCCGTCAACTGGGACCGGAGGACCTGCGATACTTTGGACGACATCAATGGCACTCTACCTCCCGGATTGGGGAGCGCGGATCTGCCGGAACTGGCGGCTGTTCACAATGGATTGTACCGCGACGGAGAACCGATAGTCCTTCTTCGCCAGCTCCTGTTCCATTTCGGTCAACAACGGTTCGTCCGAAAGCTGGACGGCGCGGCCCAGGGCATAGCCCAGCAGCTTTCGGCAGAACTGCCGGAGGATGGTCGCGCGGCGGTTCCGGAGCAGGTAGTCACGGAGACCACTCAGCCCGGCGATGCTCTGCCCGTCGGGTGTGCGGGTGGCCGTGTCGATCGGGCGGTTGGCGAGATCGGCGGTACGGCGGCGGCCGATGGCGTCGAAGCCTTCGAGCGCGAAGCCGAACGGGTCAATCTTCTGATGGCACCCGGCACACTTCGGATCGCGCGTGTGCCGCGCCACGAGCTGCCGGACCGTGAGGCCCTCGGTCGCCGTTTCCTCTTCCGGCAGGCGCGGCACGTCCTTCGGCGGCTTCGGCAGTTTTTCGCCCAGCAGCACTTCACTCACCCAGTTGCCGCGGAGGATGGGGCTGGTGCGGGAGGCGCCGGACTGTTTCGCGAGGGTGGCCGAGAGCCCCAGGATGCCGCCCCGTCCGCGGGCCCGCATGCCGGTGACGCGTCGCCAGGCGTCACCCGTCACGCCGGGGATGCCGTAGAACCGGGCCAGACGCTCGTTCACGAAGGTGTAGTCCGCGTCGAAGAGGCGCAGCAGGGAGCCATCCTTCTGGAACAGCTCGGTGCAGAAGCGGATCGCTTCCTCATACATGTCGCCGCGCAGTGCGACAAACTCGGGAAAGTGCCTTTCGCTCTTCTCGTCCAGGGTGTCGAAGTCGTAGATCTGCAGCCACTGGCAGGCAAACTCGGCGGCAAGGCGCCGCATCCTGGGATCGGCCAGCATCCGGCGCACCTGGGCGCGCACCCCCTCCGGCCGGTGGAGCCGGCCCGCGGCTGCCTCCGCCCGGAGCTGGTCGTCCGGCGTGGACGACCAGAGGAAGTAGCTGAGGCGCCCGGCCAGTTCCCAGGCGGAAACGGGTGCGGGGGCCGGCCCGGCCGGCGCCGCTTCGAGACGATAGAGAAAGGAGGGCGACACCAGCACGCGGGCCAGCGTGAGCCGGAACGCCTCTTCGTGGCTCAGGCCCTCGGTGCGGAGCCGCCGGTAGATTCCGCGCACGCCGCTCGTCTCGGCCGCCGACAGCGGCCGGCGGTACGCACGGCCGGCAAACTCCAGCAGGCGCTCCAACTGGCGCGGCTCCGCGACCACCAACTCCCGCTCAAACGCGGCCGCCCCGTCCTGGATCGGTTTCCGGAGCGGCCGGAACGCCACCACCAGATCCGGCCGGTCCTGCGTGGCGAACTCGGTGATCTGCTCGTACGCATTCACCAGACGCAGCGGCCCCTGGCTGACCCAGCGCAGTTCGGCCCAGAGCCGGTCCAGTTCCCGCGCCTCGGTGTCGGAGAGCATGAGGCGTCGCAGGGCCTCGTCCTCGCGGTGGAACAGCGTGAGCGTCACCACCTCGTCCACGGGCACGATCCGCGTGTAGGCGAGCACGGCGGGGAACAGCGCCCGGAACGCCGCGAATGCCTCCTCGAACCGCCGGCGTGCGGCTCCGTTTTCGCCGACCAGTACCGGCTCTCCCGGGAGCAGGCCGGCCGTCTCCGGGTGCGGGGGGACTCCCGCCGGCGCCTGGACCTGGACGCTCCCCGCCGCCGCCGCCTCCGGGTGCGGGGCCGCCGTCGTGACGAACTCCGCGCCCTCCGCCAGTTCGGCGGGAATGCGCACTTCGAGTGTGGAGGGGGCGCGCACGACGAGGCTGGTCGGATCGGTCGCCGGGTGGTTCGGACGCGTGCCGAACAGCGCCGGATCGAGCCCGACCTCCGGCGCCGCGGCGCGACCTGCCGCCGGCATCCCGCGCGGGCGCGCCGCGAGTTCGCGCCAGACGCGGGCGAAGAGCGGCCCGGCCAGGGAAGTGAGCTGCCGGTGGAGCACGCGATCGGGATGGGCGGCGTCCAGATCGGGGGCCGGGCCGGAGATCAGGAGGCGGTGCACCGCCGCGGCCAGCGGCTTCCGGGCGGCCTCCGAATCCGTCGCCAGCCAGCGGGCCAGCAGGGAGTTGGCGGGCAGCGTCGGACCGGAGCCGCCCCCGGCCACGGGTTCGGAGTAGAAGTGCCAGACCGCCGGGTTGCCGAACCGGTCCGCGTGCGGATTGCCTGCCAGCACGTCGTCGGCCACATCCCGGGTCAGGCTCCACTCCCGCCCGTCCTCGGCGGCGATCACGCTCAGCTCGAGGTCCGTCAGATCGCACGAGTGGTTGCCGTCACGCGGGCCGATCACCAGCGAGACGAGGTCGCCCGGCTGGACCGGGATCCCGCGCGCCGTCTCAAACGTGGCGGCCGAGTTTCCCTGGGCGGTGTCGGCGCCGAGGCGCTGGCGGACGGAGCCCCGGCGCACCTCCAGCGCCCAGGTGACGCCGTTTCCGCACTCGGGATGGGCGTGCGTCACCCGGCCTTTCAGGCGCACGCTGCCCCGGATCGGGCTCTGCCACCCGACACAGGCGGCGAGGGTCGGCGCTGGATGTACGCAGACCCCGTGCGGCTTCACCACGCCGGGGATGCGCACGGACTGGTTCGAAGAATTGGTGACGAGGCTCGGCAACTGCGGGGAGCCCCACCCATTGATGAAGGCATAGTTGGAGACCGCGGTCTGCCGGGTTCCGAAATGCGCCAGCCCCGCCGCCGGAGCGCCACCTACTCCCAGATAGTCCATCCAGGCGGCCAGCGCGTCGGCGCTCAGGCCATGGCGCTGCGCCAGAGCGCCGGCGTCGAGTACCCCGGCCGCCCGGCTCGCTTCGTCCACCGCTTCCAGCGCTTTCTCGGTAGAGGCGAAGAAGCGCTCGCGGCGTGCGGAGAGTTCGCCGGCGAACTCGCGGAGGTCCCGGAGGGGAAGCTCCGGCCGTCCCGGATAGACCAGGCGCGGCTGCTGCCACACGACCGTGTCGCCGGCGCCGCCGTCTCCCGCATCGCGCACCAGGAGTGTGAAGCTGACCGGCCGCCCCGCGCCCGGCGGCAGCTTGAGCCGCACTTCCCGCCGGGTGGTCAGCGGCACCACCGGCTCCTGCCAGGCAGTCGGGCCACCGGCGCGCCCGATGTGGCCCACCGTAGTGAGACGCCAGAGCACCTTCTGCCAGCCCGCGATCTGCGCGGTGAGAGCGGGCACGTCGGCCGGGGTCGCCATGCGCCAGCGCGCCCGGAGCGGGTCCAGCAGCAGGGAGGGTTCCCGGCCCTCCAGCGCTGCATGCAGCAGTCCCAGGTACTTCCCGCTGAGGCCGCGCGGGCGGGCCACCTCCGCCGGCGTCCGGGCGCCACGGCGCAGCGCGTCCCGTTCGGCCAGGAGCGCGGTCAGGTAGCGTTCGATCGGAAGCCGGCCCCCGTCGTTCGTGTTGAAGACGATCCCCTGGAGGTTGACGGTGGAGGCGCCCCCCGCATCGGCATAGCGCGCGTAGAGCGCCCGGATGCGCTCCAGCGCCCGGTTCGTCCAGTCGCTGCGGGTGGTGTCGGGCGAGAAGCGGAAGCCGTCGGGAAGCAGTTCGACGTGCTGCGCAATCTCTTTGCCGGCATCGAAGTACTTCGTCAGGAGCGCCGGAGACATGACGAGCGACGCGCCGGTGTTGGTGAACCCCTCGCCGGCGGCGCTGTCGGTCGGAAACTCGCGGGCCGGGTCCAGCTCAAGCCCCGTCAGGTCGCGGATGGTGTAGGTGTACTGGGCATTGTTCAGGCGGCGGAGCACCACCGGCCCGGGGTCGCCGGCATTCGCCAGCGCTTCCGCCCGCAGGAAGCGGCGGACCCAGCCGATGAGAGCGGCGCGCTGCCGGGCGCCCGGTTGGGGCGCGCCCTTCGGGGGCATCTCCCCATTCTCCAGCATCTCGGCCACATGGCTCCAGACCGGCGGCTCGCGCCGGACTTCGCGGAGGCCCACGAAGCGCTGCAGGTCCAGCTCGCCGGCGCGGCGGGCCGTCGAGTGACAGCCCAGGCAGTATTGCCGCATGAGGGGCCGCACCTCACGCGTGTATTCTGCGCCCACGACGCCGAGCGCCGGCGTGGCCGCACCGCCCCCCGCGAGCGCCACGCCGCCCACCAGCGCCGCCCCGAGCGCCCCCAGCATGGGCAGCGGGCGCACCCTGCTGCCCCAACCTGTCTCGATCCACCGTCTTGCCATAGCCATAACTTCGCCGCGCCGCCCGCGCATCCATTCCTGCCATTGCACGGCGGGAGCAGAGAAGTGCGCACGGAGATCGCCTTCCGCGCCGGGTGGGGAGGAGAATCGGTGAGGGCACAGCGAATCACCGCCGTAGAAAACTCCGGCAGCGATGAAAGGGAAGGCAATGCGCGGAAATCAGACCGGGAGGGGAGCCGGCCGGGTGTGGGCGGCGGCCGTGGCCCTGGGCGCCGCGCTGTGTTGCGGTCTGGTTCCGGCAGGAGCCAGGGACGACCGGGCGCCGCGTTTCTCGCGCAGCGGGGAGCTCCTGTTCCCCAAGGACTACCGCGAGTGGGTGTACGTCACGAGCGGCCTGGGGATGACCTACGGGCCGGGGCAGCCATCGCCCGGACGGTCCCCGATGTTCGACAACGTCTTCGTCACCCGCACGGCGTACCGGGAGTTCCTCCGCTCGGGCGTCTGGCCGGAGAAGACGATGCTGATCCTGGAGATCCGCCGGTCCGAGGAGAAAGTTTCCATCAACAACGGCGGGCGGACCCAGGGCGACGTGGCCGCGGTCGAGGCGGCGGTGAAGGACACCCGCCGGTTCCCGGAGGACGGCTGGGGGTACTTCAGCTTCGACAAAGAGGGCGGCCTCGTGGACCGCGCCCGTCCCTTCCCGCGCACCGCGTCCTGCTACGGGTGCCACCGGAACAACGGGGCGGTGGACAACACCTTCGTGCAGTTCTACCCGACGCTCTTCGCCGCCGCGCGCGAACACGGCACCGTGAAGCCCACTTACGACCCGAACCGGAAACCCTGATCGCAGCCTCCGGCAGATGGGTCAGGGTGCAGCTCATCGCCTCATTCGCCTTTGCGGATTGACTCGGATGGGAGCGGGGTAGTAACACCCATCCGGCCGGCCTTCATGCCCCGGTCGTGGGCGTGGGCGGCCGGGGCATCTTCATCTCCTCCGCCAACTTCACCGAGGCGGCCCAACACCGAAACATCGAAGTAGGTGTCCGCTTCTCGTCCCCCACGATCGCGGGGCAGCTCACCACCTTCTTCGACGACCTCCTGCGGCACGACGCGCTCCGCGCCCTCCCGACAAATGCCGCCACAGCGTCCTCCGTCACCGCTGCGTAGTCGGTCGTACCGGATCAGACCCTTCGTGCATAATCCGGATTAGCGGGCGGCCCCCCCGCCGGTATTTCGCGGTTCGGGAGGTCGATGTGTGTGTGGGACCCTGGTTCGCGAGGACTGGGAGGGACCTACCAGGGCGGCTTCGGCACCCCCAACAGACGCAGTAACTGCTCTTGCACGCGGGTCAAATGCGGCAACCGGCGGAACCACTCCCCGGCGACGCGCAATTCCACC
>SYMT01000349.1 GCA_005805375.1 Actinomycetota bacterium
AGCGCGGCGGCGAGTTCCACACTGTTAGTGAATCACACTTCCGCCGCCGCGGGCAGTCAACTTTGCGCCCCGGCGCCGGCGCAGCGGGCCGTTCATGACGGGAGTCCCAACCCAGGCCCCCCCCGATCTTTGACACGATACGACATCATCGGTGCTGCATACAACTACCTTGATGCTCTCGATGCGTTCCTCATCGCAGCGATCCAGGAGGTGGAAGAGATCCGTCACAGAGAGTTGGCACCTGATCAGATGGAGACGGAGCTTACTGCGATCTGGCGTAGAACATACGCCTGCGCCGCCAGTCACGAGGAAGGTCGATTGGCTCGAGTTTTTCTCACGCGGGGATGTGCAATTAGGACACTCTATCCAGACTCCGTCCAGCGTCGTCGCATGTACAAGACTAGCCTTTCGCCACGTTCTGCTACCAGCCTTCTGGCGATTGTCGGGGACGCCCGCGCCAAGTTCCAGAAAGGCAATGACTATGCACGATTTTCAACTGAGGGTCGTTTCATTTTTATCCGAGAAATTCTGTCGATCCTAGACCGAGTTCCGACGTTCCGAATTGGAACTAAGTTGGGAAGAACAAACAACTTTAAGGATTGGCCGAAGCTGCTCAGGTGGTGGTTGTCCAAGGCCACTCTGCCCGCGCAGCCAGCACCGAAGGAAATCACAAGTTGGTACGACTTTGTCGCCCAGAATTTCGTGTATCGGGGGGCATGGGGTCTCGGCAGTATCATTGGTCTCTTGATGGACGAAAGTGGCGATGGCGAGCCGATCCGCGCTCTTGAGATTGGAGACTGGCCCCGAACGGGGCTTCCTTGGATTGCGTTTTGGATCAAGGAACTACTAATCTGGGGCACGCTGGATCCGATCGTGGCGTTCTTGCTGGCGCGCGGGAACGCCTTCGATCGCCCACAGGCTGAAGCTGAGGCCCGTGGGTACTACGATACTCTCCAGGATGAGACCGATGCGAATGAGATTCTTGACCCCCGGAGGATTCAAAAATGGGTCAATGAGCGTTCATCTCGCCCCGAAGTGCCCCAGACCGAGCGGGCGTTCGTCATTGAGGCCGAACTGGCTCGGCCGGCTGCCGAATATCTGGGACTCCGACTTGCGGTGTCGCCGCTTGATATCGATAACAACCTGATCTGGATTGACTCCGCCGGCTATACGGTCGCGCACAGTGCGAAGCCGCTTGGCTGGCCGAGCCGACCATCTACCTTCGACTTCGAGCTAGATGTCGCTCAAGCTAGGATTGCCGGTGACGCGTACCTTCGACACACCTCGGCAAGGTAGTCCATGCGCCGCGCGACCAATCGAGGTCCTCGACACAATTCAACCTGCCACCCGCCGAGACTGGACATTGGGAGTCTTCAGGTCTTCAGGATGCCCGCCCTCCCCCGCCGCCGGACTTCCACCGGACGGGCCCTTGCGGTCTCGCGGTTCAGGCAGGAACGGAGGGGGCGGAAGTCCAATACGATCTCAGTTCCGCATCCAAGGGGAGGTCACCCGTGCCGACTGCTCGTTCCGTCCCGTTCCCGGCCCCGGCTTTGCGCTGGGCGCCCGTCTGTGCGGCAGTGCTCCTCGCGGGGGTGGCCGCCGTCGCGCAGGGGACCATCACTGCCGCCGATGCCGCCGGCAGCCCGCTCTTCACACTGCGCGGGGCAGGCGCGGCCTTTGCAGTCCAGGGCGCCGGCAACCGCGTGCTCGGCAATATCAAGGTCGAGAAGGATCGCGTCAAGCTGAAGAATGAGCGGGGCCAGCCCGCCTTCAAGGTGAAGCGCAAGGACGACCGCTACAAGCTCTATCGCGAGCCCACGGCGCCGGGCGGCGCCGATGTCGAGGCCGGTGCGCTGCAGGTAGAGGCCGGGGAGTTCAAGGTGCTGGATGCGAGTGACCGGGAACTGTACAAGGGGAAGACCGGCGGATCTGCCTGGAAGGTGCGCGCCGCCGGAGGCGGGACCTGGAACGTGCAGGTCTCTGCCGGCGGCGTGGATGTCTTCGATGCCGCCGGCAAGCGCCTGCTGCGGCTGACGGGCAGCACCTCGCCGGGTCTGGCGGTGTTCTGCGCCGCACGGGAGTTCGACGTGCTGCAGAAGGCCACGATGGCCGCCGCCGTGGGGAGTCTGGGCCGATGAACTGCGGCGAGACGGCCGGGTTCCTCATCCCGCGCGCCTGCCGGGAGCCCGCCACCGGTGCGTGCGGGCGGTGCGGGAAGGCGATCTGCGGATTCCACGTGGTGGCGATCGAGACGGGGGAGCAGCTCTGCACGGCGTGCGCGGCCACAGCCGGTCAGGGCCCGGGAGTCGAGCGCGAGCAACTGCATCAGCAGTACGGGTTTCACGAAGTCGGCCCCGGTTACCCGGGCCGCGCGCTGCCGACCTATACCGAAGGAGACTACGCCGCGTTTGAGGTCGCCGACCTCGCAGACGACGCCCTGGTCGAAAGTCTGGATGGAAGCTGAGTCGCCGTGCCCCCGGTCGGTGCTGCTCATCACCGATCGGTATCCACCCCATGTGGGGGGACTGGCGCGCGCCTCCGCCCGCCTCGCGGCACACGCTTCCGCCGCCGGGATTCGCACCGAGGTGCTGGTGCTGCGGGGCGAGGGGGCGTCCGGCGCCTCCCGGTCCAGGCGCGAGGGGAACGTGCTGGTCCACCGCCTGGGTCAGTCACGCAGCCCGGTGGAACTGGGCGAGACCACCGCGCTGGTCCTCGACTGGCTCCACCACCGCACGGGGTATGAGCTGTTTCACGGCCAATACGCCGGCACGGGCGGGTTCTTTGCCGTGCATACGGCACGCCTCTTCGGCGCCGCCAGCTACGTCAGCCTGCGCGGCAACGATCTGGAACGCGATGTCTACGACCCCAGCCGCTTCGCGCAGGTGGAGTGGACACTGCGACACGCCGGCGCCATCGGCGGAGTCTCCCGTTCCCTGGTGCGCCAGGCCGAGGCCCTCACCGGCCGCCGTGACATCCGCTTCACTCCCAACTCAGTGGATACGGATCTGTTTCGCCCCCGTGACGGGGACCTGTTGCAACCGGTCCCATCCCCGGAAAACGCTCAGGGAGGGCAGCCGGAAGAAGCGGCAGACAGTGCTGCGATCCACCCCGCTCTCCCCGGTCGCCCCCGGCTCGGTTTCATCGGCGAACTGCGCGGGAAGAAAGGCGCTGCCTACTTACTCGATGCGTTCCGGGCGGTGGCGGGCCACACCGAAGCCTCATTGGTGCTGGTAGGAGCCATCCGGCCGGAGATTCAGCCGCTCCTGACCGAACTCCGGGAGGACGAACCGGCACTGGACGCCCGGATCCGCCACGTCCCCTATGTCCACGACCCCGCCGCCCTGTGCATGCTCTACTGCGAACTGGATCTGGTCCTCTCGCCCAGCCTGCGGGAAGGCATGCCGAACTCTGTGCTCGAAGCCCTCGCCTGCGCGCGCCCGGTCCTGGCCAGCGACGCCGGCGCCCTGCCCGACCTGATCCGCCAGGGAGAAACCGGGTGGATCCTCTCCCGCCACGAGCTGCACCGCCTGGGCGAAGCGGCACGGGAGATCCTGGAACTCCCCGTTGCCGCCCGCAGCGCCGTCGGCGTGCGCGGCCGGGACTGGGTGCGCACTCACTTTTCGCCGGAACGGGAGCGCCGGGAACTCCTTGACGGCTATGCGCTCGCCCTGGCCCGATCAACGTAGAAGCCGGATCCCGTGATCGCCCCCGCCCGGGAACGAGTGTCGGCGCCGGGGCCCCGGTCACCCCTCACTCCTCTTCACTCTTTCCCTTCTCCAGCATCCCGCCGTAGGCGTGTATCAGTGCCTGGTGATGGTGCTCCCAGGTCAGACGCGCGCACACCGTGTGCCGGGCGGCGGCGCCCAGCCGGGCACGCAGCGCCGGGTCATCCAGCAGGCAGGTGAGCGCCTCGGCAAGCCGACGGGGGCGGTCCGGCTTGTAGAGGAGCGCCGTCTCCCCCTCCGTCAGGAGTTCCCTGACCACCGGCAGGCGCGGCGCCACGATCGGCCGGCCCGCCGCCATGTACTCCAGAATCTTGAGCGGGCAGCAGCCCTGCCGCACGTTCCGCTCGGTGACGGCCAGCGGCGCCACACAGATATCGGCGGCCTCCAGCAGCGCGGAAACCTCGGCGGGCGCCACCGGCGGCAGCAGCTCGACCCGTCCGTCGAGGCCGGTGCGTCGAATCTCGCGTTCCAGCGATTTCCGCCACTCCTTGCGGCCGGAGCCGACCAGCCGGGCACGAAACTCCCGGTCCGGCGCCAGGAGCCGCAGCGCCGCCACCAGAAACTCCAGCCCCTGCCACGGCGCCAGCGTACCCAGGTACAGGACGGTCGGCGGGTCGTTCGCGGGGGCAGTCCCGCCGTCGAACCGGTCGGGGTCCACGCCGTTGGGGATCACGCGCAGACGGTCGGCGGGAGCGCCGAGGGTCTGCAGCAGCCGCCGAGTGGTCTGCGACTGGGTGATGACCAGCGAGGCGGCATGCAGGAGCGCCCGTTCCTGGCTCCGCAGGCGGAACAGCAGTTCCCGGTTCCCCGTGAGGCCCGCGTAGTGCGCCCGGAGTTCGATGCTCGGGAGACCGTTCACCTCATAGACGAGCCGGTATCCGCGCTGCGGCTGGAGGAGACGGGCCGGAGTGCCCTCCCAGATGGAGCGGACGTGCACGACCTGGTAGTCGTGCGCAACCAGACGCTCGGCGACGGAATCGCCGAACGCAAGGGCACGTTGCAGGAAGTTCTCTTCGGGACGCACAATGGGGTAGTGGCGCACCCCGGGAGGGACGCCGGGGCGGTCGGCGCCCGGGCCAGACTCCGCGCCCGTCGCGATGGTTCCCGGCAGGGTGACCAGATCCACATCGGCAAACCGCGCCAGCGCGCGCACGCTCTCCAGGATGTGGACACTGGCCCCCTTGGGCGCCGGCACAGCGTCGAAGGCGGCAAACAGGACGGCGGGTCGGTTCGGCATTGGGGAGGTCCCGGGATGAAGAAAAAGGCGCGGCAGGAGAGTCTTCTTCAGGGGACGCCCGCCGACCTGTCTACGCAGATTGGCGGGTTGCTCGCCCTCGACCGACAGCGTGAAAAGCAGCGGAAGTTGTTCGGCGGGCTCGGGCTCGCCGCGGGCATCCCCGGCTGCCTGCTGACTTTCGTCTTCTTCCCGATCGGGCTGCCGCTTCTCGCGTTGGGGATCGGTCTGGGCGTGGTCTGGAACAAGTTCGCCAAATGCGATCTGGATGAAACCCGGCTGCAACTGGCACAGGGCTTCCTCGCAAAGCTGGCGCCGGACATCTCGCTCAAGGCCCCGGTCGAAGTCACGATTCGGCACGGCGACGCGTTCGAGCACGGAGAATCGTTGGAGGACCGCAAATGGGGTGTTGTCCGGTACCAGACGACCCGCGATGAGTGGTTCGGGGTGCAGGCGAAGTTACACGACCACACCGTTCTGGTCCTCGAAGCCACCCTCTGCGGGAAGCGCAAGAGCCGCTCCAAGCGGAAGTACACCAAGACCAAAGATCGAGACCGCGACGTGGTTCGGGTGGCGCTCCGGGTGGATCCGCAGCAATACCCGCGTCTGGCCCAGCTTCCGAATCTGCTGGATCCGAAGCGTTTGACGGCACACACCGGGATGACCGTGCAGGGCGTGCGGGTCGAGGAGAACCGGATCCACCTGGTCGCCGTCACCGATCCGCGTATGACGCTGATCGGTCGGGCCAGCCACCGCACCGAACAGGGCGCCCAGAACCGTCTGACTCCGGAGAAGCTCGTGGGCCTCCTCGCCTTTGTGTACGGCGGCCTCACCCGGTGTGGGCCCGGATCGTGAGCCGGCCCCACCGGGTGCGATGACCAGCCGGATCCCGCGCATACTGTGCTGAACAACGCACCGCAACCCGGACGAAATCACCTTCCGATGTCCGCAACTTTGCTCAGCCCTTCAGGTGCCTGGTTGGCGCCACCTGACTCGGACCACCTGCCGTTTCGGGCCGGCGACCGGATGGCCCAGCCTGCCTTCCACGCGCACTGCGAGCGGTTGCCCGAGGGTATTCGTGCTGAACTGATCGAAGGAGTCGTTGTCATGCCTCCGTCCGTCAGCGACGATCATTCGGCCTTCCACGGCGACACCGCCGGCACGACGGCAATCTACAAGATGCTGACTCCGGGGGTGGTGGTCAACGACAACCCCACCGTGGTATTGGGACCGCGGAGCGAACCGCAGCCGGACCTCTCCCTGCGCGTCACCGCCGAATGCGGCGGCCAGACCCGCGTGGTGGACGGTTTCGTCACGGGTGCGCCGGAGATGGTGATCGAGATTTCGGTGAGCACGGAAGCGACGGACCTCGGAGCCAAGAAGCGGGACTACGAACAGGCCGGGGTGCGGGAATATGTGGTGGTGTTGGTACAGCGCCGCGAGGTGGTCTGGTTCGAGCTCGTGGACGGTGCGCTTGCCGAGCGGGGACCGGATGCGGACGGCATCTACCGCTCGCGGCAGTTTCCGGGCTTCTGGCTGGACCCCGCGGCACTGCTGGAACGGGACGGCCCCCGGCTGCTCGCGGTGCTGCAGCAGGGCATCGCCTCGCCGGAGCACGCCGCCTTCGTGGCGGAACTGGCGGCGCGCAGGCTGCGGGATGTCGGGTCCGGCTCGTCGTCACCCTCACCCGCTTAAAGCTATGCATGCGGTCAACGAATACCTGTCCGATCCGGATGCCCGGCGGGCGCTGCAGGATTCACTGAACGCGCCGTACACGGCGCCCGTCATCCGCTGCGCCAAGTTCAAGATCACGGCGCGGTGCAACCTGCGGTGTACGTTCTGCCAGTACTGGCAGATGCGTGAGCCGGACGAGATGTCCACCTCCGAGATCCAGCGCTCCCTGGACCAACTCCGTGACATGGGGTGCGTGAAGGTCCACTTCTCCGGCGGCGAGGCGACTCTGAGAAAGGACGTCTTCGCCCTCCTGGCACACGCAGCAAGCCTTGGGATGAAGGCAAACCTCACGACCAACGGCACGCTCCTGGACCACGACCGCGCCCACCAGCTCCTGGACGCGGGCACGCACAGCGTGTCGCTTTCGCTGGATGGCCCGGATGCGCGCACCCACGACTCGCTGCGCGGCGTGCCGGGCGCGTTTGAGCGCACCACAAAGGCGATTCGCCTCCTCGCCCGGATCCGCGATCGGCGTGGCAGCCGCCTGAAGCTGCGCCTGAACACCGTCCTGACCCGCCACAACTACACTCGCCTGGCGGACGTGACCGACCTGGCAGCGGAACTCGGGATGACGGACGTGATCCCCATGCCGGTGGACGAGCGCCTCGAGACCGCCGAGCATCGCCTTTCGCGCCACGATATCGAGCGGTTCAATACACACGTCGCCCCGATCGCCGCTGAAGTTCGCCGCGCCGTGGGGTTCTCCACGGCTCCCCATCTGATCTGGCCGTTCGGGCGGAGTGACCGCGACCTTCTGCTCGCCGCCGAGGGGCGCTACGCTCGGGGCTACTTCAAGGAGCATCTCTGCCATGTGCCCTGGCTGCACATGTTCATCACCTGGAACGGCGATGTCTACCTCTGCTGCATGGCGCGCGGCAAGACGGAACCGTTCGGAAACCTGCGCCGGCAGAGCGTCGCCGAAGTTTTCCAGGGTGAGGGCTACCGGCAGATCCGCGGGCAGTTCCGCCGGAAGATGCCCTCAGTCTGTCACCGCTGCGACATGTTCCTGGCCGAAAACGCCGTCATCGAACAGGCCCTGTCGCCGGCCAATATCGGCCCCGGGGCGCCCCGGCGCACGCCGGACAACGCATCCCCAGGTGAGTCGCAACCTGAAGACCGCACAGCCGCCCCCCGGACCGGCCTTCGCAGCGGCCCCGAATCCCGGTCCGCAGCTACCGCGTCCGCAGCAGCGGAAATGCCTCCCCGAAGTCCTGGAGGAACGGGCACGTCGGAGTTTGTCGTTCTGCCGTGAGTTCGGGCACCCGCGCTCCCAGATAGGCGAGCAGTTCGGCGGTCGTAATCAGCGTGTCGCGCCGACCGGCAATTTCCAGGTCGGCCTTCCCCTCGCCCAGGCCCTCCAGCAATGCGGCGGTGAAGGCGCCGTGCTTCAGCGCTTCCAGTTCGTAGGAGTACTCCGCCCCCCGGCTGCTGGCGAAAACCACGGCTCCGGCCCGCCGGGCCAGCGCTTCCGCCAGGCGTTCGGTAGACGCACGACGACCCCCCAGAGCGTTGCCGGAGTGACACGTGTCCAGGAAAAGCAGAACGCGCCGCGCTTTCGCCCCGGCCAGCAGGTACTCGAGTTCCGTCCACTTCATCGCTGTCTGGGCCACCCGCGCCGCGCTCTCGGCGTCCACATCGTGCGTGGCGAAGAAGTACTCACCCTGTCCCAGAGTGATGCCGTGCCCGCTGAGGAAGATCGCCACGTTGTCCTGTTCCGTCGCGGTGGCAGCCAGGCGGGCGAACGCTTCCCGCAGCCCGGCCGTGGTCGCGCGGTCATCCAGCAGCCGGACGGCCTGTACGCTCCGGTACAGCGGCGCGCCGCGCTTCTCCCAGACTTCCGCGAAGGACTGCGCATCCGCGGTCGCATACTTCAGGTTGTAGTCCGGGTTCCGGTAGCGACTGACGCCCACCGACAATACGTGGAGCGTGCCGGCGACAGCGCCGCGTCCCGAGCGCCGTAGGGTGAGCTGCTCTCGGCCCTGAAGTCCGGCGGCATCGTAGGCAACCGCAGTGATCGTCACGCCGCGTGCGTCCGCCGCGTCCGGGGGCGGGAGGGCGAGCTTCACCTGGAACTGCTGGGTGTGCGCGTGGCGCACGGGGACCGGCTTCTTGCCGATTTCGATCGGGCGCTTGCCGATCTCGATCGGCCGGGCGCCGGATGCACGTCCGTTCACCAGTACTTCGACGCGGATGATCGCGGTGGCGCCGGTGACATTCAGCTCCACGGTCACCGAGTCTCCCGCCGGCACGCCGGGCTCCGGCCCGAGAAACTCAATCCGCGGGGGCGCCGCCTGACCGGCCCCGAACCGCTGCGCGGCGGCCGGTGGAGCAGGCGCCTCACCGGTCGGCGCGCCGGCTTCCAGCAATGCGGCGCGCACCCGGTCGGGACGATGGAAATCCGCAGCAAACGCTTCCACAGGGAACAGGTCTGCCCCGACTCGCCAGGACAGGCGGCGTGCCGCGGACCCGGAGCTGTCATAGTAGCCATCCGGGGTGACCGCCACCCAGCCGCTCCGGTCCGGGTCATCCGCGGCGGGCGGGACCGGAATCAAGCTGCCGAGCAACCGCCGCTGGGTGAGACTCCACAACCGGAGGGTGTTGTCTTCGCCCACACTCGCCAGGCGCCTGCCGTCCGGAGACACCGCGAGTCCCAGCACGCTGCCGGTGTGCCCCTCCAGCGCCGCTGTGACTCGCCCCAGCCGCAGCGCGGCGATGCGAATGCTCCCATCGCGACTGCCCACGAACGCGGTGCTGCCGTCTCCCGCGAGGGCGACGCACATGGCGCCCCCCTCCGGCGCGGGGAGCACCACTGTACGCTGGAGCGCACGGGTTTGCGCGTTCCAGACCCGCAGCTCGTCGCCGAGCACAGCCTGCCTGTCATCCAGCGCCACCCCTCCGGTGACCAGCGATTGCCCGTCGGGGGCAAAGGCAATGCCGCGCGCGGCGCGAACGAAGTCTTTCTTCTGCTGGACTCCCGACGCTGCATCCCAGAACCGGACCTCGCCGCTGAGGCCGACACTGGACCCGGTCACCACTGACTTTCCGTCCGGAGAGAACGCCACGGAGCGCACCGGCGCCAGCGACTCGCCCTCCAGCGTGCGGATGAGGCGCCCGTCAGCGACCTGGAACAGCAACACTGCTCCGTCCACCACCGAGCCTCCGACACCCACCGCCAGCAGAGACCCATCGGGTGAGTACGCCGTGGCAAGCGCCGGCCGGGGGCCCGGTCCGGGGGGCGCGAGGGTGCGGAGCGGCTGCCACGCGCCTTCGGCGTCACGCTGCCAGACGCGCACTCCGCCGCGCGCGCCGCCTCCCGCAAGCCACTTCCCATCCGGGGAGAAGGCGAGCGCATTCACTCTGCCGCCCGGCCCCTCCAGGACCCGCTCCAGGGCGCCCGATGCCGCATTCCAGAGCCGGACGGCGCCATCCGCGCTCCCCGAGGCGAGCAGCGCACCATCCGGCGAGAATCCCAGCGCCGGGAGCGCAGCCCCGCCGCCGGACTCCGCCATCACCTTCCCTGCGCGGGCATCCCAGAAGCGAATCGCGTTGTCGCGACCACCGCTGGCCAGACGCATCCCGTCCGGGGCGAACGCCAGCCCTCCCACGGAGCCCGGGTGCGCGGACCCGACCCAGAGCACCTTCCCGAGCGGCACGTCCCAGACAATCAGAGTTTCTTCGCGCTTGAGGGTCCCCAACCCGCCCGCCGCCAGCCGGGTTCCGTCCGGCGACAGGGCCACGCTTTCGATTCCATCGCCGGGACGATTCATCTGGAGCTGCTGCCGCCGGTTCCCGGTTGCGGTTTCCCACACCACGGCGATGCCGTCGTCGGAACCGTCCGCTATCAGGCTGCCGTCACTGGAGAAGCTCAGGGCGCGAATCGGCATGGCGTGCCTGCGCACGGTTCGCTGCAAGTCCCCCTGCCCGTTCCAGAGCCGGACCGCGCCGCGGTCATCCCCACTGGCCAGCCATCGCCCGTCGCGCGAGAACGCGAGGGCCCGCACTATCTGCTCATGCCCGGGCGACTCGGCCAGTTCCTCCGGCGGACCGCCCGGCGCCGCCGGAGGTCCCCAGAGCCGCACCGCCCGATCCGCCTTCGCCCCCGCGACCCGGAGACCCGTCCCGTCCGCTGCTCCCGGGTAGACCGCTACCGCCGAATACGGTCCGGTAGGCGCCGCGAGGGTCCCGAGCAGCGCCCCGGTCTCGACGGACCAGAGACGGACCTGCCCGTTCAGGTCGGCTGTGAAGAGACGGTCGCCCCCCGGTGCAAACACGGCAGACCCTACCGGGGCCGCGTGCCCGCTCAGGACATGGCGGAGAACACCGGTCCGCGCGTCCCACACCCGCGGCGTCCGGTCCGCACCGGCGCTGATGACCGTGGTCCCGTCGGGCGAGTACGCGATCACGCGCGGCGGCGTAACGTGGCCCATCCGCAGCACCAGTTCGGGCGCCGCGCCCGGGGGCGGCGCCTGCGCACCGGCTCGCTGCACGCGACCGGCGAACACAAGCGCACCGGCGCACAGCGCGAGTGCCAGGCAGCGAGGAAAACGGAACATGGCGGCGCCTCTCTACTGGTTCAGCTTCTTCGGAATCTCAATGGCCTTCCGGGGCCCCTGTCCCGGAGAAGGGAGTGTCTCCCGCGGAAGAGGGGGCAACGGGGCGTGTCGGACGGGCGGCTCACCCGGTGGTCGCAGCATCATCCTGGGGGGTGCCGGAGACCTGAGCCCTTGTGCTGCCCGTAACGTACGCACGCGGCGCGTCGGACGCGCGCG
>SYMT01000350.1 GCA_005805375.1 Actinomycetota bacterium
CCTGCCCGGGGCGATGGATCGCGAGGGTGCGCCGCGCCGGATCCAACACCCAGACTACGCGCACTCCGGCGTGCAGGTAGTCGTCCACTTTCCGCTGCACTTCGGGGCGAGTGTCATTCGGGCTCATTACCTCCACCACCAGGTCCGGGATCGTCTCCAGATATCCCTCCGGGGAACGGCGGACCGGGAGGTTTGCCGTAGCGACAAACGCTGCATCGGCGCCGACCACCCGATCCGGGTTGCGCCAGAGGACGATGCCCGCTTCCCCACAGCACACCTTGCCACAGCCGCGCCATTCCCCCTGGATCTTCAGATGTGTCGTGAGTGTTGCTTCGATAACTCCGTGTACATAACCTGGCGGCGACATCGTGACAAGTTCTCCGTTGTCCAGTTCGTAGCGCACCGGGCCGGACGGCAGCTCATCCGGCAGCGCCGCCAGATCCGCCGCCGTCCACCATCGTCGGAGGACGACGGTGGACCGCTCTCGGGGGGGACTGTCCAACAGCACGGCAGGTTCTCCGGTTGATAGAATGGGCACGTGGGGAGAGGCGGTCTCGTCCGGGGAGTGAGCGATCACTCTGTTCACTCCCCGGCGTAGCTCCCGTGTAGCTCCGGCGGGGGCTTTTGTGTCACAGGCTAAGGCCGGAAGCGAGAGACGATCTCGTCGTTCCAGTACTTCAGCGCAGAGGTGAGCGGGGCCGGGGCGATCTGGCCCAGGCCGCAGATGGACGCATCCGCCATTGCGGGAGCGAGCTCTTCCAGCAGGGCCAGGTCGGCGGTACGACCTTCGCCGCGCTGCCAGCCTTCCAGCATCGCGACCAGTTTCTCCGTCCCCACCCGGCAGGGGACGCACTTGCCGCAGGATTCGTTCTTGAAGAAGCGGACCACGTTCAGCGCCAGGTCCAGCATATCCCGCCCCTCGGCAATGGCCACCACCGCCCCGGAGCCGAGCATGCTCCCCAGAGCCGCCAGCGCGCGAAACTCCAGCGGAGTGTCCAGAAGGGACGCGGGCAGGAAGCCGGAGGAGGCGCCGCCCGGCATCACCGCCTTCAGCGCCCGGCCATCGCGCATGCCGCCGCCATAGTCGCCGATGAATTCCCGCAGGGTGATCCCCATCGGGACCTCGTAGACTCCGGGACGCTGCACATCCCCGCTGAGGCCGATGAACTTCGGGCCCACGCCGCCGTTCTTCCCCTGCGCGCGATACCACTCCGGGCCGTGGGCCAGGAGCGCCGTGGTGAGCGCGAAGGTCTCCACATTGTTGATGAGCGTCGGCCGACCCCAGAGACCGTGGGTGCCGGGAAAGGGGGGCTTGTTGCGCGGCTCGGCCCGCTTACCTTCCAGCGCCTCCAGGAGGGCGGTCTCTTCGCCGCAGATGTAGCCTCCAGGGCTGTCGAAGATGCGCACCCGGGGCGCGCCCGCCAGGACGCCTGCCGCCGTCGCCCGTGCCAACTCTGCGGCAAACGCCGCGCGTGGGTGGGGATACTCGTGCCGTAAGTAGAGGATCGCTTCGCCGGCGCCGACCACGGCTGCCCCGAGCAGCATCCCCTCCAGCACCAGGTGTGGCGCCTGCGTCAGGATGTGGCGATCTTTGAAGGTCCCCGGCTCACTCTCATCGGCATTGCAGATGACGTACTTCACGTCGCCCGCCGCGCCGCGCACCAGTTCCCACTTTGCTCCGGCGGGAAAACCCGCGCCCCCCATGCCGCGCAGACCGGACGCCTTGAGATCGGCGATGATGTCAGCCGCCGGGCGGTCGCCGTCACGCACCGCCCGCCAGACCCGGTAGTCCGATACGCCGGCATAGGGATCTACGCCGAGCGGCGACGTCACCTGCCGGGGCTCGGCAAAAACCGGACCCTCCGGCCCAAAGCGCAGCGAGCCGGCTTCTACGGCAGGCCGATCGTCTACCAGGGCGGCCGGCGCCTGATCGCAGAGGCCCAGGCAAGAGCAGGGATGGACTTCCACGCCGTCCGGCGCCGTGCTTTGCAGCCGCGCCAGCACCCCGGATGCCCCGCGCAGATGGCATGCCAGATCAGTACAGACGCGGATCTCTCCCGCCGGGGGCGGGGTCAGCCGGAAGTGCGGGTAGAAGGCGGCGACAGACTGGATACGGTACAGTGGAGTGTTCGTGCGATCGGAAAACGCGTCCAACTCCGCCGCCGGCAGCCAGCCGTGGCGTTCCTGGATCTCTTTGAGGTCGTCAATCAGCATCCGGCGCCGCGCTCATTTCTTTCCGACGCGATACTCGAGCGGCTGCGGCGCCTGCGCCGCACTGTCGAGTCTGGACTCCGGCATGCCCAACTGGCGGTGAATCTGGTCGAGCGAACCGTCCAGCGCCAGAATCACATCATTCTGCTGCCGCCGGATCTGCTGGACTTCCTCCCGCAGCGCCTTGATTTCGTTCAGGATCAGCTTGCCGTCCTTACCGGCGCCCTTGCGGGCAAACGCCTTCACCGACTCCGAAACGGAGACGATGAAGACGATACCCACTACCATCTCTGCGAAACCCATCGGATGCCCTCTTCCCTCCCGGCGAGCCGAAGTCTACCGCGTCCCCACCCGAAGGGTTTGCCGTTCCACTTCCTCTCGCTCCGCCCGGACCCGTGCTTCCAGTGCATCAAGGCGCGGGTCCTTGGGCAGCGTCGCGTCGAGCGCCAGGATCACATCGTTGTGCTGGCGGCGCAGCTCCTTGACCTCATCGCGCAGGGCTCGCAGTTCGACGGTGAGTTCGTTCTGCGCCTTCCCGTTTCGTCCCCGGTCAAACAGGCTCTTGATCATCGCCAGCGCCGAAATGGTGATGCCGGTCCCGCACAGCATGCCCATCACCGCCACGACCATCGTGCCATCGTCCATCGTTTCAATCCCCCGGCGTCTTGTTCGCCATGCAGGTCACAGAGGTCCTGTTCGAGTTTCGGGTGCAGGGCAATGGACCGCGTCTGCGCCAGGAAAACGGTCGGTGTTGGTCCGGCCCGCGGGCACAAACACCGGGTGCACAGAGGCCTACTCCACCGTCTCCAGCGGGCCGAGGGCCACCACGGTCAGCGCGTCGAAGGGGCGCCTCTCCAGGAAACGGCGGCAATCGTCCGCAGTTACGCTCAGGTAGCGATCAATCACCTCGTCCACCGTGCGGAACTCCTGCCGGTACTGCCAGTCGAACCCGACGTGGTAGAGCCTGCCCAGAGGGGTTTCCTGATGGAGCACCCGCGCGCAGGCCGCCTTGCGTCGTGCCCTTCCGACTTCTTCCTCGGTAAAACCCTCTGCGGTCGCCTTTTCGAATACGCCGCGGGCACGCCGGAGCACTTCCGCAGTGCGTTCGGGATCACACGAGGCATAGCCGAAGAACGCGCCGAACCGGTCTTCCGGATCGTGGGTCAGGGCCACGCTGTCCGCCAGGCCCGGCTCCACCAACGACCAGTAGAGGCGGCTGCCGTCGCCCCCGCCCACCATATCGCCGATCAGATCCGCCACATAGACCTCATCGCTCTGTGCCGACACACCGGGTGAGACCAGCGCCAGATGAGCCCGGTGGATCTTCTCGTCGGGGACGACGCGCACCCGCGGCTGTGCCACGAAATCCGGGTGCTCGCGGGGGCAATCGGCCGGTCGCCATTCCCGGGTGGCCCGGGTCACCTGTTCCACCGCCGCGTCCCAATCCACACAGCCGGCAAACGCCAGCACCAGGTTGTTCGGCGCGTAGCGGCGCTCCCAGTAGGCGCGCATCCGGTCCGCCTCCAGCGCACTGATCGACTCGGTGCTGCCGAGCACCGACTGACCCAGCGGATGCTGGTAGTAATAGGTCGCCCGGGCTTCGTCAATCACGCAGAAGCGCGGCCGGTCCTTGTAGAGCGCGATCTCTTCCAGGATGACCTTCTTCTCCATCACGAAGTCTTCGTCCCGGAGCGATGGACGCATCATATCCGTCAGCAGGTCCAGGAGTCGACCCTGTTCCTCGGGGAGCACTGCCCCATAGTAGACGGTGTATTCATCACCGGTGAAGGCATTGTAATCGGCGCCGATCTCGTCGAACTCGCGGTTGACATCATCCGCACTCCGTCGGGCCGTGCCTTTGAAGAGCATATGCTCCAGGAAATGGCTGACCCCGCTGACCTCCGGGGCCTCGTCACGCGCGCCGGTGCGCACAAAGTAGCCGGCCGCGGCGCTCAACGCCGCGGGGTTCTCTTCCCCGATGAGGGTCAGGCCGTTATCCAGAACGATGTGATGGGTCTTCAAGCCGGCACCTCCAGGGGCGACGAACCAAGGGTGACAATCGTAAAATCGCGGGCCGGATGCTGGCGCAGATGCTCCAGGATGGCATCCGTGGTGACGGCTTCCACCCCCGCGCGAATCTCATCCAGCGAGCGCACCCGTCCGAGCAGGAACTGGTCCCGCACCAGGTGGAGGGCCCGGGCGCGGGTCGCCTCGCTTTGCATCACCAGCGAAGCGAGCAGGCCGGTGCGCGCCCGCGCCAGTTCTTCTTCCTCGATCCCCTCCGCCAGGCGCACCAGTTCGCCGATGAGCACATCCAGGGTCTCCTGCGCCCGGTCCGGCTGGGTGCCGGCGTACGCCTGGATGGCGGCGGCCCCCCGCATCGTGAGCAGCCCGGCCCGCACCGCGTAGCAGAGGCCCCGCTTTTCGCGTACTTCCGTAAACAGGCGCGCCGACATTCCGCCCGAGAGCACCGCAATGGCCATCCGCTGCACGTAGTACTCGGGGTGCTCGGCCGGCAACCCGGGATACTGGATGCCGATCTGGACCTGATTGGTCTCCTGTGGAATGTGCCGGTACCGCTCCCGCCCGGTGCAGTCCGGGTCCGGCTGCCCGGGCGGGGCGCCTTCCCACTCCCCGAACAGGCGATGCACCGTGTCGGACAGCTCTCCCCAGACAAAGCGCCCGGCCACCGCGAGGATCGCCCCCTCCGGCCGGTAGCGCCGGGCAAAGTCCTCTCGCACCGCGTCTGCCGTGAGCGCGCGCAACCCCGCTTCGCTGCCCAGGGGGGTACGCCCGTACGGGCCTGGGAAGTAGGCGCGCCGCAAATGGACGAACAACTTTTCCGCGGGACTATCTTCCAGGCGCTCCAACCGCTGCAGCGCCAGCGCCTGCTCGGATGGAAACTGCTCCGGCGGCAGTGCCGGACGCAGGATCAGGTCGGCATACAGGGCCAGAGCCTCCGGCAGATCGTCTGCCAGGAGCGCCCCCCCAAAGGTGACGCTTTCCAGATCGGCGTTGCCGGCGCGCTGGAGGCCGAGTGCGTCCAGCGCATCGGAGAACTGGCGGGCGGTACGCCCTCCCGCTCCCCGGTAACACAAACCTTCCAGCACCGTGGCAGCGCCTTCGAGCCCTTCCGGGTCCGTGATCGCACCGGAAGGCAGCAGCATCTGGAACGCAGCGGCGCGAATTGCCGGAATCGGCTCCGCTACCAGAGTCAGTCCATTCGGCAGGCGCAAAGTGTAATGGGCGCCGGGCAAGGGCATGTCCTCTCGACAGAGTTTCGGGTTCAACCCGAAGATTACGCCTATTCTACCGATTCGGCCGACAGCGCGTCCACGCAAGAGGTAAGATCGAGACGTGAAAACCCGCTTCCTTTCCCTTCTGCTGGCCGGGACCGGTGCGCTGGCCCTGATCCTGTGGCGCAGCGCCGGGAGCGCCGCCCCCCCATCCCCCGCCCAACAGGCTCGCGAGGCCGCGGCCACACCCCCCGGTTTCGTGTACGTGCCGGGAGGCGAATGCTGGTTGGGCACCGACGACCCGGATGCGGAAGAGGACCGCCGCCCACTCCAGCGGAGATTCATCTCCTCTTTCTACATCGGAAGATGTGAGGTCACGCAGGCAGAGTGGAAGCGATTTCGACCGGAATACACCATTCCCGCCGGCAAAGAGAACTACCCCATCACCAACCGGCTCCGGCAAGAGGTGATGGTGTATTGCCGGTGGGCGGGGGGCTACCTCCCTTCCGATGACGAATGGGAAAAGGCCGCCCGGGGACCCAACGGTCTCCGCTACCCGTGGGGCAATACTTACGAGGCTGCACGCTGTAACCTGGGCCGCCGGAAACTGCCCAAAGACGTGTGCGCCGTGCCGGGCATTCGCCGCGGCCTGCTCCCCGTGTCGGCGCATCCGGAAGGCGCCAGCCCCTACGGCGCGCTGCAGATGGCGGGGAATGCCTGGGAGTGGGTCGCCGGCAGCTATGACGGGAATCCGGAACGGGGAATCATCCGCGGGGGCGCCTACGGCTACAGCGAACTGAACGCCCGCACTTACAGCCGGGGTATTGAGGGCGCCGGCGTCACCTGAAAGGACGTGGGCTTTCGC
>SYMT01000351.1 GCA_005805375.1 Actinomycetota bacterium
AGGCAGAACAAACGTGGCAGCGGGTGCTGCACTTCTGTACCATGATCGGGTGGAGCGAACGGCCGGAAGGGGAGCAGGAGACGCTGCTGGACCTGTTGGCGGACGCCGCCGACCGGCGCAAGGCCGGATCGGCACGGGAGATACGCAACGTGGCACGAAGCATGCGGGAAGTGGTGGAAGAGCGGGCCGAGAAGCGCGGAGAAGCGCGTGGAGAAGCACGCGGAGAAGCGCGCGGAGAAGCGCGCGGAGAAGCGCGCGGGGACGCGCGCGGGGAGCAACAGGGGGAGGTGCGGGCGGCACGACGGATGCTGTTGACGCTGCTGGAGACACGGTGGGGGGCAGTGCCGGAGGATGTGCGGCAGGCGGTCGAGGGGCTGCCGGACGCGACGGAGGCGCAGGAAGCGCTGCGCCGGATGGTGCGCGCCGGTACGCTCGCGGAGGTGCGGACGGCGCTGAACGGCCGTCTCGCGGCGGGATAGCGCTCCGTCGTGCCCGGCAGATGGTCGCGGGCTTTGCCCTCCAGCCGATAGGTGGAGCCCGCGACCAGCCCCAACCCGAACGCGCAGTCTCCTCCCCCCGGTCATTGCGGCCGCCGAGGCCGTCCCGCCCGCTGTGTCTGTGGCGCGGTATACCGGCCCGAACGACGGCGCTCCCGGGATCTCCTCGGCCTCTTTGGGTTGCTCCGCTGCCGCCTGCGCCGCCATCGCTGTCCCGCCGCGCAGCGCTTGGGCTGTGCTCCCCGCTCCCGCCTGACCCCCGCCCTGCACGGGGGGGCGGGGGACCTGACCCTGACGTGGAGCTACGCGCGCCGCCGCCCAACAACTCTCCCGGTGGTTACCGCGGGCGACCCGCAGCGCCAAGACCCTGGAACGCAACGTGCGCGCGCCGCCACCTCGGTGCAAGCCGTCGAGGATAGGGCCACCGCCGCGGTGCGGGACCCCGTTTTGCGGCGGGGGCGCGTCTTCAAGGCCCTGGACGGCATTCTGGTGCGCGGCCGGGCCGCGGGCGCTGGCCGGAAGTGCCGGCGGGGACCCTGTGGAGCCCTGGCAGACCCGCGGGCCGCAGCGCCAGACGCCGCGGCGGGAGATCACGGACCGCATCGTGGTGGCCCGGGCCGCCGGGTGGGAGACCCTGAGGGAGCAGGTGTGGCGCGTCTTCAGTACGCGCGGGGGCCCGGATGAGCCGGGGCGCGAGGTGGTGCTGGGCGACGGGACGGCGGGGATCCGAAGTCTGCGGGAAAAGGTGAAGACGCGGGCGCGGCAAGTGTGGCGGCGGCGGGAAGCCGCGTGGACAGCGGGCTGACGGAGAAAGCGAACGAGCTGCTCGTGGCGCTGCGCCGGAAGAATGGCAAGATGCACTGGCGCCGCGCCGAAGCCGATGCGGTCGCGTTATTATGCGATCAGCATCTCAACCAACTCGCTCACCCCTCCCTACCAATGTGACGTGCATCCTCTCGCAAATCAGGGGTTGACACCTGATAGGAAAATCGAATATCATTGTCCGGGAGATATAGATTCTCTGAATGGAGAGGCAATGCTCGTCCGACGAATGATAGCGTTCCTGGCTCTGACTTGCCTGCTGGCGGTTGGGACGATGGCGCAAGAAAAGAAGGGGAGCGGTGGCGGCAAGCCGTCTGTCGCGGCGCCGGAAAAGACGAAGTCAGCGACCCTCAAGATTGAGGGCATGCACTGACCGGTCGGCTGACCGAAAAAGGTCAATGCGGCCCTGGTCAGGGTCCAAGGTTTCAAGCGCGCAAAGGTGAATGTCGCTGCCGGCGAGGCCGTGGTGGTGTTTGATCCCGGGAAGACGAGCCCCGACAAGCTGGCGGCTGCGGTCACGAGCGGATCCGGCTTCAAGTCCTCCGTCAAGAAATAACCCGCTCCCATCAAGTTTCATCCTCCGCCAAGAGGGGCGCCTTCGGGCGCCCCTCTTTCTGTTTTCCTCCGGGTGGCTGCCGGCAACCCCGTGCGCTCGCCTGCGGGTTTCTGCGTCGCGGACGCCGGAATCAGCCGACGGTGGCGAGGAGCAGGCTGGCGTATTGCTTGCGGAGGGCGGCAGCGAGGCGTGCGTGGTCGGGAGCGGTCAGGCGCGGGTCCTGCTCCACCACCGCGAAGGCGGCCTGCCGGGCCTGCTGGAGAATGGCCGCGTCGCCGATGATGTTGGCGATGCGGAGCTGGAGGATGCCGCTCTGCTTGGTGCCGGACAGCTCTCCGGGCCCGCGCAGCTTCAAATCTTCCTCGGCGATCTCGAACCCGTCCGTGGTGCGGGTGATGACTTCGAGGCGCTGCACCCCCTCTTCGTTCTTCGGATCCCCGAGCAACACGCAGTACGACTGATGCTCACCGCGCCCCACTCGGCCACGGAGTTGATGCAACTGCGCGAGGCCGAAACGTCCGGCATCCTCGATCACCATACAACAGGCATTGGGCACATCCACGCCGACTTCGATAACAACCGTGGCCACGAGCACATCACACCCCCCTTCCCGAAACCGGTCCATCGCCTCGTCCTTCTCGTGAGAGGGCATCTGGCCATGGATCAGGCCGACCCGCAGATCCGGGAACACTTCGGTCTGCAGGTGCTCGTGGAACTCGGTGGCCGCGCGCATCTGGAGCTTCTCGCTCGCCTCGACCAGCGGGCAGACCACGTACACCTGCCGTCCTTCCGCCACCAACGACCGCACTCCGCGGTACACCGCCTCCCGCTGCTGCTCGCGTTTCCAGTAGGTCCGCACCGGCTTACGGCCCGGCGGCATTTCGTTGATGACTGATACGTCCAGATCCCCATACACGGTGAGCGCCAGCGTGCGGGGGATCGGCGTGGCGGTCATCACCAGCATGTCGGGAGAGTGATTCTGCATCCCCTTGTCGAGCAACGCCAGGCGCTGTACCACTCCAAAACGGTGTTGTTCGTCCACAACCACCAACCCGAGCTGCTGGAATTGCACATCGTCTTCCAGAAGCGCGTGGGTACCCACGACGAAATGGGCGAATCCGCTCTGCAGCTCCTCTTTGATCTGGCGCTTGCCTTTCGCGCGGACACTGCCGACCAGCCGGTGCATGCGCACCCCGAGCGGCTCCAGCAGGCGACGGAAAACGGCATAGTGCTGCTCTGCGAGAATCTCGGTGGGCACCATCATCGCGGCCTGATAGCCCGTCCGTACGGCGGCGAGGATCGCAGCGCCGGCCACCACCGTCTTTCCGGAGCCGACGTCTCCCTGGAGGAGGCGCTGCATCGGGCGCGGCCCCTCCATGTCCGTCTGGATTTCTGCGATCACACGTTCTTGTGCGCCGGTGAGTTCGTACGGCAGGGAGCGACGAAATTCTTCCAGCACCTTCGGCTCCACAGCGAAGGCAATGCCGGGGAGGGTGTCGGCAACACTCCGCTTCCGAATCGCGAGCACGCACTGCAGCCGGAAGAGCTCATCGAATACCAAACGGTGGCGCGCCTGCTCCAACTGTGCCTCGTCCTCTGGGAAATGCACGTGGCGTACGGCAGGACGGAGGCGGGGCAGGCGATGGGCCTCCATCACCTCCGGCGGCAGCACTTCCTCGACCAGTTGGCCGTAGCGATCCAGCGCGTTCCAGATCATTCCCCGGAGTTGCTTCGGGGTCAGGCCCTCGGTAGATGGATGGATCGGCACGATGCGACCCACGTGCAGCGAATTCTCGTCCTGGGTGAGTTCCTCCCACTCAGGATGCTGAAAGGTGAGGCGTCCCCCATTGCGCTGGCCGGATCCGTACAGGCAGATCTCCAGTCCCTTGATCTTCTCAAAGGTGTTGCGGAGCCAGTGTTGGTGGAAGAACACCAGTTCCGCCGTGCCAGAACTGTCTTGAATCACAGCTTTCACGAGCGCCAGATTGCGCCGCGCCGAACGCTCCAACGTGGCGCCCAGAACCCGACCGGTACAGACCACCATCTCCCCGTGCGCCACGCGGCCGAGGGGACGAAAGTTGCGGCGGTCCTCATAGCGGTGCGGGAAATGGAAGAGCAGATCCTCCGCTGTGGTGATTCCGAGCTTCTCCAGCACCGAGGCATAGCGGGGACCCACTCCCTTGACGAATTGTACGGGAGTGAGCAGTCCTTCCGCGGCAGGATCCGGGCGCGTGGCCGGCTCACCCGGCGCAGTTGCCCTTTCCGAGGGCGGAGGAGCAGTAGAATTCGGCACAGGCATTGACCAGTGTACGCGCGACCACCGCGGGGAGACCCATCTCTCCCGGCCTCTCCAGACCAGTAGCGGTATAACGGTATCACTGTGTTCGACCAGGAAGCTTCGCCATGACAGACACGCCGCGGTTTCGTACGATTCCACTTCATGATGAGATCGCTGTGATGAAACGCGATCTGCGCTTTCACCCTGCCGTGGAACAGGACGGCACGGTATTGACGGCGGAGCAAGTGGCCCGCTTCAACCGCGAAGGGTACCTCAAGCCGTTTCGGATCTTCAGCGCAGCCGAGATTGGGGAGATTCGAGCCTATTTTGATGTGCTACTGGCGCGCGTACTCGCAGAGGGCGGCACCAGCTATTCCATCAGCACGGCCCATCTGAAGCACGGCCGCGTCTACGACATCCTGACGCATCCGCGCATCGTTGCGCTGGTCCGCGACCTGCTCGGCGAGAACGTGGTCGCCTGGGGGTCGCATTTTTTTTGCAAGCTGCCGCGGGACGGCAAGGCCGTTCACTGGCACCAGGATGCCAGCTACTGGCCGTTGACGCCTTCCAAGGCGGTCACCGTCTGGTTGGCGGTTGACGATGCCGGAATCGAGAACGCCTGCATGCGCTTCATTCCGGGATCACACCATCACGGGCACCTTACCTATCGGCTGACTGAGGAGAGCGATGATGCGGTGCTCAACCAGCAGGTGGAGGGCGCCGAGCAATTCGGCCGCCCGGTGGACGACGTGCTGCACGCGGGAGAAGCGTCGGCCCATACGGACCTCCTGCTGCACGGCTCCGAGCCGAACCGCTCCGACCGGCGCCGGTGCGGGCTGACCCTCCGCTACTGCGCCGCGGACGTGCGTGCGGATCTTGATTGGAGTCAGAAGGGGGTAATCGTGAGCGGCAGCGACCCCTCCGGACATTGGGCGAATGCGGTCCGGCCGGCGTCAGACTGACTGTGTTCCTGGGGCGCACCCCCATCTTCCCTGAGATGAGTGCCGATCCGGGAGGGGAGAGGAGAACCAACGGTGAACAGGTTCATTGCGTTTCGCGGCGCGGAAGCGGGACGAGAGGGGACGAAACAGACAAGATGAGACAATCGGCGCAGAAACTGCATCCCGGATGCGGGACGTTGGGTAGAGGGCGCCCGGGGCTGGCGTTCCTGGGACTGCTGGGGCTCGGCGCGGCGCTCCTCGCCACGAGTCCGCTTCGGGCGCAGGGTACTGATGGCGCCGTGATTACCAACGGTGTTGTCTCCCTCGGAGTGGACAACGAGGGGCAACTCATTGTGCCGTTCGGGACCCCGTCCTCGGGAGGACAGAACCGGCTCGGACTTCGGTTGAACGCCGGGCAATTCGAAGCCCTGTCGCCAGGATGCGACTGTGAAGGCTGGGGGGTCGCCATACCGGAGCTGAATGTCACCGGAAGTGCAAACAACGATGACGGCGGGCCGAGCAACCTCACTCTCGTCAGCTTCACTGCGACCGCCGATTCGGCGGAATCAGTCACTCGCGTCCCCGGCCATCTGGAAGTTCGGCACAGGTACACGCCCGTCCCGCAGACGCAGACGCCCTTCCTCTACAAGTGCGAAGTGACGATCACCAATATCCAACCTGCGGGCGGGATGTCCATCCGACCGGATCTGACGCTGAAGTACCGGCGCCTGATGGACTGGGACATTGAGCCGACTCCGTTCGAAGAACTGGTCACGATCCAGCGGGGTGGGGCGTCTAACCTGGTTGCTTCCAACGACGGCGGTTTCTCCGCCGCCAACCCTCTCATTCCCCTGGACTTCGAGCGGGGAGAGACGGACAACGCAGACGTGATTGACTCGGGCCCCGAAGACCACGGCGCCGCGTTCGATTTCCAGTTCCCGCTGCCTGATCCGACGAAGTCAGTGACGTTCAACATTTTCTACGGCGCCGCCCCGAGCGAGACCGACGCGCTGCGGGCTATCGGCGCGGTAGGGGCAGAGGTTTTCTCCTTCGGACAGTCGAGTGGGCCGAACGGGGGATCCCTCGGAACACCCGCCACGTTCATCTTCGGATTCACCGGAGTGGGCGGCAAGCCGGTGCTGGGCGAGGTGAGCAACGTCAGCGTGACGAACATCACCCAGACCACCGCGCGGGTCACGTGGAAGACCGTCAATCCGGTGGTAGGCGCCGTGAACGTGGGTTCCAATCCAAGTTCACTCTCACGCACCATTGCAGAAACCGGCCCCAAGAGGACCGAACATGAGGTGATCGTAACGGGCCTGCCCAACCGCGCTCCCCTGTTTGTTCAGGTCGCCGACGGACCTGTGACCGTGGGCGGCGGCTCTCCGCCGGGCAAGCTGCCGAGCCAGAATCCGATACGTGCGGTTGTCTCAGGACGATCGCGGGTGAACGGGCTGACGCCGGGGATCTCGGTGTTCTTCTCTGGCGCAGCGGCCTGCTTGGAAGCAACGATTCTCAATACCTGCACCATCCCGGCGAAGGATGTCACTGTCAAGGAGCTGTTCATCGAGACCGGTGGAAAGCGCTTTGATCTGCCGAAGGGCAGCCTACCGTTCGTGATCGGCAAGATCGAAGCCCGGGGCGCGGTCAACTTGAAGACGCTGTTCCCGGCTGAGGCATTCCCCACAGCGCCGGCCGTGCGGAGCCGCATCGTCGTTGCGGGCGACAAGAGGATCGGCGCCAGTCCTCGCACCCCTTGCACGATGTGGCGTGACTTCATCAGCCTCCCGGTGCTCATCAAACCCGATTGATCAAGTCCTGCGTGAAGACGTCTTCACCAGTGCGTGAGGGTGAAAACGTCACGCCCGGACTGCAGAGCACCGCTTCCGCCGGCAGCGCCGGGCACGGCGGTGCTCCATCTCGGCCCAAGTGGCCGCAACCGGCACGACCAGACAGCGGTGACACTATGGGCTGGGATGACGTATCTCAGGCCATGGGGGATCCCCCGAACACAGAACCGGCATCCCTACAACCTCAAGGAGAACCGAAAATGAAGGCCCTCGTTTTTGCAGCAGTGCTGTCGGCGATCGTCGCCGGCGGCGCACTGGCCCAGTCTGGCAAGCCTGCCCCGAAGGCGCCGCCGAAAGAGATTGCCTGTGCGGTGATGAAGGATCACAAGGTGAACATCGCCGAGGCGACCGGCAAGAAAATGTTTGCCGACCACAAGGGCAGTCGCTACTTCTTCTGCTGCGCGGGGTGCCCCGGGGCATTCAAGAAGGACCCGGCGAAGTTCGCCAAGGCCCCGCACATCCCTACCCCCAAGTCCTGAGGCAACCGACCACGTTCGGACAGAACGGGGCCGCTTTCCGTGCTTCGGCGGAAAGCGGCCCCGTTCGGCTATCGTCCGAGACTGCGGACGGCAATCAGTTCGCCCCCCCGGGCCGCCGAGGCATTGGCCGCCAGCACAGCTTGCAGGCTGTTGAGTGCATCATGGTAGGGGCTCCGTACGTCGCTCGGGTTCCCGGAACGGACAGCTCGGGCAAAAGCCGCTGCCTGCAGCGCAAACGCATTGGAGGGCGGATCCTCCTCCCACACCGTGCGGCCGTTCTCCACGATACGGTGGCTGGACCACTCAATCAGTGAGTCGTCGCACACGATGAGCATCTCGCGCCGGCTCACGCCCGCCTCGGTCAGGCAGCGCGAAGTCGTGAAATTCGCGGCGCATTCGTTCTCGAACTGGTAATTCACCACGTACGCGTGTGGCAGGTTCCACGGACCGCGCTCCGGATCGTCGGGCCGGCGCGGCACGTAGAAGGCAGACGTCTGCACGATGTCCCCGAACACCGACCGGATCAGATCCACACTGTGAATCGTATTCTCGACGAACGAGCCGCCGCACAGCTCCATCCTGCTGGTCCAGAAGCGAATCGGGGCGCCGCTATAGAAGAGCTGGACGTTGACGTGCCGCAGGCGCCGCTCCCGGAGTAGCGCGCCAAGGTGCTCGGCGGCCGGATAGTAACGGCTCATGAATCCCACCTGGCACACAATGCCGCTCTTCCCGATCACCTCGTCGAACTGGTAGGCCTGCTCCATGTCAAGCGTCTGGGGCTTCTCGACGAACAGGGCGATGTGCTTTTCGGCCGCGATGAGTTCCGCGTCGGTGTGGAGCGTGGGGGGCAGGAGGATGTACAGAGCATCCAGGTCTTCTTGCTCCAGCATCACACGGTGATCCGTGTAGCAAGCCGGATGGTTCCATTTCGCCGCCACTTCGCGGACCAGATCCTCGTTCGTGTCACAGAAAGCCTGGAGGCGGACGTCACCGGATTCGATCAGCGGCCGAATGCCGGGCAAATGCGCGTGTTGGGCAATGTGACCCAGGCCGATGAACCCGTACTTCAGGGGGGGCATAATGTGTTCTCCTCGCATTGGCCGGTTGAGCAGACGCTGCGGACTGCCGAACCACCGCCGCATGATGGGGCAAGCGGAATCTTGCTACAGGGGAAGTGACAACTGAGTTGCGACACGCGATGCTTCTCCTTCGCGCTTCTCCTCGGCGGCCAACTCCAACTCCGCCCGGATGAGGCGCGGCGCCACACCATACTCGATGTAGGTGGGATCGCGCTCGATCAGAAAAAAGCGACGACCAAGCCGAAAAGCGGCCTCACCGGTAGTGCCGGTACCGGCAAACGGGTCCAGGACGACGTCGCCGGGGCGGGTGCAGGCACTCAGCACCCGTTCCAGCAGCGGAAGCGGCTTTTCCGTATTGTGCAGTTTCTTGCCGTCGCCGCCCTTCTTCCGCGCGTCCCCGGAGCAGATCGGAAACCGCCAGACGCTGCGCATCTGCTTTCCCCCGTTCACTGCTTTCAATTCGTGGTAGTTGAACGTATAGCCACGCGCGCATTCTTTGCTCCGGGCCACCCAAAGCAGTTCTTCATGCGCGTTGCAAAACCGCACCCCACGAAACTGCGGCGTCGGGTTGTTCTTTTCCCAGATCACGCTGTTGAGCAGCCAGAAGCCTAGATCCTGAAGCGTCGCACCCACCCGGTGGATGTTGTGATAGGTGCCGATGACCCAGAGCGTCCCGGTGTCCTTCAGGACCCGCCGGCACTGCGTCAGCCAGTCGCGCAAGAACGTGTCGTACTCGGTGAAATCGCGAAACTGATCCCAGTCATCGTCCACGGCGTCCACCAGCGATCGGTCCGGACGTCGCAGCTCTTTTTGCAGTTGGAGAAAATAGGGAGGGTCCGCAAAAATCAAGTCTACACAACCGTCGGGAAGGGCGCGCAGCACCTCCCGGCAGTCTCCCTCGACTACGTGCGAACAGGTCAGATCGAACGTCTGACCGGGCAAGAACGGGAGTGGGGTCGGGACGGTCAGGCAGGATGGGAGGGGTAAAGCAGGCATCAGGCAGGATCAAGAGCGCGGTATGCGAGAATACAGTTTGTGACGACAGCACAAGTCTCCTCGGTAACCGGGGAAAGAAGGGTTGGAATGGAGACAACTTCACTTCAGTTTCTACGTCGCCTGGTGGAAGCAGGTGGACCGGCAGGCTATGAGCAGCCGGTGCAGGCCATCTACGCAGACCAGGCGCGTCTCTATGGCGGCGAGGTCCAGATCGACGTCCTCGGCAACGCCATCGCAACCCTTCAGCCCTCCGGGCGACCGCGGATCATGCTGGCCGGACACGCCGACGAGATCGGATTCCTCGTTCGATACATTGACGACGATGGATATGTCTACTTTGCTCCTGTTGGCGGCTGGGATGCCGAAATCCCGATCGGCCAGCGGGTAACGGTCCATACGTCACGAGGTCCGGTGCCGGGAGTCATCGGCAAGCGCGCGATTCACCTGATGGACGCGAAGGACCGGGAAAAGAAGAGCGAACTGCACACGCTGTGGATTGACCTTGGCGTCACCTGCCGGGAAGAGGCGCTGGCGACGGTAGAGATCGGCGATCCGGTGACGATGGATCACCCATTGACGCTGCTCTTGGGAGACCGGGCGACCGCCAAGAGTTTCGACAATCGGATGGCGGTCTGGATCTGCGCCGAAGTGCTGCGGTTGCTCCGGGGCCAGACCTTCCCCGCCGCGGTTCATAGCGTTTCAACCGTCCAGGAAGAAATCGGCCTGCGCGGCGCCCGCACAGCCTCGTTCGGAATCAACCCGGAGGTCGGGATCGCCCTGGACGTGTGCCATGCTACGGACTATCCGGACGCAGACAAGCGCAAGGTCGGCGCGATCCGGGTGGGGCAGGGGCCGGTGGTCGCCCGCGGGGCGAATATCAACCCGCGAGTCTTCGCCCTACTGGTGCGAACGGCTCGGGAAGAGGAAATCCCGATCCAGATCGAGGCGGCGCCGGCGGGAACGGGAACTGACGCGAACGCCATGCAGTTGAACCAGGCGGGCATGGCGACGGGCCTCGTTTCCGTGGCACTCCGGTACATGCACACTCCGTGCGAGTTGCTCTCTCTCACCGACCTGGAGAACGCAGCCCGGTTGTGTGCCGGCTTCATCCGGCGGGTGACTCCGGACACGACCTGGATTCCCTGACGACTGCGCGGCACGGGAGTGCCGCCGCCGGAGCGCACCGGCTTCGCCCGACGTTCCCGCATCGTCCAGAGAAAAAACTTCTCCAAGCAGGTGAAACCTTCGGCACTCAGGGTGCGTCGAAGATTTCGACACGGCATTAGCGTCCTCCCAGGGAGGAATGCCTGAACCGGTAGGCGAACTCTTCCACGGAGCGTGAGGCGGGTCCCGCACGAGCGGATGACCTCCCTTGGTGCCGAAACCTGAGGCCCCGGTGACCGGAAAGGGTCAGTTCATGAATCGCGCGAGACTTCTGGCGGCGACGGCCGCGGTGATCGGAATGGCCACCGTCGGGTCGGTTGCCCAGGTACAGGCCCAAGCGGGCAAGGTCCGGCCGGAGCGAAAGCTGGCCGGTATTGCCCTGGGGCGCAAGCTGTATGACGTGTTGAACAAGTTCGGGCAGCCGACCGAGATTCAGACGATCGCGCTGGCGTCCCCCGGTGATCAGTTGCCCGGGTTTGGCGGCGGCGGGCTGGGGCTGGAAGGCGCCGGCATGGGCGGCTTCCCCGGCGGTCCTGGGATGGGCGGGGCCGCCGGTGGACCTGGCATGGCCGGTTTCGGCGGAGCCGGTTCGGGGGGCTTCGGCGGTTTGCCGCCGGTCGGCGGCGGCGCCGGGAAGATGTCGGCGATGGGCGGCCCATCCGCTGGCGGGTTCGGAGCAATGGCAGGCGGGCCTGGGATGATGGGGTCCGGCGGCGGCTTCGGCGGGGCGATGGCGGGTGGACCCGGAATGATGGGCGGTTCCGGGGGTGGATTTGGAGCCGGCGGCCCCGGGATGATGGGCGGAGCGGGAGGAGTGATGAATCCCGACCTACCTGGCTCAATGGGATTGGCCGGCGGTCCGGGCGGCGGGGGGTTCCCCGGAGGAGAGGGGAGTCTGTACGGAGGAGGGGGATCATCCCAGCCCGAGTTCAGCCGCGCATTCCTCTGGATCTACAAGCGGCCGAATAACGTGCGGCTTGAGTTCCTGATTGATGAGGACGGGCGAGTGGCCCAGATATCCGTCGCAGCGCCGGCCGGCAAGACGTGGGCTGGTTCTGCTACTGCGAGGGGTGTTCAACTGGGTTCCTCGTACACCACCGTGATCCGGTCGTACGGGACTCCGGAACGGACACGACTTCTGCCGGGAATGCGTTTCCAGGAAATCTGGTACACCAAGGATTACCATGCGGTGTTCACCTATGATTCCCTGAAAAAGCTCCAGGTTGTCCGAATCACTATCGCGCTCGCGGACTGAGAGACGTTTCAAAAACCCGTCCCTCGTCCCCGAGCCGGGGATGAGGGACGGGTTTTTTTTTCGGTTCCGACGGCAGGTGTGTCACCGAACGCGGTTCCGGCCAGGGGGCACGGGGAGGGGCGCATATGGCGGCGGATGGGCTGGTGCAGGAGATCAAACTGCGGACGGACCTTGTGGAGTTGATCTCTGCTTATGTGCCGTTGAAGCGGAGCGGGCGTACCCATTCGGGTCTGTGCCCGTTCCACTCAGAAAAGACGCCCAGCTTTGTCGTGGACGGAGAGCGAGGGTTTTTCAAGTGCTACGGCTGCGGAAAGGGAGGCGATTGCTTCACGTTTCTGCAGGAGAAGGAGGGACTCGCTTTCCCGGAGGCGGCGGAGCGACTGGCCCGCAGGTGCGGGCTGGAGTGGGTTCAGACCGGAGTTTCGCCGGAGCAACGCTCGCAGCGTGAACGGTTGCACGATGTGGTCGCACTGGCCGCGCGGTTCTTTCAACAGCGATTGGACCAGACGCCCGGAGTTGCGGAGTATCTCGCGCGGCGGGGCGTGCTGCCGGAGACCATGCGGGAGTTCGGTCTGGGGTACGCTCCGGACGACTACGAGGGTTTGCTGCGCTGGCTGCGCGGGCAAAGCGTGACGCTGGAGGAAGGTGAGGCGGCGGATCTCGTAGTGAGAACTGAGCGCGGAGTTCGGGACCGGTTCGTGGATCGGCTGATTTTTCCGATCTTCGATCTGGAAAGACGACCGGTGGCTTTCGGAGGAAGGACTTTACGGGCCGAGGGCCAACCAAAGTATCTGAACTCGCGCGAAACGGCAATCTTCAGCAAGGGGAGAACGCTCTACGGCCTGCACACGGCGAAGGCAGCGATTCCCCAGGCTGGGTTTACCGTGGTCGTCGAAGGCTATATGGACCTGATTGCGCTGCATCAGGCGGGAGTCGAGAATGCAGTTGCCACCCTTGGTACGGCGCTGACGGATACCCATGTGAGTATGCTCCGGCGCTATGCTCAGGAACTGGTGATTTGCTACGACGGAGACAGTGCGGGAATGCGGTCGGCGGAGCAGAATTCCGCGCGTTTCGAGGAGGCGGGCTGCCGGGTTCGGGTAGCGCGCCTGCCGGCGGGCGCAGACCCGGATACCTACCTGCAGGAGCATGGCGTGGAGGGATTTCGCTCCCTCTTGAACCACGCCGAGCCGCTGCTGGACTATCAACTGAACATGCTGCGCCGGAAATACGATCTGGCGGACGAACGCGCCCGTTACCCGTACGTGCGGGAGGCGGTCGCCATCATCCGCAGCCGGGGCAGCATGGTCACACGCCAGGAGTATGCGAGCCGGTTGACCCGTTCACTGGAACGGTTGGCCGAGGAGTGGTACCCGGGCGATCCGCATCGAGCCCTTGAGGCTCAGACCGCACTCCGGCAGGAGGTAAGTCGCGGGCTGCGTGACGGGAATGCGAGGCAGGGGAACGGGCCGCCGCCGCTGGTGACACACTCGGTGGGAGTGACCACCCGCGTGGGCGACTTTGGTCCCCCGCCGCGCCGTCCGGTGGGGCGAGACGGCGGGCGACGCGGCGAGCGCGCCGGTCGTCCAGGGGGTTGGGGGACGCGGGTGCCGGTGTCCCCGGCGGCGGCTGCCGCCGGGGGGTCCACCGCAACTGCGGAACGGTATGTGGTGCGGGCAGCATTCGCGGAGCCATACTGGGCTGCGTGGATTGTCGAAGAATTGGCGCTGGAGCACTTCAGCGAGCCGGAACTCCGGCCGCTGGTCGAGTTGCTGCTGGCGGACGATGGCCGGGACGCCGGAGCGCGGGCAGAAGAAATTCGCCAGGACCCCGCAAATGCGGCGCTCCTCAGTCGTTTATTAATGGTGGAGGAGCCCCTTTCCGAGGAGGGGCTCGCGAGCTGTGTGGCAGCGCTGCATCGGAACCGGCAGCAGCGCCGCCTCCAGGAACTGCAGCAGCAGCAATTGGCGGGGCAACTGCATTCGGGAGATCCCGAGGCAGCGGAACTGCGGGAACTGTTGGCGGGGATGGGCGGCTCGCAGCGCAGAGAAGATTGACCGGCAGGCATAGGCTTCTCACAGGGAGTGAAACGGGAGAGAAAGGATGCGGGCAGGCAGTCCGCCGGACGCAACGGCGCGTCACGACAGGACACGATACCGGCGCCAGGCGCGCGCCGGGGCGGATGGATGCCGACCCGCAGGAAGACGAGGCACTGACGTGGTAGCAGAGCTGATCAAGACGAATTCGGAAGTGGCGAAGCTCCTGGAGCGGGGCCGACGCCAGGGCGTGTTGACCTACGACGAGATCAACGACACCCTCCGGAGCGAGGTGGACGCGGACCAGATTGAGGACATCTTCAACCTCGCGGAGAGCGAAGGCATCCGTGTGGTGGAAGCCGCCCCCTCGTCACGTCTGGACACAGAGACCCGGCCGGCCGATGCGCAAGAGATGCTCCTGAAGGAGATCGAGATCCGTGAGGAAGACGCGAGCAGCGTCGAAGGGATCCCGATTGACGATTCGGTCCGGCTGTGGCTGCGAGAAATCGGGCGCACGCCGTTGCTCACCTCTGCGGAAGAAATCCGTCTGGCCAAGAAGATCGAAGACCGCGAGCGAGACCCGGAGGGGAGCGATGAAGCAAAGCGCATCCTCACGCAAGCGAACCTCAGGCTGGTAGTCAGCATTGCCAAGAAGTACAGCGGCCGGGGAATGGCGTTCCAGGATCTGATTC
>SYMT01000352.1 GCA_005805375.1 Actinomycetota bacterium
CCACCCGGGGGAGTTCATCGCTTGCTCTTGTTGGTCGTAGCCCCCGCCGCTTCCGGCCGGAACCCACGGGGCCAGCGCGTCTGACGATCATAGACCGCGTCATCGAGCTGAGTTCCCGTCAGATTCGCGGTAGTCAAGTCCACCCCCTCCAGTACGCACCACGCCAGATTGGCACGCGACAGGTCCGCGCCCTTAAGATCGGCATTGCGCAGGCGGGCCCGCTGGAGATTCGTGTTCCGCAAGTCCGTCTCCGTACAGCGGGTCGCCTCGAGGCTGGCGCGGGTCAGATTGGCGTTGCGCAGGTTTGCCCCCGAAAGATCCGCACGCTCCAGTTCCGCGCCCGCCAGGTTGGCTCCTTCCAGATTGGCCCGCGCAAAGCAGGCACTGGTGAGCGTGCCGTCCGCCAGACGCGCGAGCCGAAGATTGGCCTGCGTGAGGTTCGCGTCGCGCAGGTTCGCCCCCTCCAGGTTGGCGCGCACGAGCGTCGCCTGGGTGAGGCGGGCATTGGGGAACTGGCTGTCGCGGAGTTGGGCCCCGGTCAGGTTGGCGCGGCTCAGATTCACTCCATCGAGTGACACGCCCACAAGTTCCACCCCCGGCAACTCCACACCGGGGCCCACGCGAATCGCCATGCGCACGTGTGCCTCGATCCCCTGGGGCCAGCGCGTCGCGTGGTCGTAAAGCGCGCCGCGGAGGTCGGTGAGCTCCAGATTGGCGCCCTCAAGATTTGCATTGCGCAGGTCGGAAAACTGCATCCGGGCGTGGTTGAGATCGGCCCGGGTGAGGGTTGCTCCCTCCAGTACGGCCCGGGTCAGATCCGCGTGGGCCAGATTTGCACCCGAGAAATTCACACTCACCAACACTGCTCCGGTGAGGCGCGCCCGCCGGAGGTCCGCTTCCGTCAGGTCCGCTCCGGTCAGCACGAAGCGCTCCAGGTAGTTCCCGACGAGGGTGGCGTGCGCCAGCTTGGCGCCCTCCAGGTTGACGCCGAGCAACTCCGCCCCGGACAGGTTGACCCAGTGCAGCACCGCACCCGACAGATTCGCCGTCCGCAGGTTCGCGCTGATGAAACGAGCCCCTTCCAGATTCGCTCCCACCAGGTCCGCTCCCACCAGCGTAGCCCGCGAGAGGTCCGCCCCCGCCAGATCGGCGCCCTCCAGCAGCGCGTTGGTAAAGTCGGCTTCGGTGAGCCCCGCGCGGGCCAGATTGGCGCGCACCAGGAGCGCATTCCGGAAGCTGGCGCCTGTGAGGTTGACGCTCTCCAGGTCGGCGCGCGTGAGGTTCACATCCTGCAGGTTGACGCCCTGGAGCACATCCGCGTCCACAGAGTGCACCGCGTCGCCGGTGAAGCGGTCTTTGATCTCGATCATGATGGGAGTGTCGGCCGCATGCGCCGCTCCGGCCATGTGCGGGGTGAGTGGGGGAAGCGGGGTTCGAACTCGATCATGATGAGATGTCGGTGTTCACTGCGTTTGAGGAGCGTACAAACATGATTGCACAGTCCTTCCCGCGGAAGAGACTTTCGTTCCGGCTTCATCCGCCGCCGGACGCCGGGGCGCCGATCGGTGGGTAGCGTCTTTTTGGGCGAAGGCAGTCCTACCCGCGAAGGGTTGCGGTGCACGGGGCGAGAACCTGTCCTCGCGGGTGAGACTCGACACCGTGTGAACGAGGACGATCCCGGAATTCGACACTCGAACCTGAAGCTGAATCGGAGACTGCCGTGAGCAAAAAGCGCGTCCTGCTGACCGGGGCCAGCGGCTATGTAGCCTCGCAGATGCTGCCCACGTTCCGCGACCGTTACGACTGTGTCCTGGTAGACGTTCGAGACACAGACCGGAACGGCAACCGGGTGGACGGCATCCGGATTGCCGATCTGACGCAGCCCGACCTGGAAGCGTATCGCGCCCTGTTCCAGGGGGTAGACACCGTGGTTCACCTCGGTTATGTGCATCCGCCGACCGGGCAGGGGAGCAACTCCACGGATAGCTACTACACCGAGCGCAGCAACGTGGATATGGCGTTCCACGTGTATCAACTTGCCATGGAGGAGGGCGTGCGCCGGGTCGTGATGGCGAGCAGCAACCACGCGGCCGACTGGTACGAGGGGCTGATTCATGCACGGAAGAAGGACTGCGTGGATCCCTGGGAGCGCGCCATCAGCGACAACTTCTATGGCTGGGCGAAGGAAGCGTACGAGCACCTCGGTTTCGTCTATGCCACCGGGCGCATCGGACGCACCGTAGAAGTGATCCAGATTCGCATCGGCGCCCCCCGCGAAATCGAGGGAGACCGCTTTGTCGGCAACCCCGTCGCCTACAACCGGGACCTGGGCGCGCACATCTCTGCCCGCGATCTGACCCAGTTGTTCGTCCGCAGCGTGGACGCCGAAGACATCCGCGACCGTCACGGAGTGCCGTTCCAGATCTTCTACGGCATTTCGGGCAACACCCGCCGCTTCTGGAGCATCGTGAATGCCCGCGAGGTCATCGGCTACGAGCCGGAAGATGACAGCGAGGTCAAGTACGCGGACGACATCCGGCGGCTGCTGGCGCCGCTCGGCGGCCCGGTGCCCGCCCGGGAGTACAAGCGCGAGCCGGGCACGACGTAGCGCCTCGCAGGATACCGCGGTGCGGATGAGGCCGGACCGCGCCCGCACCCCGGATCTACCGGCTTCCCTGCCCGCCCCGCGCCTCGACCAGCGTGATGCGCGCCCAGGCACAAGTGCGGGCGCCGCGTCCACAAGACGCTGGTCCCGGGCGCATCGTTGGGTGGTCATTGTCGCCGAGCTCGAGCCTGACAAGCGCAGGCTGGCCCCGGCATCAGGGTTGTGCGACAATAGTATGGAAATTGCTCCACGCGTCGCCCCCACAGGACATCCGGAATGGCCACCCTGAAAGAGATCTTCCGCGAGTTCCAGCCCACCGAAGCCCTGAAGGCAGGGAATCCCCGTTACGTTGACACCCTGTCGGCACGGGGGATCGAGAACCTGCGGACAACGCTGGTCTTCCAGGCGACTGCCGGCGGCTCCCCGGTAATTCTCTTCGCCGGCTCCGTCGGCGATGGCAAGACGACCCTGCTCAACCAGTTGACGCTCGACCTGCAGGCCGAGGGCGCCTTCGTGGTCTATCTTGACGCTACGAACTACTTCAAGCCTGACATCGCCCCGCACGATCTGCTCCCTGCGATTCTGGAGGCGGTCATGACCAAGCTTCCGGAGGCGTTCCCGGGCCAGCGCGGCGTTTGGGACCAACTTCTCGCGTCCTGGAAGGGATTCTGGGCCGAGCTCAGGCATCTGGGCACACTCCCCGTAGAGTTGGAGGGAATCGAAGCGGCACTGCCGGGAGGGGTCAGTCTGGTCGCCAAGCTCCGGACGCGAGACAACGCACAGGCACAGCTTCGTCAGGTATTACAACGAGCGAACGAAGACACCCTTCTCAACCTGGTTAACAGGCTGCTGGCTTCTGCACAGCAGTTGCTGGATCAGCACCAGCGCGGGCGCCTGGTGGTCCTGCTGGATGCCCTGGACCGCGTCTTCGCCGGTGAGGCCACCCTGGCGCGGGACGAGGCGCTCTTTGTGAGCGGAGCTCCGTTCCTGAGTCGGGTCGAGGTCGCCGTGGTGTACACGGCCCGCTCGAACTTTGTCAATCAGCACTATCAGAATCTGGGCATCCTCTATGGGACCACCCCGTTTGTCCTTCCCCAGGTGCTCGTCCGGAAGCGAAACGGGGAGCCGAATCCCGAGGCGCTGGCCGTGCTCCGCCGGTTAGTGGAACGACGCCTGGAAGCGGCCGGGGCGACCCTGGAGGAAGTATTCGGACCCGGACCGGGAGGAACCGACCGTCTGAACCGTCTCTGTCTGCAGAGCGGCGGGCACATGCGCAACCTTCTGCTCTTGATGCAGAACGCCCTGGGGGCTGCCCGGGGCCAGCTCCCCCTGACCGACGAAGGGATCCGGCGCGGCATCGGCGCCATCGCCGCACCGACCGCCCTCTCCGCGGGCTCCTTTCGCCGGCATCTGGAGCGGGTCCGAGAAACCGGAAGTCTGGATGAAGTGCCTCAGGAGGAGCGCAGCCACTTCCTGGACTTCTGGTACGTGTATCGCTACCGGGAGGATGAGCACGACTGGTACGGAGTCAACCCGCTTTGCATCCGGGACGCGCCGTGACTCTTCCGGCGACCCCGGCCTCGCGGGAACTCCTGGCGCCCCCCGGCGCCGGGCCCGTCGTCGGGTCCGGCGTGCAGGAACGGGAACGGAGTCCGGCATCTGTCCCTCCCGAGTCCCCGGGGTTGCCGCCGGCGCCCTCGGATGAGGAGCCGCAGTTCGAACTGTTGCGCCGGGTGCTGGACCTGGGGGAGGGGATGTTTCTCCTCACCTTCGTTTTCTACGAGGAACCCGGGCAGCGTATCCGCCTGCTGGAGCGGGTCAAGCAAGCGTTCCCGGACCGGATCTGGGCGGAGGTAAGCCTCCAGGATCCCCGACTGGACTTCCATCAGGACTGGGATCTGGTCATCCGCAATGTCCGCGACCTGGTCTGGGAAGCAGCCGGGGACCGACCGGCGGAGGGAGTCGCACTCCTCGATTGGGAAGGACGGTTTGATCGGAAGGTAGCGCCGAAGATCCAGCCACTCAGCAGCCTTCTTGACTACTTCAACGCCGGTCGGGACCTGGTGAAGGAGTGGGTGCCCTGCCCCTGGGTGGTGTTCTTGCCCCGGTGGGCCGAACCGTACCTGCTGGCCCGGGCGTTGGACTTTGCCTCGTGGCGCTCCGGCTGGTACCTTTTCCCCTATCAGCCGGAAGAGACCCTGGAGACTCTGAGGACGGCGCTGGCCCGACCGGAGCACACGGCGGAAGCGGGCCTGGTCGAGGCGCTACTCGGCCTGGAGGAGTTACCCCGCACCTCGGAACTGTCCGAACTGGGAGCGGCGGCGCTGGCCCGGTTGTTCACCCTTCAGGCGGCGGCGAAGAGATTGGAAGCACACGTCACCGCCGACCGGCTGGTGGAGTGGGTGCAGGCGGCGCCGGTGCTCCAGCGGCGGCATCGCCGGGAGTGGCGCGCGGCCCGGCGGTTGCTGGAGGCAGCCGCGCTGGAGGCGGAGCAGCGGGAGCCGCCCTGGGAACGGCTCCGGGGGGCCGCCGGCTACGCGGAAGGGGAGCGAATGCTGGGTCGGGAGGGGGACGTCGCCTCCCTGATCCACTGGGTGACGCAGAAGGGCTTCCGGTGGGGCGTCCTGTATGGGGAGACGGGATGCGGGAAGAGTTCGCTGCTCCGTGCTGCATTCCTGCCGCGCGTGCGGCTGGAGGGCTATCTCCCCGTGGTGGTGGACGATTACTCGCCGCTGGAGGGCCTGGAGGCGCGCATCGCCGCTCGCATCCTCGCCGCCGCAGGAGCGGTGCCGGGCGACTCCCCGCCAACGACGGTGGCGGAGGCAGTCACGGGAGCGATGGCGCACGTGGAGGCCGCCGAGCCGGATCCGCTGGCGGTGCCCCCGCGCGCCGTGCTTCTGATTCTCGACCAGGCAGAGCGCCTCTTCGAGCAACCCGGGGACGCCGCCGCCGAGGCCCGCGCACAGTTCCTCAAGTCCGTGGCCACGGCGGCCGACACGTTGACCCTTCCGCTGCGGATCGTGCTCAGCTTCCGGGAGGACCGCCTGAGCTGCGCGATCGAGTTCGAGAATGCGGCCCCCCACCCGAACACCCGCCCCCTGCTGGACCGGCCGCACCGCTTCCGTGTGGACTATCTGCGCCCGGGAGACGCCGTCCGCATCCTGGGAGAACTGGGGGCCCGGGTAAACCTGCCCTGGCCCCGGAACCTGCTCGAGACGGTGGTGCGGGATCTCCAGGAGCAGGGCCGCGTCCGTCCGGTGCGCCTGCAGTTGATGGCGAGCGTGCTGGCTCTGGGCGGCGTGACTACCCTCAGCCAGTACCGCCGCGCCGGAGGGCCTGACCGCCTCCTGCGTGAGTACCTCGACTCCGTCTACTCCCGCGCCCCCGATCCGCCCCTCGCCCACCGGCTCGGCCGCCTCTTCACCACCGACTCCAGCCCCCGCCTCCGCCGCACCCTTCCCCTGGCCGAACTGGAGCAGGAGTACAACGCCGGCCGCTTCCGTCCCGTCCCACGCCGGGATCTGCTCGCCGCCCTGGAACACCTGCGCCGCACCGGCCCTCTGCGCCGCCTGGAGGCCGCCCCGCCCGCGCCGCCCGACGGCACCTCTGCCCCTCTCCAGCCCTCCACCGAGCCGCCGGCCGAGACCCGCTGGGAACTGGTACACGATGTGCTGGCGGAACCGGCGTGGGAATCCGGCCGCCCCGAACGCGCCGCCACCTCCCTTCTGCGCGCCGCCCTCCGCCGGCGCCGCCGCTTTCTCTTCCCCTGGGAACTGCGCCGTCTCCACCAGGCCGACCCCACGCTCCTCCCCAACCCCCTTCGCGCCGCCGGCAACCTGCTCCTCCGCTTCAGCCGCGCCGCCGCCCTGGGTATGGGCCTCCTCACCACCGTGGGCGCCGTCGGCGGCCTGCAAGCCGGCACGAGCCACATCACCGTCGACGACCACCCTGACTACATCCGCTCGGTGCGGATCCGCCAGGGCCTCCGTGAACTCGCCTGGCTCCCGGTCGGCCTCGGCGACACGCCCCTCGTCGAAACCGGCCTCGTCGCCGAAAACCTCCGCAATCCCGGCGCCACCGAAAAACGAGTGCTCTTGTTCGGCGGCACTCCGGAACCCCTCCTCGCCGACCTGAAACCTGACGTGCGCGGTCGCTGGCTGACCGGCCTCCGCCGCTGGAATGAAGCCCTTCGCGACCAGGACAGTACTGTTCGATCGGAAGCAGTCGAGACAATCGGTTCCCTGGCTACCAGGTCCGACCTCCCCGCCCGCGATGAACTGGTCAACCGGCTGCTGGCAAGCGCGGACGACAATGACTGGCGGGTCCGCCAGGCAGCGGTGGCGAGCCTGGGCCAGGTGGGCGGGAAACTCACCGGCGCGGCCCTGACCCGCGTCACCGACCACCTGCTGGCAAGCGCGGACGACAATGACGCGGATGTCCGCCAAGCCGCGGTGGCGAGCCTGGGTCAGGTGGGCGGGAAACTCACCGGCGCGGCCCTCACCCGCTTCACCGACCGCCTGCTGACAAGTGCGGGCGACACGGACTCGGAGGTCCGCCAGGCCGCGGTGGCGAGCCTGGGCCAGGTGGGCGGGAAACTCACCGGCGCGGCCCTGACCCGTGTCACCGACCGCCTGCTGGCAAGCGCGGGCGACACGCACCCGTGGGTCCGCCAGGCAGCGGTGGCGAGCCTGGGCCAGGTGGGCGGGAAACTCACCGGCGTGGCGC
>SYMT01000353.1 GCA_005805375.1 Actinomycetota bacterium
CATCAGTGGCGCCACGTCTTTCTCCGCTGGCATCGTAAAGCCGCTAACTATCTTGCGGCACTCCAGTTTGCCGCCGCGGTCATCGCCTTCCGCGCCGCTGGGGTTTTGGGATAGGCTCTTAAGGGAAACGCGAGACGCCCCATTGGTCGCTCTCACGCCAGGAATGCCGACGTTAGGCGACGGGGAAACTGCCGGGCCCTGAGCCGGCGCCAGAGGCCCACGAGTTCTGCGCAGATGGGGACGGGACGTGCGTGTACAGGGTATCTGACACCACACACGTGCTCGCTCCGGGGGGATGGGGTTCACAGCGCCACAACTCCTCTCCGAGGTCGTCGTGTCGCAATCGAACCGTGCTGACTACCAGCCGCTTCAACCCAGGTATCCCGCCGTGCCTGGGGGAGCGCCGGCAGCTAACAGTGTCCCGGTGCGCGCGACTCCGGAGGCACGATCGTGCGATCCCAGGGGCAAACGCAAAGCCCAGTTCAGTAGCCCGCCATTACTCCGCGCGGAACAGGCACGCGATCTGCTTCGCCCGGAACACCCGGTCGCTGGACCCAGGAGAACTGTGGCACCGCCGCAGGTGTCACAGTTCCTCGTGAATGAAGCAAACCCACCGGGCCGGCCCCTACCGCTGCGGATGGCGCCGCATGGCTAGCGGCTGTAGGCAAACCGTTGCTTTACGGTGTCGCCGCCCTCGAGCAGCGCGCGGACCTCCACTTCCCACCCTCCGGGCATGCTCAGGCGGTTGCTGGTGGCAACGTATTCGCCCTTTCGGCGATGCTTCGCAGGGACCGTGATGCTGTGGCCGTGCTTCGGCATAGAGAAGCTCACCTCCACCTTCGCGTTTGGAACCGGCTTCCCGGACTTGTCCTCCAGGTGTACTGTGAAGGACCCGCTGCCCTGCTTTGCGGGCAGGTCCCCGCTCAACCCGATGCGGTAGTCGCCAACCTGCGCGCAGGCGACTTTCGACTTGCAGTCCGGGCACATTTCCACCGCCTGGGACTTCGTCCCGAGGGTATGGACGCGGACCGGACTTGCAACGGCTGCTACCGCACTCAGCGCGAGGCCGAGACCCAGAACTCGTATTCGATGCATTTGCGACTCCTTTCGCTCTCCCGAGTGTTAAATCTGTTCGCCTCCTTGAATCAGTTTACCCCCAAAACTGCAAGTGGAGTGAGGAAGGAGAGCGCGGGTTCTCGGCAAGCGGCGGATCACAAATCGGCGCCGCCAGTCACCCGGACCGACTCCAGGTGTCAATGGACGAACTGCGCGTCGCGAATCGACAGAAGGGTCCGACCCTCGTAGTCCTCGGCCCACTCATTCTTGTCTCGTTCGTCAGCGGCGCCATCTTTATGCTGCCCCATTCGTGCGTATCGGCTCGGACTCGTCCCATCGGAGGAGCGCCTCCACGGTCCAGGCAAGGAGGCAGGCAAGGTTGTCCGGCGGCGTGGGGGAGCTGCGGCCGGTGACTTTTCGATAGCCGCCCGCATCCAGGAATTCCTCGGTGGCGGCCTCCAGCAACCAGGTGCGCGCCTGCGCGATCGCGGGCCCCAGGTCTTGTTCCAGTTCTGCGGTGCTCCACCCCGCGCGGCGCACATCGGCGAGCGAGAGCAGTGCCCCGGCGGTCATCCCCAGCCAGTGGTCGTCCTGCCCGCAGAGCCCGACGGCGCCTTCGGGGAACTGGCAGCCGAACTGCCAGCGGACCGAGCGGAGGCAGCGATCCTGCATGAGAGCGGCGCGGGGGTGGTTCGGGGGCAGGGCCGCATGCACGCGGGCCAGGAATTCCGCTGCACCTCGGGCCGACCAGCCCCACCCGTTTTGATCGAGGCGGAACTCGGTGAGGTGTTCGACGGATACGACGGGAGGCCACGGCCCAATGCACCACGTGCCGAGGTCCTGAAGAAACGCCCCCTCCGCAGTGCCGGGCTGATGTGCGCGCAGGTAGTAGTCGCCGAGCCGCAGGGCCGCTTCCAGGGCGGATTGCCTTCCGGTTTCCTCATAGTAGCCGATGAGGCCGGAGCCGATGAGGCGCAGATCGTCGGTAAACGCCCAGTCGGGAATGTTCGGGTCCGTGGGCGCATAGCCGAGCTCGTACGCCTGACCCCGGTCCGTGCGGCGGCGCTGGGTCCAGTCGAAGAGCGAGTCTGCGCGAGCATCGAAGCAGTCCTCCTCGGGGTTGTGACGCCGGAATTCGGTCCAGGCGGGATCCAGGGCAAGGCCGTACTGAAAGGTCGCGCAACTGGTGTTCGGGGGTCGCTCCGCGGCACGCTGGAGCCAGAGGGTCTTCTGCGGGTCGCTCCAGGGCGCCACCGGGTCGCGCGGGTAGGAGAAGGAGAAGATGGCGTAACGATCCGCGCTCTCCTTGTAGCCGGTCTCCCCGGTCCGATCCGCCAGCCGATACAGCGCCCGCGCGATAGGGGCGGTGCAGTGCGTGTTGGGGGGGTAGAATTGTGGCTTGCGGGTGACGAACGGACAGGTCTCCGGGTCGGGCCGACCGGAGGCGCCCTGCCACCGGACGAAGCGATCGCCGATGGAGCGGGCCAGTTCGAGGGGTTCACGCGGCATGGCAGTTTCCCGTTGCAGAGCGCGGCGGATGGTTCGCCGCTGACAAGATCATCCCGTCCAGTGTTGGAGTCAGTCGCGCGGAGCGGATTCTTCCCAGCGAACGAGGGCCTCCACCACCCAGCTCAGCGCCCAGACCAGGTTCTCCGGAGGAGTGGGCGTGGTGCGGCCGGTAACCCTGCGATAGCCGCCGGCATCGAGCATTTCCTCGGTGGCAGCGTCGCGGAGCCATGTGCGGGCGCGGGACAGCGGGGCGGCGAACTCGGCTTCGCCGGCAGCGTCGAGCCAGCCGGCCCGGCGGAGGTCTGCCGCCACCAGGAGCGGCGCCGCGGTCATGCCGAGCCAGTGGTCGTCCAGCGTGTGCATCCCCACGGCGCCGTCGGGGAACTGGCAGGTGAACTGCCAGCGGAGGGAACGCACGCAGACCTCGCGCATGCGGGCCGCCCGGGGATGCTCCGGCGGGAGGCAGGCGTGCAGGTGCGTGAGGAATTCCACGGCTCCCCGGGCAGTCCAGCCCCAACCGGACTGATCCATCCGGACGGCCGCAAAGTGCTCGCAATGGATCTCCAGTGGCCAGGGACCGATACACCAGGTGCCGGGGATGGGGAGGAATGCCCCTTCAGCTCTCCCCGCCTGATGGTCGCGCAGGTAGTAATCCGCCAGCCGGAGTGCGCCTTCCAGGGCCTCTGGCTGTCCGGTACGGGCGTAGTAGGCGACGATCCCGGTACCGGTGAGGCGCAAATCGTCTGTGAACGCGCAATCCGGCACGTCCACTCCCGGGCTGGCGGTCGGCCGATAGCCGATGTTGTAGGCGTGTCCGCGATCGGTGCGATGGCGCTGCACCCACTCGAAGAGTGCATCGGCCCGCGCGTCGTAGCAATCTTCGTGCGGGTTGTGACGGCGAAACTCACCCCAGGCAGGCCAGAGCGCACAGCCGTAGACCCACGAGCGACTCAAAATCTGATTCTGGGCCCGCGGATCCCACGGCGCGTCTGGGGCGGCGAGCAGGCGCTGCAGCAGAAACGCCTGGCGCTGACGGTCAGCAGCGGGATGCACCGGATCGCGCGGGAAGGCAAACGAGAAGATGGCGTACCGATCAGCGGCTGCTTTGTAGCGCCGGTCCCCGGTCGCGTCGTAGAGCAGGTAGAGCGCCCGCGCCATAAAGGGCGGGCTGTGCGCGTGGGTGGGCGAGAACGGACCGCGCCGGGTGACCCAGGGGCACTTCGCCGGGTCGGGTCGGCCGGTCGGACCCAGCCAGGCCACGAAGCGGTCGCCGATCGAGCGGGCGATGTCCAGCGGAGTACGGGACATCAGCTTCCCTGCTCGAACGCGCGTACGATGACGCTGTTGTCCAGGTCGCCCCACCCGGCGGCTTCCAATTCGCGCAGCAGCCGCAGGTGCAACTCCGAGAGCGGCACGCGCGCCCCGAGTTCTTCCGCCAGGTCCACGATGAGTTCTACGTCCTTCCGGTGCTGGTGCAGGCGCGCCTGGGGCGAGAACTCCCGCCGGAGCATCTTCTCGCCCTTGGTTTCCATCGCCCGAGACGCCGCCGCGCCCTCTTTCAAGATCGCCAACGCGGTCTCCTGCGCAATCCCGAGCTTTTCGGCAAACACCAGCGCCTCCCCGAGCACAGCGCGGTGCAGCCCGAGCGCCAGGTTGAACACCAGTTTCATCCGCGCGCCCGCGCCGCACGGCCCCAGATGATACGCGCACCGGGCAAAGCAGGCAAACAGGTCCCCACCCGCGGCGAATGCCTCCGCCGAGCCCCCGGCCAGCACGAGTACGTCGGACCGCCGCACCTCGGCGCTGTTCCCGGCCACGGTCGCGTCCAGGTAGGCCACCTCACGGAGCGCCAGCCGGGCCCCGAGCCCCTCCATCTCCGCGGGGGAACCCGTCGTGGTATCCACCACCAGCGCACCCGGCGCCAGCACGCCCTCGATCTCGCCCACCACCGAAGTGGACTGCGCCGATGTCAGCAGCGACAGGAGCACCCTCCGACACTGCACCGCGACGCCTGCTGCCGACGCCGCGGCAGTTCCCCCGAGTTGCACCAGCGCCTCGCGCCGCCCGGGCGCCAGGTCAAATCCCACCACCGGAAATCCCCCCGCCAGCAGCCGCTCGGCCAGCGCGGTCCCCAGCAGCCCCAGCCCGATCACTCCTACCGGTTCGGTCATTCGTATCTGTTCCCTGCTCACAGCCCGGGCGACGGTGCCGCCGGGCCGGCCCTCGCCTCCGCTCTCGAGTACGCCGAAGCCCGTGACAGGCGTACTCGAGGTTGACGCCACGACGATCGCTTCCGCATTCATTGAGAACATTTCCCCGCCCGACACTGAAACCCTCCAGCGGCCGGGCGTGTCCGAAGGCGCGGTGAATTTCCCCGTCGAGCGGGAAATAGGGCCGTGGGCCCGCGGCTGCACGGTGGCGATGCGCTTCCCGTCCGGCTGTGGGCGGTGCGCCAGTCGAAGCGCGATGGGATGAGGATGGGGCAAGATGCACGAAGCTCCTCGCTGACCCCGCACGACCGGGGCGCCGCCGAGCATCCCTGTCCGCACAGGCGGGATCGGAAAGGAACGTCCAACAATGACCGTCACAGAGGCGGAACGGGAACCGCAGACGCAAAGCAAGCGCCGCACCTGGATGGGTGAGGAGCAACCGATCCTGAATCTCGTCGGCGAGAAGGTCGCATTGGGACCCCACCGACGGGATCTGGTACCGCTCTACACGCGGTGGATGAACGACTTTTCGGTCACGCGCGGCCTGGGCGCCCCTTTCGGGCCGATGACCCGAGAAGCGGAGGAAGCCTGGTTTGACCGGATGGCCCTCAACCAGGACGAGCCGGCGTTCCTCATCTATGAGGCGGAGACGCTGCGACCCATCGGGAGCACCGGGCTGCACCAGGTGAACCTGCGCCACCGCCACGCCGAGTTCGGGATCCTGATCGGCGAACCGGAATGCTGGGGGCGCGGCTATGGGACGGAGACCACGCGCCTGATGCTCGACTTCGGATTTCACGGCATGGGTCTCCACAACATCATGCTTCGCGTGTACAGTTTCAACGAGCGAGGCCTGAATGCCTATCGGCGGGCCGGGTTCCACGAGATCGGCCGCCGTCGCGAAGCGATCTGGGTCGGCGGTCGCGCCTGGGATGAGGTGTTCATGGACGCCCTCGCCAGTGAGTTCAACAGCGAAAGCCGTATCGGAAGTTTCTCTGGACAGGTGGGTGAATACCGGGTGTGAACCTTGGGGGCGCCCGGACGGCGTGGCTCGCGTGCGTGGGAGGCGTGCGGGCAGCCGGGGAAGCCGGCACACCGGGGCCCGCTTCGTCGCTCGCCTTCCTCGCCTTGCCGTCACTGTCAGATGCTGCCCGGATCTGCATCCCTATCCGATGGGTCCGGTCTGCGGGCCCGCCGGTTCTCGGATGAGGAAATCTGATGGAAAAGCCCGTGCCCTCTCTCCCCGTCTCCCTGCGCGCGCAGCCGTGGGGCTACATTGAACTTGCCGCCTCGGCGGTGATCGTTGGGTTCGGCCAGCCGACGCGGCTGCTCGCCGGAGACGGTCGTCCCGCGGAGCCCCCCGCCGCGTCCGGAGCGGCTTTGGTCCGGGCATTTCAGGATGCGTTCGCCGGCACCGCCGACCGGATGGAGCCCGCCGTGGTCACCATCATTGCCGGAGGAGCGCCGGCGGACGGCGGGGAACGGCGCATGCTGGGACAGATGGAGGAAGAACTCCCCGAGGGCTTTCCGTTCCGCAAGCGCGGATTTTCGCGCGATGCACCCCCTCCACGCACCTCCTCCGGGTCCGGCGTCATCGTGCGCCAGGTGGGCAGTACCGTTTACGTGCTCACCAACAACCACGTGGTATCCCGGGCGAACCGGTTTCGGGTCCGCCTGTTTGACCGGAGCGAGCATGCCGGTGAACTGGTCGGGTCCGACGAGCGTTCGGACCTGGCTGTGCTGCGCTTCCAGGCGCGCCGGCCGCTGCCGGCCGGCAGCGTTGCCCGCTTTGGCGACAGCGACCGGACTCGCGTGGGGGACTGGGCCATCGCGATCGGCAGCCCGTTGGAATACGACTCCACCCTCACGGTCGGGGTCATCAGCGCCCGGGGACGCACGCTGGATGGCGCCCGGCGCGGCGGCCCCGTGCTGTCCGACCTGCTCC
>SYMT01000354.1 GCA_005805375.1 Actinomycetota bacterium
CTCCGGCCGGGTCACATCGTCCTCTCCCCGGGGCCCTGCACGCCGAATGAGGCCGGGATCTGCGTTCCGCTCATCCGGGCTCTGGCCGGAACAGTGCCGATCCTCGGCGTTTGTCTCGGGCACCAGTGCATTGGTCAGGCGCTCGGAGGCGAGATCGTGCGGGCAAAGCGTCTGATGCACGGGAAGACCTCCCCGATTCGCCACGATGGTGAGGGGGTGTTTCACGACCTCCCGTCGCCGTTCCGGGCCGTGCGCTATCACTCGCTCGCGATCCGCCGCGAGTCCCTCCCCGAGACCCTCACGGTCTCGGCCTGGAGTGACGACGACGATGCGGAGATCATGGGGGTACGGAATCGCGCCCTAGGGATCGAGGGCGTGCAGTTCCATCCGGAGAGCGTCCTCAGCGAGCATGGAAAGCAGTTGCTGCGCAACTTTCTCGCGACAGCCACGCCTACCGCCGCGGGCCGGTCCGCCGAGGCATAGGCGATGGCAGGCGGCGCCCGCACCCGGGCCGGGATTCCTCCGGACGTACTCGATGCGCTGAACCACGGCACACGCGAGACGGCGACTCTGGTCGAGGGCCTGGCACTCGACTTCGCGCTGCTGCTGGCGGCCGCCGCGCCTTCGCTTCCGGCTGCCGAGCTGACCCGGGTGGCGTGCGGGGGCGGCTTCGTTGCACGCATGGCGCTCGCGGGCTCAGTGCTGCGCGACCCCCTTGGTCCGGAAGCGTATGGATCACTGGCGCAGCACCCCTCGGATACAGTGCGCGGTTGGGCGGCGTATCTGGCGGCAGCCGAGCCGGGCATGACGCCCGCCGCCCGCCTGGCACAGATCCGTCCCCTTGCCGATGATCCCCACTTCGCAGTGCGGGAATGGGCGTGGTTGGCGCTCCGGCCCCACCTGGCAGCGGCGCTTCCGGAAGCCCTGGGGCTCCTGCAGCCCTGGACGGCGGAACCGTCGGAGAATCTCAGGCGCTTCGCCGTCGAGGTCCTCCGCCCGCGCGGCGTCTGGTGCGCGCACCTCCCGGCGCTCAAGCGAGACCCGCGCCCGGCGCTCGGGCTGCTGGAACCGCTGCGTGCCGATCCCTCCCGCTATGTCCAGGACTCCGTGGCCAACTGGCTCAATGACGCAGCCAAAACCAATCCGGACGTGGTACGGGACCTGTGTACCCGATGGCGTACCGAGAGTGCCGACCGGGCTACGGAGCGGATCTGTCGCCGGGCGCTGCGGTCCATTTGAGGCCCGGCGGCCGCAGCACGCAGCAGTGAGCGGCTCCGGCGCGACCGTTCGTCTCGCCGGAGCCGTCACCCGGTGTCAGGCCAGTCCGCGGCCGACGGCGCCCGCCACCGCGCGCAGCTCTCCCACCACTTTGGAAAACTGTTCCGGGCGCAGCGACTGCCCGCCGTCCGACAGCGCGCGCGACGGGTTGGGATGCACCTCCAGGATGATCCCATCCGCGCCCGCCGCCACCCCCGCGCGCGCGATCGCCGGGATCCAGCGGGTGTAACCCACCGAGTGGCTCGGGTCCAGAATCACCGGCAGGTGCGACCACTGCTTCAGCACGGGGATCGCGTTGATGTCCGTTGTGTTGCGCGTGGCATCATCGAAGGTGACGATGCCGCGCTCGCAGAGCATCACCTGGTGATTGCCGTCCTTCATAATGTACTCGGCCGCCTGGAGCATTTCCCGGAGCTTCGCGCAGGGCCCGCGCTTCAGCAGGACCGGCTTGTCGGTGCGCCCCAGCAACTCTAGCAGACGGAAGTTGGACATGTTGCGCGCTCCCACCTGGAACACATCCGCGTACTCGGCGACCAACGGGAGATCGAACGGATCGAGAATCTCGGTCACGATGGGGAGTCCTGTGGCTTCTCTGGCTTCGGCGAGCAGCTTCAGACCTTCTTCTCCCAGTCCCTGGAAGCTGTACGGTGAGGTGCGGGGCTTGAACGCGCCGCCACGCAGCAGGCGTCCCCCTGCGTTCTTCACCGCGTGCGCCGTTTCGAGGAGCTGTTCGCGGCTTTCGACGCTGCACGGCCCCCCCATCACGACCACGTCGTTGCCGCCGATTTCCACGCCCCCCACCCGGATGACGGTGTTGTCGGCCGTGTAGTTGCGCGAGGACAGCTTGTACGGCTCGGAGATGATCGTGACCCGCTCCACGCCATCCAGGGACTCGAGCCGGTGCGAAATCTCCATCTTCTGTGAGTCCACTACCCCGAGCACGGCGATGACCTTTCGTTCCACCCCGGGGTTCTCGAACGCGCGAAACCCCTCTCGCTCGATCACCGCGACGACGTCGTCCACCTGAGCGCGCGGCGCCCCCTGCTGCATGATGATGACCACGATTGTCCTCCCGGCGGATCTCCGCCCTGCTGCCGATACGAAAAAAAAGCGAACTGCGGGTCATTCGGCCCTGGCAGTTCGCTGGAGAAATCTGGGTGCAAACCCGAAGTTACGGTTCGCGCGGATCACCGGTTGGACGCACTGCAGGGCCCCGCCGCCACGAAACCGGGCGGCGGTACGTAAAGGAGAACCCCTGGTAGCGGTCGTTGTAGGTGGTCACGCGGCTTCCGATGTGTCCGGATGGAGTTGCACCCCTGATCTTATCCGGTGTGCAACGCGCGTGTCAAGCGGCAGCGACGCTGGTCCGCGACCGATTCGAAGCCCGCGCCGGCCGCGAGAATCGCCTCGCAGCCTCGCGTCACGTACCCCCCGGCCCCCTGTCCGGCTGACCGGAACCGGTTTGGACCGACTCCCAATGCCGGTTGGCGACGCTGAAACTGCCCCGGCGCCGGCGACCCCGCCGCAGGGCGGCAGTGCTCCGTCTGTGATGCGGGCGCTGCTCGTGGGCGCTCCCCTACCCGCCGCCGATGCAGGTACAGAAACGTCCGGCGCATTCCGCCTCACCCCCTACGTCGAAGCACTGAAGCCCGTTCGTGCAACAGTGCCCGTGAGTTGCAAGGGAACAGGCTGCGGTCGAAATACACGTCCCCGCCTGGGCGGGTAACGGAGCAACGATGGAAAGCACTGCGGCACTTGCCAGCACCGCGGCGCCCGCGTGTCGCAATACGCGCCGGCGGGCCGGATCGAGCGCCACACTCCCTGGTCCCTCAAGCAACTTCGCCTGGGTCAGGTGACCCAGAATCTCCTCGACGAGCACCTGTCGGAGGGCAATGTCCTCCGGCGTCGTGAGTTGCTCGGCCAGTGCCGACGCGTCGCGAGTGCCGTCGCATGCCCGCCAGATGCGGGCAGCCAGTTCAGGCAGGCAGTGTACCCGGTCACACCGGGTGTCGTAGACGAGGGTTTCTCCGTCCACGTCTTGCACCAGCAGGGCCGAGGTGCGGGTCTGGAAATGCGGCATCGGCTACTTCAATCCCATTCTCCCCGGCCCGTCCTCCCGAGGGAAAGCCCGGCACGCACCGGGTCGAGGGAGGCACACGCTGTGGGGCAGCCCGCGCCGCACGGCGTCAATCGGCGCGCACGAATGTTGTAAGGGAACCGCGCAGAATTAATCCTCCCGTCAGGCGGGGACCACTCCCGGGATGGTCACGAACCACTTCCCCAGTGCCGGGA
>SYMT01000355.1 GCA_005805375.1 Actinomycetota bacterium
GGAGATGCTCTTCGCGACGATCGGCGTGGCGCTCGCGGTCGGCGGCTACATCTCCTTCATCCTCAATCCGGCAGAGCCATCGCCGGTCATCGCCACCGCATGCGCGGCCGGTGTCACCGTGCTCTTCTTCCTGCTCCAGTCCTGGGGCGTGAAAGAGCAGGGCACGGTGATGGTGTGGCTCACCAACATGGCGGTCGTGGTGCTGGTGCTGTTCTTTGTGCTGGTCACCCCGGCCGTGCGGCTGGAGCGCGTATTCACCCAGCCGCTGCTGCCGGCCGGCTGGAAGGGGGTGCTGGGGGCGGTCCCCTATGCGCTCTGGCTCCTGGTCTGCATCGAGATGGTGGCCCTCGCCGCCGAGGAAGTCCACGAACCGGAACGCAGCATCCCGCGTGGCGTGGTCCTGGCACAAATCACGCTGGTGGTGCTGGCGGTGTTGACGATCTTCTTCGCCGTAGCCGCCACGCCGAACCTGGAGGCGTTGGGCAAAGCGGATTATCCGCTGCCGCTCGTCCTGCGCGATGCCTGGAGCGCCTCCGGCCATCAGTGGCTTGTACAGGCGTTCAGCGTGGCTGCTCTCGCGGGGCTCCTCGCGAGTTTCAACGGGATGCTCTACGCTACCAGCCGTCAGTCCTTCGCCCTGGCGCGGGCGGGCTACCTCCCGCGAGCGCTGGGGACGGTCCACGCCACGCGCCGCGTCCCGATGGCGTCGCTGTTCGTCTGGAGCGTGGTCATCCTCGGGTTCATTAGCTGGGCGTTCTTCAACAAGCAGGCGATCAATGTTGCGATCCTGATGTCCACGCTCACGGCGCTCATCTGGTACATCCTGGGGGTCTACTGCCTGTTTGCCTTGCGCCGGCGCGAGCCCGCTCTGAAGCGTCCGTACCTGGTGCCGGTCTATCCGCTGCTGCCGTTCGTGGTCGGGCTTCTCGCCGTCTTCGCCCTGGTGATGTACTCGGTCGCCAACGTAAACGTGATCCCACATACGATAGCCGCGTACGCGGCGGCGTTCGCCTACTACTGGTTCTGGTCCCGCCAACGCCTGGAGCACGCCGCGCCCGAGGAAGTTGCGGCTCGCGCCGCGCAGGAGGAACGGGACCGCGCGCCGATCGGAACCGCTGCGGGCCCCGTCAGTGCGCCCGGGCTATCGCCCATCCTCCGACCGGGTGAGCGCACCGCAACTCTGGCGCTGGTCCTGGTCGTTGGGTCGCTCGCCTGGATGTCGGCCAGCGGGCTCGGCCTGCCGTCGCTGCTGCCGCAGGCATGGGAGGTCGCCGGCGTCGGAGTGATATTCGTGGTGGCGCTTGGGACTGTCTCGCGCGTCGCCTGGCGCAGTACCCGCGACGCCTGAGCGCCCGCGCGCCGTGTGCCGGCGCCTCCGGCCCGGGAACGCCGGCATCTTGCCGGCCCGGCGCTGTGGCCCGACCGGCATGGCCTCAGCGGCTGGACAGGACCCAGGCGTGCGCCAATCGGTGAGCGCCCCGCGGGCCGGCCCGTCTGGTGACCCGCTCCACCCAGGATCAGCGTTTCGTTCCCGTTCGGCAGCCGTGGAGGGCACACCACCCGGCACGGCCGCGTGCTTCTCACACAACGAAACCCGGGGGGCCGGAGTCTCAGCCGCGAGGCGGCTGAAACGATGAGGGGTGGCTGAAGTGACGTGCAGCGTTGCCGCGCACCGCAGGCAGGTTCGCCGTTCGCCGCAACTCCCGCCCGCATCCGGTGTCTCTTGAGGCATGTCTTTCGCCCCAGCGATTCCATCTCACGTCCGGCAAGCCGCGCTCCCTGCCGCGGTGCTGCTGCTGGGCGGCATGTACCTGGCGCCGGCAATCTTCGCCGCCGCCGACCCACGTCCGCCGTCGTCTCCGGCTCCGCCCCAGGTGACGGAGTTTTTTGAGCGAGAAGTTCGTCCGCTCCTTCTGTCGCGGTGCGCGAGTTGCCACGGGGCGACGGTGCAGCAGTCCGGGCTCCGGCTCGACACCGAAGCGGGACTGCGCAAGGGCGGGCAGGGAGGCGCGGTGGTGTCTACCGGCCAGCCGGCGACCAGCCGGCTGCTGACGGCCGTCCGCCGCCGGCCCGGCGTGGCCCCGATGCCGCCGACCGGACCGCTCAGCGCTGCCGAGGTGGCGGTGCTCGAGCGTTGGGTACAACTTGGCGCACCCTGGGGAGCAAAAACGACCTCCGTGGGCAGCGGGACTGCCGCGCAGGGGACCGCCGTGCGCCGGTCCCACTGGGCGTTTCGGCCCGTGTCCTCCCCGGCGCTCCCGCGGGTGCGGACGGCGGGCTGGGTGCGCAACCCGGTAGATGCGTTTGTGCTGGCGAAGTTGGAGCAGAAGGGACTGCGGCCGTCGCCGGAAGCGGATCGGCGCACGCTCATCCGCCGGGTGACCTACGACCTGATCGGCCTTCCTCCCACTCCGGCGGAGGTCGCTGCGTTTGCGGCGGATGCAGACCCGCAGGCCTATTCGCGGCTGGTGGACCGCCTGCTGGCCTCGCCGCAGTATGGTGTGCGCTGGGCGCGGCACTGGCTCGACGTGGCCCGCTACGCCGACACCAAGGACGGCGTCCTCCAATACGGAGATGCCCGCATCCGCCCCTACGCGCATACCTATCGCGACTACGTTGTGCGTGCTCTCAACGAGGACACGCCGTACCCGCAGTTCATCCGCGAGCAACTGGCGGCGGACCAGGTGGATTTGAAGGGAGAGCGATGGCGACTGGGCGCGATGGGGTTTCTGACGCTCGGGCGGCAGTTCGATAACAACATCCACGACGTCATTGATGACCGGATTGATGTCACCACACGGGGCTTTCTCGGCCTCACCGCGGCCTGCGCCCGGTGCCATGACCACAAGTACGATCCCATTCCGACCGCCGATTACTATTCACTCTACGGCACATTCGCCAGCAGTGAGATGCCTCTAGAGTTGCCGATCATCGGGGCATCGGAGAATCCGGCCGCCGGCCAGGAGTTTTTGACCAAGGCCGGCGCCAAGGTGCAGGAGATCCGGCAGTTCCTCGAAACGCAGTACGACCAGGAGCGCCGGAAGGCACGCGAGCGGGTTGCCGACTACCTGGTGCGGGCCGCCACGGAGAAACCGGACCCGCTTGAAACGGCGATCTTCTTCCTATCCCTGTCGCCCGAGGATCTGCGCCCGCAGATTGTGCATCGTTGGCGGCGGCTGTTGGAGCGGCGCTCCCAACCCGATGATCCCGTCTTCGGTCCCTGGAGCGAGTGGATGGCGATGCCGGAAAGTCAACTCGCCCGCCAGGCGACGGACCACACTGCCCGCTGGGAAGGCCGCCCGGCCGGCGTCGCGCCCGGCCAGGTGAACCCGTTGGTACGTGCTGCGCTGGTCGAGGCACGGCCGACCAGCCGGGTGGAACTGGTGCGCGCGTACGGTGCACTCCTGCTCAAGACGTATCAGGCAGCCCAACCAGCGCCCCCCGCGGCCCGCACCGGCGCCGTACGCCAGCTACTCGAGCTGATGGACGGCGCCGACAGCCCCGCCTATTTCCGCAAGGATCAGGCCTGGCACTACATGTCCCGCGGCGAAAAGGATGCCTACGGCGGCAAAGTCTCCGAACTGGACAAATTGGCCGTAGCCGCTCCCCAGGCGCCGCCACGCGCGATGGTGCTGCAGGACGCGGCAGAGCTGTATGAACCGCGCATCTTCGTGCGTGGCAACCCGTCCCAGCCCGGCGTTACGGTGGCGCGGCAGTTCGTGCGCATCGCGTCGGCGCCCGGCGCCGGCCCATTTCGCCGCGGCAGCGGCCGGTTGGATCTGGCCGATGCGATTGCCGATCCGCGCAACCCGCTCACGGCGCGTGTACTCGTGAACCGCGTGTGGATGCACCATTACGGGGAACCCCTCGTGGCAAATCCGGGGGACTTCGGCCTCCGGAGCGGGCCGCCCACGCACCCGGAACTCCTGGACTGGCTCGCCGCCGCCTTCACGCGCAACCCCGGCCCGCAAACTGCACCGTCGAGTCCCAACGCCCTGGGCTGGTCCCTCAAAGCACTCCATCGCCTTCTGGTGACCTCTGCGACGTACCGGCAGGCGAGCGCCGATCGGCCGGACGTCCGCGCGGCCGACCCGGAGAACCGCCTGCTCTGGCGCGCCCACCGGAGACGGCTGGAGCTCGAGCCAATGCGGGACGGAATGCTCGCCGTGGCGGGACGGCTCGATCCAACACTCGGCGGCCGGCCGGTGGATCTCACGCTCGACCCCGGTAGCCCC
>SYMT01000041.1 GCA_005805375.1 Actinomycetota bacterium
GGCGCCGGGACACGCAGTTCTCTTGCCATGATTCTATACAGAAATCCTCTCTTCTTCTTACTCAAGGATCGCCAGCAGTATCCCTGAGGCAGTGCAGTCATAGCCTCAGCCGGGGAGCCTGCACCGCGGATAGGCAACTCTACCAACAAACGGCGGGTGCCGGCGTGAATACTCAACATTCCCGAGTAGGAGTCCCGCCCGTGCGATGGCGAGTATTAGCAATACACCACAGTGCGCTTTGTAACAATGATCTTTTCGGAGCCAACGGACGCAGATTGCGTTTGGGCGAGCAACTTCCGCAACAAGATCGGCAGGATCCCGTTGCCCTCCACCCCTGTACACTCACCCCGCCAATTGGGCTTTCGCCGGGTAGGATCCGAACTGCTGGCGCATGCCGTCCTGTGAGGACAGTGCGGCATACACGACACTACCGATGATCTACGGTGGGCCAATTTAAGTGGATAGCAGCAGCGAGGAAACGGCACATGCACCCTTCGGGTGATGACGAAACTGACAGCGCACGCGCCAGGCTGGGCGGCGACATGGACACGCGTGTGGGGTGGGTGTGTGAGTGCTACACCACGACCTCGCGGTGTCTGGTGCTCTGGACCTCCGCGCGCGCACCTGGGAAGTCGGGGGAACCGCGGTTCCGGTGCTACACGGACGTGGAGGCGGCTCGTATTCACTTCAATGGTGAAGGGTCGATCCAGCAACTTCGGTCGTCACGACCTCCGCGGCCGGGCGCCCTGACCGCGGACCCGGGCAATCCCTCACAGGATGCACAAGACTGGGTGATTGCCTCAGGGGTGCGGGAATATCCGATAGTGCCTGGCCACTACATTACCCTCGGCCTCGATCGCTTTGCGGAAATGGAAATGGACGCCGGCGGGCCGCTCGCGGAACTCCCACAGGCACTCCCTCATGCCGACGGGTGGACCGTGCGGTGGGCGGCACTGGCGGCCACTCACCACGTGTTTCGAGTTTCACTCGACGCGCCGTCCGGGGACCATTTCGAACTCGGGTTTCGGGTGACCTGGCACATCGACCTTCCCGTCACGGTGCATGACGCCACGCTGCGGACGATCTCGGCGCAGGAGTGGCTCACCCGGACGGGGATCTCTCACCCGCAGTTCGACATCACCAGGTATCCGATGAGCTGCCTGGCCATCGATTCCCCTGCCGGAGAGTTCAGCGTGCTCGCCAACGGCTTTCGACTGGGGCATCAGGTGGACGAGCGGGAGTCGTTTGCACAACTAGCGGCCCGGCAGTTTGCGCCACACGGGATTGATCTGACGCGCCCATTGTCCCTCACTCCTGAGCCGGAGACACACAGCCCCCCAACACCCCGGCCGTGAGCAGCGCCTCGAACTCTACCGGCTCCCGGCATCCCGGCGCCGCCCAGCCCAACATCTGGACCTGTGATGTCAACGATGCCCGTAGGCAGCCGGAACGACGAACACGGCCCCCCCGCAGCGCGGGGTGCAGCAGTACCAGCAAGACCTGAAGTGGGACAGCGCCGGCCGCCTGCGCGAGGTGCAGGACCGTCCGGTGGGCGCCGGGACCGCGGTGGCGCTCTCGGCCCGCGACACGGCGGACGGCGAGCACATCGAAAAGGCGGACCCGTTCACCGTCACCAAAGTCAGCAGCTTCGGGCTGTTCGACACGAAGACGATACGCGGCACGGCTGAGGGCACGCTGCACACGCTTGGAGTCAGCTTCCGCAAAAGCCCGGACGTCAACGGCGGCACGGTGGGGACGGCCGGCCAGGACCGGTTCTTCCACAGCGACCAACTCGGCAGCACGCGCCACCTGACGGACGGCACGGGCACGGGAACGCACAGCACCACGCCGAGCCGGATGCGCTTCGATGCCTATGGAGTGCCCACGCAACTGGACGGGGCGGACGGCTGGGACGCGACGGAGTACCAGTACGCCGGGGCGTGGGGCTACGAGCGAGAGCCGCACGGCAGGCGGATGGGGCTGGATTACCTCTACCAGCGGTACTACGATCCCGCCGTCGGGAAGTTCATCAGCGCGGACCCGATCGGGATCGCGTGTGGGCTGAACCTGTACGCCTACTGCGAGAACGATCCGGTCCACTGGGTGGATCCGAGTGGGCTCCAGGCCGAGTTCGGATTTCCCGCCACACCAGAGGAGGTAGCGGGAGCTGCAAGGGCGGGTCGGACCATCAGCGATCCTGCGCGAAACAAGCTCCTACAGGGGACCATCGGAGGGGTCTTGGGGTTCGCTGCCTGCGGTCCTGTCGGGGGCGCGTTCGGCTTGGGCCTTGGAGTGGGCATCGCCCACTGGAGCCAGACAAACAACGTCACAGGCTCACTGACCGCTGGCGCCGGAGCCACGTCCACGGGATCGGAGTTGATTCAACTCCATCAGTGGGCTCTTCCCGGTGGTCAGATACCGAAAGCGCCAGGGCGTTTCAAAGGTTGCACAAAGCACTTTGTTCCGCGAATGGAGTGTCCCGGGACACCGGAAGTAGCGGTGCCGCCGGTCTTTCTACGGGTGGTCCACGCCCGGCGGCGCGGCGCACCCGGACCGGATAGCGCGGGGCAAAATAGCGGAGTCGGGGGCGCCCGCGTCCGGCGAATCTCCTTCCTATTACCAGCTCGTACCAGGATGTCCTGATGCCCGCCGCCGTTCCCCGCGCCGTGTCGGCCCCAGCCGTCGCCGCGCCGCCGTCACCCCCGGTCCGCCCGACCGCCCCGCCTGCGGGCACCGCGCCTCCGCTGGTCCCGCTCTACGCCTACCTGGCGCAGGTGCCGGACCAGCGTCACCGCCAGGGACAGCGGCATCCGCTGCTGGCCATGCTGGCCCAGATGCTCTGCGCCCTCCTCTGCGGCACTCCCCACCTCCAGGCGATTTGCGACTGGGGGACCGATCAGACCCCGGAATTCCGCACCCAACTCGGCTATATCCGCGACACGGCCCGGTGCCGGTCCACGTGGCACTATTGCCTGGCGGTGATGAACTGGGCGGCTCTGGAAGCGCAAACTCGGGCCTGGGTGGCCGCGGTCGAGGCCCAACTCCAGGAGCGTGACCCCCGGCAGACCGAAGCGGCTCTGGCGGTGGACGGCAAAACCCTGCGTGGGGCGTTAAAAATCGGCGCGGAAGTCACCCAAATGGTGACGGCGTTGGGCCACCGGCTGGGGTTCACGGTCGGCGCTGTGGAGGTGGAGGAAGGCCACGAGATCGCCGCGGTGCAGGCGCTCCTGGCCCAGGTGGTCGTGGCAGGCAAGGTGGTGACCCTGGACGCGCTGAACACCCAACGGCAGACGGCGCCGCAGATCGGGGATGCGGGCGGGGACTACCTGATGACGGTGAAGGGCAACCAACCGGAACTGCGGACGGCGGTGGAGGACTGTTTCGCGCCGCACCGGGCGCCGGACCAAGATCGGGCCAGCGCGGAGGAGCAACACACCCGGCACGGGCGGAGCGAGCACCGCTGGCTGGTGGCGGTCAGCCTGTCGGCGGAGCACGCGGCCGTGCTGCAGGAATGGCCGCACGCGCGGCAGGTGTTTGTGGTGCGGCGGCGCGTCTGGCGTCCCCGGAAGCAGGACTGGCGGGAGGAAGTGGCGTTCGGGATTACCAGCCTCGAC
>SYMT01000356.1 GCA_005805375.1 Actinomycetota bacterium
CCTGATGGCCCGGCGGCTGGTTGAGCGCGGCGTCCGCTTCGTCCAGAGTCTCGCTCCGGCGCCGCACAACGTCTGGGACCACCACGGAAACATCAACACGCGCCTCCCGCCGATCTGCGCCGAGGTGGACCGCCCGTCGGCGGCGCTCATTCAGGATCTGAAGCAGCGCGGGCTGCTCGACGAAACGGTGGTGCTCTGGACCGGAGAATTCGGCCGCATGCCGATCTCCCAGGGCGGGAACGGCCGAGATCACAATCCGCACGGCTTCACCGTACTGCTCGCAGGGGGTGGATTCAAGGCGGGCCATGTCCATGGCGCTACCGACGAACTCGGCTATGCCGCCGTCACCGACCGGGTCGGGGTCCCGGACCTGATGGCGACGATTTTCCACCAACTGGGCCTGGATCACAACCGGGTGGCCTACGAACACCTCGGTTCCCAGGAGACGATGACCGATGCCCGGGTCAACGGCGCCCGCGTGGTGACCGAACTGCTCCAGCATCCCACCCCACCCCGCCCTGAAAGGGCAGCCTCACACCATCTCAGGGCAACGCCCTGGGATCTGCGCCACCCCAGGGCATCGCGCTGGGAACGGGCATCGTCATAGATCACATGGCAAGCGGGCCACCCACTCAACTCCGGGCGATCATTTGCCCGCACACCATGCATCACCCTCCACGAGCCGTGACCCCCCTCGCGGTGCTGTGCCTGCTCGGGCTGCTGCTGACCTGCTGCGCCGCCGTCGCAAGCCGCGGCGCGAACCGTACCGCGTTCCCCGCTCTTCGCGCGGAATACGGGCGCGAAGTGCGGCCGCTGCTGAAGCAGTACTGCCTGGGCTGCCATGCGACGACCAGAAAACGCGGGGATCTCGACCTCGAACGCTTTGTGGGTCTGGAGGACGTCCGGCGCGGCACTCCGGTGTGGGTCCGGGTGGCCGAGGCGCTCGACAGCGGCGAGATGCCGCCGAAGGGCGCGCTGCAGCCGCTGCCGGGGCAGCGGGCACGGCTGCGCGCGTGGGTGCGGCGGTACCTGAATGCGGAGGCACTCGCAGGCGCGGGGGACCCGGGGCCGGTCGTGCTCCGCAGGCTGAACAACGCCGAGTACACCTATACCGTGCGCGACCTGACGGGAGTGGAACTGGATCCGGCCCGCGAGTTTCCGGGCGACAGCGCAGCGGGCGAAGGGTTCACCAACGCGGGGAACGCGCTTGCGATGTCCCCCGCCCTGCTGGCGAAGTATCTCGACGCGGGCAAGGAGATCGCCCGGCACATGGTGCTGCTGCCGGACGGGATTCGCTTCTCCGCGCACGCCACCCCGCGCGATTGGACCGATGAGCTCCTGGCGCAGATTCGCGGCCTCTACCGGGAGTTCACGGATCCGACCCCCCTCGGGGTCGGCGTGGCGGTGGGCAATCAAAACGTGCATGGCGACACCCGGATCGGGCTCGCCGGCCGTCTGCCGGTCGAGCTCTATCTGGCCGCCACGCTCGCTGAGCGAGAGGCGCTGCGAACCGGCGCCAGGACCATCGAGACCGTGGCGCGTGAGCACCGCCTGAATCCCCGCTACCTGCGGACTCTCTGGGGAGCGCTCACCGGCTCGGCGTCGTCGCTGCTGCTGGACCGGCTGCGGTCCCGCTGGCGGGCGGCCCGGCCCGGAGATGCTGCGGCCCTCGCGGCCGAAGTCGCCGCCTGGCAGAAAGGGCTCTGGACGTTCGGCCCGGTCGGCCTGATCGGGAGGCAGGGCAGCCCGGTGCGGTGGATGGAGCCGGTCACCCCGGTGGTGACCGAGCAGGAGCTGCGCTTCAAGATCCCGGCTCCGGCGGCAGGCGCGTCGGGCGGAGAGGTGGTGTTCTCGCTGGTGGCGACCGATGCGGGAGACGGCTCCGCCCACGACTTCGTCGTCTGGGAGCGCCCCCGCCTCGTCGCCGCGGGGCGACCGGAGATCCTGCTGCGCGACGTGCGAGCGGCGGCCCGCCCCTCGCCGGAGCGCCCCGGAGGGACGAACCCCGGGAACCGTCCGGAGTGGGGACTGGACCCGGCCCGGTTCGGGCGGCGTCCGGACGGCAGCCCCGTCGAGGCAGCCTCACTCTGTGTGCGCGCCCCGGAGGCAGTCACGGTGCGCCTCCCCGCCTCTCTGGCAGGCGGGTATGAGCTGGTCACCGGCGTCCGCCTGGACCCGGAAGCGGGGCGGGAAGGCAGCGCGCAGGCGGAGGTCCTCTCCGGCGTCGCCTCCGCTCCGTCCGGTCTGCTGCCGAGTGAAGTCGCCGTGCAGTTCTCCCAGGTGACCCAGATCTTCTCGGATCGGCGGGAACTCCGGTTCTCCCGGCCGATCCTGGTCACCGCAAACAGTGCCGCGCGCACCCGGGTGGTGGCGGCGATGGAGGAACACCGCCGCCTGTTCCCCGCCGCCCTCTGCTATACGCAGATCGTCCCGGTAGACGAGGTCCTGACCCTGACGCTCTTTTACCGAGAGGATGACCACCTGGCTCGCCTCATGCTGGACGATGCGCAGAAGGCGCGCCTTGACCGCCTGTGGCAGGCACTCCATTTCGTGAGCCAGAGTCCCGTGATGGAGCTCACGGTCCTCGAGTCGCTGCTCGAAGTGCTGGCGGGGAATGCGCAGGTTCAGAGCGGGCAGGGGCAGGCCATCGCTCCCCTGGAGGAACCGTTTCGCGCCCGGGCGGCCAGGTTCCGGGCGGAGCAGGCGGCCGCCGAGCCACGGCAGTTGGCCGCCCTCATCGAGTTCGCGTCCCGCGCGTACCGGCGGCCCCTGAGCGCGGCGGAGGGGTCCGAGCTGCGGGGGCTGTACCGGGAGCTCCGGGTGCAACACGTGCCGCACGACGAGGCAATCCGCGCCACACTGGCCCGCATCTTCATCGGGGCTCCGTTTCTCTACCGCCTCGAAAAGGCGCCCGCCTCGCCCGCGGCGGCTCCGGTCTCCGACACAGAGCTGGCCGTCCGGCTCAGCTACTTTCTCTGGTCCTCGCAGCCGGACGGCGAACTCCGCACGCTGGCCGACGCGGGAAAGCTGCGGAACCCCGCCGTGCTCGCCGGCCAGACCCGCCGGATGTTGACCGACTCGCGGGTGCGGCGCCTGGCCACAGAGTTCGCGTGCCAGTGGCTGCACGTACACGAATTTGACGCGCTCGGCGAGAAGAGCGAGAAGCACTTCCCGGAGTTCGCGGGCCTGCGCGGCGACATGTACGAGGAAACGATCCGCTTCTTCACGGATCTCTTTCAGCACGACGGCTCGCTGCTGAGCCTGCTGGATGCCGACCACACGTTTCTCAACGAGCGCCTGGCGCGGTTCTACGGCATCGAGACCGTACGGGGCGCGGAATGGCGGCGGGTGGGCGGCATGCGCCGCCGGGGACGCGGCGGCATTCTAGGCCTCTCGACGATCCTGGCAAAGCAGTCCGGCGCCTCGCGCACCAGCCCGATCCTGCGCGGCAACTGGGTGAGCGAGGTGCTGCTCGGTGAGAAACTGCCGCGTCCCCCCAGGGACGTCCCGCAGCTTCCGGCAGAAGAAACCGCCACCGCGGGACTGACCGTGCGCCAGCTCGTGGCGCGCCACTCGCAGGACGCCCGCTGTGCGCCGTGCCATCAGAAGATTGACCCGTTTGGGTTCGCACTGGAGGGATTCGACGCCATCGGGCGCCGCCGGGAGACGGATCTCGGCGGGCGCCCCGTTGACACGCGGACGAAGCTTCCCGGCGGCCGAGAAATCCAGGGTCTCGGCGGCCTGCGCGACTTCCTGTCGCAGACACGCCGCGAGGTCATCCTGCGCCAGTTCTGCCGCAAGCTCCTCGGCTATGCCCTCGGCCGGGGCGTCCAACTCTCCGACGAACCGCTGCTCGACGAGATGCAGCGCCGCCTTGCGCGGGAGAACTTCCGCGTTTCCACCGCAGTCCACACCATCGTCCGGAGCCGCCAGTTCCGTGAAATCCGAGGACGTTCGAGAAGGAAGATGGAAGAAGGGCGAAGGAAGAAGGAAGAGGGGGGAAATGAGTAGCCTCCGCAGTCACTACACCCTACACCCCACACCCCCC
>SYMT01000357.1 GCA_005805375.1 Actinomycetota bacterium
GAACGTCTGCGGGTTGTTCGTGCGCTCCCGCAGCACGGGGTCGGACTTCGGATCAGTGCCGAGGCGGTGAAAGCGCGCCTCGGAGTAGCCAGGGCGGCGGTCCACCGGAATGGTACGGTCGGTGGGCAGCCAGATGTAGTAGAAGCCGTCGCCCTCCGGGTTCCAGCGCGGGGTCGCGTAGCGTGCGCCCTCGATCACGTCCGTGGGGCTCACCTTGCCGGTCTCGACTTCCATCACGTAGAGTGTCGCCTCATCCGCATTGTTCGGGCGGAGCGCGTAAGCGAGGCGACGACCATCCCACGACGGCACCCACACTCCCAGCGCTACACTGCCGTCGGCACTCAGGCGATTGGGATCGAGCAGCACGCGCTCCTCGCCCTGTTCGCCCTCCTTCCAGTACACGATGGGTTTTTCCCGATCGGCGTGGCGGCGAGTATAGAAATAGCGGGTTCCCCGGTGGAGGGGCGGCGACACCGAATCGTAGTAGAGCAGCGCGCGCAGGCGCGACACCAGCCCGCTGCGGCCCGGAAGTTGATCCAGGTGAGCGCGCGCAAACGCATGCTGGGATGTCATCCACTCTTGCACGTCGGGGGACTTCGCGTCCTCCAGCCAGCGGTAGGGATCCGGCACCTTCCGGCCGTGCAGCGTCTCCTCAACCGCCTCGACGCGGCTGGCCGGGTAGCTCCGGACCCGGCTTTCCTCGGCCGGCGCGTGTGCCGCGGCTGCCATTACACCCAACCCCGCGCCGAGAATTCCGATCCACCTGCTCGCCATCGTCTCATCTCCCTCGCGCTCCCGTCGCACCGCCATCCGGCTGTTCGGATTTTACCCGATTCGCACCCCCGGCGGTCTGCTCCTGCCCAGTGCCCTCCACCAGATGGAGCAGCCGATCGGCAGTGCCCGCGGGCCAGGTTTCCGTCCGGCCGGATGGCCAGACCACTTCGATCCGATCATATCCGACGTGCTCCCCCAGCCCGAAGTGGATCCGGAGCATCGAAGCGGAACAGTAGCTGGAACCGCTCTTGACGGCATCGCGCCAGACATTCGCGCCGGACTTCACGCGCACTTGCGCACCCACACCGCTCCGATTGCTGCGCCGCCCCTCCAGACGGACCTGGAGCCAGTGCTTCCGATTGCCGCCGTCGTTGCGCAGGAGTTCCGCGGCGCCGCCATTGTTGTTGATGAGAATGTCCAGATCCCCATCGTTGTCGTAGTCGCCCCACGCCGCCCCGCGGGACACGCGGGGGACGGCGAACGGGGGCCCCACATCCGCCGTTACCTCGTCGAACCTCGGCGGCCCGGAAGTCCCTGCATCCGCGCCGACGTTCCGGAACAACTGGTGTGGCTGCGCGTAGTGCAGATTGTTCTGGAACAACTGTACATCGTCCTGGACGTGCCCGTTCGCCAGGAACAGATCCTTCCGCGAATCGTTGTCGTAGTCGAAGAAGAACGCGCCGAAACCGAGCGTCAGCATGGTCGCCTCACCGAGACCCGCAGCCGCCGTCTGCTCAACGAAGAACTGCTTGCCGCTCTCGTAGAAGAATGAAACCGGCTCATTGGTATAGTTCGCCACGACGAATCCCAGCTCACCTTTCGGGCCCAGCGCAGCCCAGTCCACTCCCATCCCGGCCCGCGCCAGGCCGTTCTCGGCGAAGGCGATGCCGGTTTCTACGCCGGCTTCGAGGAAACGACCCTTCCCCGTATTGCGAAAATAGAAGTTGGGGGTCGTGTCGCAGGCGACATATAGATCAGGCCACCCGTCCCGGTCTACATCGCACACCGTGACGCCGAGCGCCTTGCCTGTAACCGCAGCGATGCCCGACGACGCGGACACGTCCCGGAACCGTCCGCCGCCTTCGTTGTGGTACAGCGCGGACGGCATGCCCTCGTAGTGCCGTGGGGTGCAAAAGCTCTCCTGGCCCAGGCGGTTGGTGCACCGAACATGTCGGTCGAGGCTGTAGTCGAGGTAGTTGCACACGAACAGATCGAGGCGTCCGTCGCGATCGTAGTCCAGCCAGGCGGAACCGGCGCCCCACCGGCTCTCGTTTCCCACCCCGGCTTCGGTGGTAACGTCCCGAAACCTGCCTCCTCCCTCATTGTGGTAGAGCCGGGAGGCATCCAGCGTGCAGGTGATGTAGACGTCATCCCGCCCGTCATTGTCATAGTCCGCGACCGCGCAGCCCATCGCGTACAGCGGCGCGTCCAGGCCCGAACCGGACGTCACCGGCTCAAACCGTCCGCCGCCCAGATTGTGATACAGCCCCGGCGTCACCACCGCCGAGATCGGGTCGCCGTGCAGCGCGGGGGCGCCGATCATGCGCCCGGTCAGCACCAGCACGTCCAGAAGGCCGTCCCCGTCGAAGTCCAGAAAACCGCACCCGGACCCCATCGTCTCGGGCATGAACTTGCCGCCCGTTCCTCCGGTGACGTGCCCGAAAGCGAGTCCCGACGCCACCGCGACATCCTGAAACACGACGGCGTCCGCCGAGACGGGACGTATCGCCTGCACTGGGGCGGGCCGACCGGCGCACCCGGGCAGCGCGCTGAGCAGGAGCCCCACCGCCATCCTCAGCGGCCAGCCGCCATCCCGGCGAAGCCCCCCCCGCACAGCGCCGATTCCGAACCACATTCTGGTGTCCCCCGGGTCGCACCGGCCGGGCTCCTCAGGCCCCCGCGTCGTTTCCGGCCGCTCCATGTTTCACTCAGGGGCCCGGCGAACCTCTTGACTCCCACATCGCCCGAAGTCCCGGTCGGCGCCGCCATCTCGTGACCGCCACCCTTCCGCCATCCAGGGCTGCGCGCGACACGCTGTTCGGTATCCGCGCTACCCTGACCGGCGGGGCAGCAGCGGGATCCAGGGACGCGCTCCTCCACGTCCCACCCAGAGCACCAGCGGCGCGTTGTTCGGAATGTTGCGGTAGGTCGAGAAGAGCGTGCCGAAGCCGGGCGTGGGGAGTACCTCGAACCCGAGCGGCCGCTGTTCCGAACGCGGGGCGTCTCCGCGGCTCTCCCCAAGAAGCCGAATCCCCTCCCGCAGGAACGCCTGTTCCAGAATGCGCCGGGTTTCCGGAGACCGAAAGAACCGTTCTTGCGGGGGAGTTCCCGGGGGTCGGAAGCCGAAACCGCCACTGTGTGGAAACACCGCTTGATCGTCCCCGGGCGCCTCAGGCCAGAGGCACTCAGCATCACTCCCCGGCACCCGTTCGTTGTTCAGGTCCAGTTCCGACAGCAGGCCCCACTCCACGCCCGCGCCGCCGGCGGCATCCGCGATGGCGCGCCCGGCGTAGCGCCAACCGGCGAGGTGGCAGCAGAGCACATAGATCAGCAAACGGGACCCCGGCGCCACCGACCGCCGCAGCCATCCTCGGGATGTCCCGTGTGCAGTCCCGGCGAGATCGTAGCGAATCCGATTGCCGGTGTTGACCGCATCGTCCAGGTACACATAGGTGAGCGGCGGGGATCCCCGTCCGCAGGACTCCACGCCTCTCCCCCACCGCGCGCGCAGCCAATCGTCCGCCAGGCGCAGCAGCGCCGACTGGCTCGCCTCTCGCCGCTGTACATCCAGGAACCGGATGCGCCCTAACGCCGCGTCCGGATCGTGCCCGCCCAGCAGACGCTCCATCCAACCTACCACACACGCCCGCACCCGGTCGCGTGAGAAGTAGACAGCCCGGAAGGCGTGAGCCAATTCGAGAAGAATGGCCTCCTGCTCATCCTCTCGAAACTGCCGCACCCAGGCCAGCACGCGCGCCGCAGTCATCGGCGGGCCGGGCTGGTAATCCGCCAGGATTTCGGCGAGGGTGCTGGAAAGCGTGTCGAGGTTCACGGTGTCACCGTCGTGTTGCGGGGACCGCATGCTGTGGCCACTGATGCTCGTACCAGGCCCCCGGCGATCTGCGACTACGCGCCACCTCATGCTGCACACGAGAGGGAGCCGGCTGACGACCGGCCCAGGGCGCAGGCGGCGCTACCCAATGTATAATCCAGATAGACCGGGTTGCGTTCCTGCCCCTCTCGCCCACCTCATGAACCAGAGCCTCGCCGAACCGCCCACAACTGACGGGTCGTCCGATCCCAAGCCCCCACTTCGCGTTCACACGATTGAGGTGGAAGGACTCTTCAACCTCTACGACCATCGGATCCCCCTGCATTCGGCAGAGCGGGTGACGGTCGTGCACGGGCCGAACGGTGTGGGAAAGACGGTCATCTTTCGCCTGCTCGACGCGTTGTTCAACCAGCACCTCGTCACGCTGGCGGCCTGGCCGTACCGGCGACTGGAGGTGGATTTCGGTTCGTCTCGCGTGGTGGTGTGCCAGAAGAGAGGGAAACGAGAAGCATCCGCCCGGCTCGAGATCACCTTCGGGGATCATCACGAGACATTCAAGGTGCCCCTGGAGAGTTTGGCTGAACTGGAGCAGGAGGCGGAATTACTGAGTGACGAGTGGTCCCGCGCCGGAGGCACCATGGAGACATTCCGAGAGATCCGGGAACTTCGTCGTTTGGCTGATGAAACGCGTCGGGCCATACGGGATTCGGCGCTGCTGAGAGAGCTGTCGGATCGGGTAAAGCTCCACGTGATCGGGACCGATCGCCTCGAATATCACGGGGCCGGCCCGGACACTGCCCACCGCTGGTACCCACGCCGACCGAAGCGCGTTTCGACGGTCGACGCTGACAATGCTGACTTGCGGGGCCGGGCGCAGGCAGCACGGGCGGATTCCTCGGAGGTAGCGCAACGCCTGGACCGATCCTTCCCGCAGCGCCTGATTTCACGTGCGATTGACAGCCTGACTGCTGAAGAGATCCAGGATCGGATGGTCCAACTCGGCGAACTTCGAGGTCGGTATGACTCGCTGGGGCTGCTGGACAAGGACGGCACGGAGCAGGAGGATCCCGACCTGGAGCGGCTCGACGACACGCAACGGCGAGTGTTTTCACTCTACGTGCACGACTCCCAACAGAAGCTGGACGCGCTTCAGCCGATTGCTGAACCGCTGAGACTGTTTCTCGACACCGTCAACCGACGCTTCAGCCAGAAGCAGCTCACCTTCTCGCACCGGGGAGGGCTTTCGGTACGCCTGGACGATGGGGCGTCGGTGCCTCTGACCGCCCTCTCGTCCGGCGAGCAGCATCTCCTGGTGCTGCTGTACGATCTACTGTTCCGGGTGGAACGGGACTCCCTGGCCCTGCTGGACGAACCCGAGATTTCGCTGCACCTCGGCTGGCAAAAGCAGTTTCTGCCGGACCTTCTGGCCATCGCTCAACTGCGGCAGTTCGATGTGTTGCTCGCCACACATTCGCCAGCCATCGTGGGTGACCGAGACGACCTGATGGTCCCCCTGTCCCTCGGCAAATGAACGGGCCCCGCGCTCCGGGCGATGTGGTTTCGGAGGTCAAGATGATGCGAACAAGCTTCGCGGGATCGTTCATGCTCGTGGAGGGCAAGCAGGACAGCCGATTCTGGGGGCCTCGAGTGCGGAAGGACGCATGCCAACTGGTGATTGCAGACGGCAAGAACAACACATTGCGTGCGATCGCCCGACTGGATGAACTTGGCATCCAGGGTGTGCTCGGAATTGCGGATGCCGATCTGGACCACGTGCAGGGATCCTCGCCTTCGAGCCCCAACCTGCTGCTCACCGACACGAGCGATCTGGAGACGATGCTCGTGCGTTCGCACGCACTTGAGCGAGTGCTCGCCGAGTGCGGTGATCCCGGACGCATCCGCCAATTCGAGGCGGCTGCCGGGCGGACCGTGCGGGACGAGTTGCTGGAACGCGGCCTCGCGTTCGGGAAACTGCGCTGGTTGTGTGTCCGCAAGGGCGTGAGCGTTGAGGCGGGACAATTCCGGGTCGCGGAGTTCGTGCTTCCAGATACGTGGCAATTGGATACAGCCCGTCTGCAGCAACGCGCGTGTGATGCCGGGATTGCAGGTGATCAAGCCGAACTTCTGGCGGACCTTGCAGCGCTTCCCGCGGCAGACCCCTGGTGCGTGTGCCGCGGCCATGACCTGGTGACGCTCCTTCAACTTGGTCTGTACCGGGTGCTCGGGGACAAGGGGAGCCGCGACATGGGCGCGGCTTTACGCCTGGCCGCACAGGATGCATCGCTCCGGGGCACGGGTCTCTGGACCGGGATACGGGACTGGGAGCGCCGCAATCCCCCGTTTCAGGTGCTCCCATCGTAGCGGGCGGAAGACTCCCTCGACCAGTACAGTTCCAGCACCACGTGCTTGGGGGCACTTTCTACTCCATCTCCGACCTGTTGGCTCAGTCGGACCAGTGCCCCCCCGCCGCCACCCGTTGACGCCTGCATCTCAGCCGGCACCCGCTTCTCACCGTGCCGCGACCTCCGTCCACGGGCTTGGGTCATCCAGCCCGACCTCCGCGCGGACGCGCCCCAGGTCCCCGGTCTCTTCGA
>SYMT01000358.1 GCA_005805375.1 Actinomycetota bacterium
AGGCACGCAGATCAGGATCGCATCGGCCTCCGAGAGGCTCTTGTAGTCGGCGGACGGAGCCAGCTTCCCGGCATCCACAAGTGCCGCCACTGCGGCGTCCGGAATGCGGTCGATGTAGGATTTGCCGGCTGCCAGCGCCTTGCGGGTTTGCTGGATGGCAGTCATCAGCCCGGGCACGTCGTGGGGAGCGCGCCGTGGGGAGGGGAAGACCTCAGTCAAAATGTTCCACCAGTTGTATTCTTCCAGGTACACCAGGTCGAAGAGCATGACTCCCTGGCTGTGCTGGAGCGCGGCGCGCAGCGCCTTCCGGAGCTCATCCGGCCGGCCGCGGTAGTCGAGCAGATAGAGCCCGGCGTAAACAAACGCAGCCTCGTTCACCGCACGCACCGAAGTCTCCGCCGCGGCCTGCACCGTCGCCTCCTCGGAAGTGCCCGCTACTCGGGCCGCCTCGCGCGTCGCGACCGGATAGTAGCAGCCGGTGGTGATCCACTCCAACCGTCCGGCGTACCCGGTAGACGAGTAGTTCGGGGTCATCCAGTCGTACCCGGCGGCGTAGTCCTCGGCGGCCCAGTTCACCCCAACTCCATAGTAGGACGGATACCACGACCCGACGTAGGCGGCGAGAGAGGCGCCGGGTCTGCGCCTGCGTACGGTGTCCCTCGCCCGCTCGAGCCAATCCCGAATGACGCGCGCCCGCCACTCAAGCCACTCCCGGTACACCGGGCCGGGTGTCACCGGCTGACCCGGCCGAGCCGAGTAGGTGAAGATGTCCTCCGGGAATCGCTCCAGTTTGCGTCCCAGCGCCTTCTCGAACAACTCTCGCGACAGGGGAGAGAAGTCGGTGCGCAGGCTCGAAAACCGCATCCGGTCCAGAACGATCCCGTCCACCGGATACCGCTCGGCGATTTCGTCCACCACCCTCAAGGCATAGTCCTGAGCTTCCGGGTCGGCCGGGTTCACAAAGGCTCCCACGGGTTCGGACGGCGCCTCCAGGATGGGTTGGAGGACCGGTTCCGCAGCGAAGCCCGGGGTGTCGCCGACTTTGCAGTGGTCCAGCAGCCAGCGCGCGCCCTTGCCGCGTCCCACGAGCAGACATCCATCGCTGGGAACCGGCAGCGACCCCTGGTCGGTCAGCGCGCCATCCAGCACCGCGGTGATCGCGTCGCCCTGCACCACCACCGCCGCATCGTCTGGCCCCAGCGCCTTGCCACCGGAGAACTGCGGGTCGTACGCGACAATCTCGTCGGCCCGCGGGCCCACGTTCTCTCCGACCGCCAGCGTCCAGACCTCGCCGTCTGCGGCAGTCACCTTGCGACGCACATCGTAGACGATTGCCTGTCGCTCCGGCTTTCCGTAGAGCGGCCCCGCCTTCAGCAACTTGTGCGCTTCGCAGAAAACATTGACGCCCGCGTACACGCGGATACCACGCTGTTTTCCCTCCTGAATCGCCACCCGCAGCAGGTCGTGGCCCTCGGGGTACCGGAAATCTTTCCACTCTTCCAGCCGCGGTACAACCTCGCTGCTGTAGAGCGCGTGGCCCGAGAGCGGCTTGATGTCTACGACAATGGTGTTGATGTTGGCCAGCCGGCACCGCTCCAGAATCTCGGCCACCCCGATCGGCGTGGAAAGACGTTCCAGGTTCGCGGAGGCATCCATCCAGAGGATCCTGCCTTCGAGGCCGGCCTCGTGGGTGACCGTCGTTGCGAGCATGGGCAGGGGTTCGGGGGCCGGCGGGGGAGTGTCGGACCGCTGCGCCAGAGCAGCCGAGGCGAGGAGCAGCAGGCAAGCCGTGAGCCCGGATCCGGTCATGACCGAACCACCAGAGAGATCGGGTAGTTGGATCCGCCAACCGGCATCGCCTCAATGGTAAGGCGGCGGCGTTCGCCCGGCTCCAACTTTTTCTTCCAGAGTTCCGCTTCAATGGGCGGGGAGATCTGCGGCGCTTCTATCAGTTGTCCATCAATGATGAACACGCCGCGCGCCAGGCCCGCGTCAGGCGACATCAACAGGCGCACGGTCTGAGCCGTATCCGTCGGGTTGTGCAATTCTACCGTCACCCGATAGAGCACGCCGTAGTTCCCGTCGAGCCGCCGAGTTTTCCCCCCCGACTGAATGGGCACCCGCCCTACGTGAATGAAAGCCCAGCGCTGGCCCACCCGATACTCGTAGCTCTGCGATTTCTGGGGTGTCGGATAGGTATGGGGCTCCAGGCGCGCGCGTTCCACCAGATTGGGAGGCAGTGTGGGGCTGGCCGGACCTTCCGAAGCAACGACCTGCGTCACCAACGGCCCCCCGCCCAGGATGCGCAGCGTGTAGATGCCGGAGATTGTCTGGTCTCGCCCCACCCGGACGTTCACCAGCACCCGCGCGGAGCGGCCCGGGATCCGCGCGACCAAACCGAGGTCCTGCTGGATCGCGCTGAGGTACCGCTGTCCGGCGCGGTGACCGGCCTGCACGGGATCAATGAACGGTCCCGCCTCTCCTCCCACGAGCTGAACATCTGCCGGAGAATCCCTTGGGTTGACCACAAAAATCTGGAACGTCATCATGCGTCCCAGGCGGTTCTGGTGATGAAACAGCAGCCGTGCGGGACCGTCCTGCGGCACCAGCCCCTCGAAGAGCGTGCCCATCTCCCGCACGCTCTCCGGGTTGTTGGAATAGAGCAGCACACGAGTCTCCTCCGACGGCAAGGCGATGTTCTGCACCTCGACGCGGACGGTAGCTCGCTGCTCCAGCATCCCCTCCCCCGCAATGGAGACCGGAACCTGCACCGTGGTTTTGGCGCCCCGCCCAAGTGCCTTGACCCCCTCGGGCTCGCCCAGGAGTTCGAGCGAGGCGCCCGGTTCGCGGCGCGTCTCGTCCAGCACCCGCTCAATCGCAACGCGGCGCACGAGCGACCCGGGCGCCAGGTCACCCGTCACCTGGGCGGCTGCCGCCGGGGGGAAGGAGCCCGCGTACTTTTTGACCCACACCGCAAAGGCTGTTTCCGCCTCTCCTTGCCCGACCCGCACCACCGCGCGACCGGGGTTCAGACCTCGCACGGTGATCGCAGTTCGACCCGGCCCGACTTCCGCCGCGGCCACCGAGTCCCCCTCAATGCGCACCTGCAGCGGCCCGTCCCCTCCCTCCACCGACACGGTTCGGGTCTCCCCATAGGGCACGACCAAAGAACGGATCCCTGTCTTGAGCGGCGAGGCCTCGGAAGGCGGCGCCGCGGCGACGGCCGCCGTCGCGAGTCGTACGCTTCGCGGGGCACGTTTCGCGGGTTCGTTTTCGGGTTTGGCGGGTTCGGTCTCGGGGTCGCCCGGCGAACTTCTCACGCCTGGCGCGCCCGGGTTCCGGCCCTGCGGTTTGAGGGTTGCCGTCTCCGGTCGCACACTTCCGGTCTCGGGTCGTGAGGATCCGGCGTCGAGTGGGATGCTCCGCGCTTCCACAATCGGGGCTTGCGTACCCGGGGTCGCGCGCCCGGGCTCGGGACCCGGGGGCCGGACGGCGGGTCGCGGGGTCCGGATCGCGGCTGCGTCACGCCGCGCCGGAGCGGGGCCGTCCGCAAGACCCCTGCTGCGCACGTGCGCGAGTGCCGCGCGGAGATTCTCCAGCCAGCGCCGCGCGGTGCTTTCCGGGACCTCGCGGCGTTCGGCGGCTTCCGCTTCCGTAGCCAGCATCACCAGGGTCCCGCGGGCCAGCAAGGCCCACTGGTCGCCGCGTGGCTCAATCCGTACTTCGTGCGGCCGCAGCCCCGCCGCCACCAGCAGTTCCAACCGTTTCGCTGCAAGGTCCGCGCGCTCGACGGCGGTGAGTCCCGCATTCGCCGTGCGGAATATCGCCAGCACACGCGCACCAAGTGTCAGGCGGGCGCCCACCGGCGCCGCTGTGACCTTTATCAGGGACTCAACGGATCGCGGCGGCGTCTCGAACGCGGTCAATGAGGTGGTAAGCAGCAGGGCCACCGCCACGCTGAGCAGACCCAACGCGCCGTGCATGGCACTGCGTAATCGGGGGTGAGGGGAGAAGGGTTCAGAAAATCGCACGATGGGGAGGTCCGCCTGTCTATATCCTGCTGGGTGACGCCATGTTATCAAATTCCGAGACCAGGAAATCGAAGTCGCAGCCGCGATCCGCCTGGAGCACATGCCGTTGATAGAGCGCTGTGTAGCCGCGCGCCGCCACCGGATGGGTCGGTGACCAGGCCGCACGCCGCACCTCCAGTTCCGCATCGGAGATGCAGAGAGTGAGACGGCGGGCCGGGACATCCAGTTCAATTTCGTCCCCATTCCGCACGAGAGCCAGCGGCCCCCCCACGGCTGCTTCCGGCGCCACGTGCAGGACCACCGCACCGAACGCGGTTCCG
>SYMT01000359.1 GCA_005805375.1 Actinomycetota bacterium
ATTGAGATGAACTCGGGCGTGATGGAAGTGCGCGCATCGCACGGCGATACGCAGCTCGGAGGCGATGACTTCGACCAGTTGCTGATGAGCACCCTCGCGGAGGAGTTCGTCCGCCTCCACGGGGTGGATCCCCGCGAGAATGCGCAGGCCCGCGCCCGGTTGCTGCGGGCCGCCGAACGGGCCAAGATCAACCTCTCCGCCGCACCGTTCGTGCAGGTCCGGGAGGAGTACCTGCTGGAGCATGAAGGGAAGCCGCTGCACCTCGACGTTGAGATCGCCCGGGACACCTTCGAGGAGTTGATTCTGGATCTGGTGGAGGGCACTTTGCGTTCTTTCGACCAGGCCCTCTCCGATGCCGGATTGCGGGCAAGTGACCTGGACCGCGTGCTGTTCGTGGGCGGCTCGACACGCATTCCGCTGGTCTGGCGGATGGTGGCCGTGCACACCGGGATCGAGCCGATGACGGAGGTGAACCCGGACGAGGCGGTGGCGCTCGGCGCCGGGGTGCAGGCAGCCATCGTGGCCGGCGAGCCGATTGAGACGATCCTGGTGGACCTGACGCCCCACTCCCTCGGCATTGCCGTGGCCCAGGTGGATCGCGGGCGCCTCACGAGCGACCGCTTCTCCGTGGTGATCCGGCGCAACACGGCGCTGCCCACCCGGCGGTCCGAAGTGTACTACGCCGTACACCCCAGCCAGACGGCGATCAACATTGAGGTCTACCAGGGGGAGGCTTCGGTGGCGAGCCAGAACACCCTGCTCGGGGAGTTCCTCTTTGAGGACCTCGGACGGGCGCCGTTCGGTCAACTCCCGACCGTCACGGTCGAGTTCGACCTCGACCTGAACGGCATCCTGCAGGTATCGGCCACGGATCGGAACAGTCGCCGGGTGGAGCAGCGGGTGCTGCAGGCGGCCCACACCCGCCTCAGCCCGGCTGAGCTGAGCGCCGGGTCGCTGCGTCTCTCCGAACTGGAACAGTACGCCCTGCCTGCACCTCCGGAAGATTCTCCCAACCCGCTGGTGAACCGGGCGGCTCGCTTCCTGGAGAATCGCCTGGGTGAAATCGAGCAACTCCAGGAACTGAGTTCGCTGATGAGCGAGCTGCGGGGCACCTACGCCACGGGCGAGACGGCGCGCCGCGAGGCCCTGGAGGTCCGGCTGGAAGAGATCCTGTACGAATTGGAGGACGACGGTAACGCCCTCCCCGAGGACGACGACGCCGGCATGCCCCTCTTCGACAACGACGACGACACCCCCTACCCTCCCGACGAGGAGGACGACGAAGAAGAAGCGGGCGAGGTCGAGCCGGTCCCTGCCCCCTGACGGCAGGCGGAGCTGGCGGTTTCCACAAGGGTTCGGGCGATCGGGAGGCCCGGTCGCCGCCTGCCCGAGCTCTACCGGCCGCCTCCTCGCGGGCAGGCTCTGGTGAGGGGCAGGTCCCGCGGTTCAGGGCCCGGCGAGGTGTGCCGGGTCAACGTGCGAGCCTCGGAGTAATCCCGCCGGGCGGCGATGTCCGGGTCGGTCAGGTCCAGTTCGTGCATCAGGGCCTCCCGGTCGGGGCCGCTGCGATCGAGGCACGTCATCAACTCCGCAAAGACAGGGCGCGTGCTCTGTGGGTGAGCGTCGGTGAACGGCGGCCCGCCAGAGTTTGATCGTCTACGGCCGCCCACCTCCCGGAGTACCCGTCGCCCCTGGTGCGCCCCGCCGACCGATGCGGAGTCCGGCAACTCCGATTGCCGGTGTGGAGTCCGCCAACTCCGATTGCCGATGTGGAGTCCGCCAACTCCGATTGCCGATGTGGAGTCCGCCAACTCCGATTGCCGATGTGGAGTGCGGCAACTCCAATTGCCGATGTGGCGTCCGGCAACTCCGATTGCCGGTCCGTAGTCAGGTTGGTGTTGCGCATTACGGCGGCGGACTATGGCGCTCCCTGCTCAGCGTCCGCCAATGTTCGCCCGGTGTGGCGTCCGGCAACTCCGATTGCCGGTCCGTAGTCAGGCCGGTGCCGCGCACTACGGCGGCGGGTCGCCCAAGCGGAGGCGGCGGACTATGGCGCTCCCTGCTCAGCGCCCGCCAATGTTCGCCCGATGTGGAGTCCGGCAACTCCGATTGCCGGTCCGTAGTCAGGCCGGTGCCGCGCATCACGGCGGCGGACTATCGCGCTTCCTCTCAGCGTCCGCCGATATTCGCCCGTCAGCCTGTCGGAGTAATGGCCATGCGCGTCATTTCCGAGCGTCAAAGGGCGCCGAGACGCACCGAATCAGCCGATTCTCGTCCCTCCATTGCAGATTGGCGCATCTCGGATCGCCGGATCGGCAGGCCCACACCGGCAATCGGAGTTGCCGGACTCCACATCGGTCGCGTGCGCCACCATTCCGTGAGCGGGTTGGCGCGCCGTGGGACCACTTACTGACGGGCGTGGCTCGGGTGCGTGGGGCGGTCGCCGGTCCGGGGAGATAGCAACCAGGGCGCACCCAGTGTTCCACAATTTCCCCCGCTTGGGCTGTCGGTGTTTCGCCTCTTACGCCCAGGAGCACCCGGTGGCTCCGAACTCCAGTTCGGAGCGTGGCGAGCGGTGGACGGCGGTCTCCGAAGCGGGAGGCGCCTCCGCATCCGCTTCCCGTCCCGCAGGCGCTGCGCTCCGACACAAGATCGGGCACGCGGCGGGGCTGCCTGCATTCGGAGGAGCCCCCCGCCTGCTGGCGGAAGCGAGGCGCTCCTCCGGGCGCGCAGTCCCTACTGGCGGGGATCGTAGGCGCCGGACCACACTTGCGGTCGCGGCGGATTATTCCAGGTGTTGCTCCACTGCACCCACTTCGAGTGGCCGTCTGCGTAGGTGACGTTGAACCCACCCTGGTGGCGAAACAACGCAAACTCGCGCGTGCGGTTGTTTACCGGATCCCAGGTGAGGTTCTGCATGAAGCCGTTCGTCCGTTCCGCCGGAGTGCCCCAATGGAAGGGATGGAAGTGATCGCGCGGGGTGGTGTTCTCCGCGCTTTCCGCCAGGTAGATGACGGAGGCTGGACGCTGGATTGAGGCCAGGTTTCCGAAGCCGGCGACGCCGGACATCCAGGCGTTCAGGAAGTACGACGAGAGGCGGGGGGTGCTGCCCGGGTTCCACTGCGGGCTGGCGTCGCTGGGGCAGCGCAAGATCGCGCTGCTCTTGATGTACGGCTGTACCGTCGTGGTCCAGGAGTTCCCCGGGAGGGGAAACGACGTAAGGGGGAGATTTTCGTCGTAATCCAGGGTGTACTGCACGAAGGCCATTCCGATCTGGCGGCAGTTGGACAGGCAACTGGTTGAACGCGCCTTGTCCCGTGCCTGCGCGAAGACCGGGAACAGGATCACAGCCAGAATCGAAATAATTGCGATCACGACGAGAAGTTCGATCAAGGTGAAGCCGTGCCGGCGGGTCATGTCTCTCTCCATTGCTCTGTGGCGGACCTGGGCGCACGCGGCGGGGCACCCGGTCGAGCCGGGGGGCCGCAGGCGGGCGATCGTCCGCAAATCGGTGAACTGGGAAGGCGAACCGCCGGGCTGTTGGGGCCTGGGGAAGTCGGCACGCCGGGGAGCCCTTCACGCCGGTCGGGCGCGTGGGCGGGGTCAGTTCCGGAACAGAGGTTTGGGCGGGGGGATGAGCTGATCGTCCGGGCGAATGCGGAGGGCTGCCGTCCAGGAAGCAAAGACCGCCGGACTGCGCATGGGAGCCGCGATGGATGGAACCGTCTCGGGCGCGATGAGTGGCGGAAATCCGGAGGACCAGACCACATCCGGCGCCCGGCCGCCGTCGCAGGGGAGGCTCCCGACCGCCTTGCCCCGGGCAGGGGTGGATGGGTCACAGCAGCACTGCGGGCCCGAGTGCGGATCCACGCGGCAGGAACATGTATGTACGCTGCGCGAGAGGCAGGACGCGCGCGTGAGCCCGCGGCGGCCCAGAGACGCGAGTACCGGGCCGATGGCCGACAGGACCATCGTGAGAATCGCTGTCCAATAGATCCGACACCGCAGGCTCTTCTGCATCCGGAGTCATTATTCCCGACTTCCCGAGCGTTTTCCCGGGCAATTTGGATCGGCCGGCCGGCGCGCAGATCGCCCGTTTGCCCCGCCGGCTCGGTCTTCCGATTGCAACCGCCACCGCTTCCGAACCGCTGGAGGTCTTTCCCGGCGCGCTGGTGAAGGAACGGGTGGGACCCCCAGGTCCCTGGGCTCGCATCCCCATCCGCTTTGTGGACTCACGGATGATCGGGGTGCGGTTGTCCTCGGCAGCGCAAGCGTCGGACCCTCGCCGCAAGTGGACGCAGGCGCGCACCGGTAAGAGGATGAAGATAACGAAGGCGAACGGTCAACATGGAGCACGATGAGATCGCTGCGCGGGTGCTGGAGTGCCTCCGGGCCGAGGACCTGGAGGTGCTGCTGAACCTGAACTTCCGGCGGGCCTTCTCGCGCGGGGATGTGATCGTGGCGTCCGGCGAGCAGGTGGATCGTTTCTACCTGGTCGAGGCCGGCCTGCTGCGGATGGAGGGGGAGCCCGGCCGTGACCCACGCTTCCTGCGAGCAGGGCAGGTATTCGGGAGCACCAGTCTCATCCTCCGGCGCCCGAGCCCGAACAACGTCATCGCTCTGGAAGACGGCATTCTCCTGACCCTGAGCCGGGACGAACTGGACTGGCTGATGGAAGCGCAGCCGGTCGTCGCGGTGCATTTGCTGCGCGCGCTCAGCGCCGGCCTCGCCGGGCGCAGCGTGCGGGATCCGGTGGGCGCCGGCGCGTTTCCCGACGTGGAGGCGCCCCGCCCGCGCTCTGCGGGGCTCACCCAGGTGGTGGAGGCCTGCCGCCAGGCAGAGGTGGACCTGGGGTTTCTGGGTCAGGCGCCGGAAGAGGGCGCTGCCCGGTGGGCGCGGGAGCGCATCCCGAAGGTCGCCGGCATCTACCGGCCCGTGCTGCGCGCTGTGGCCGCTTTGCTGGATCATGCCCCGCCTGGGGAGCGGGCCGAGTTGGTGCAGCAGGCGCGGGACGAGTTCCTGGGTCTGGTGCGGACCAGCCGTCTGGTCGAGCGGATGCAGCGGCGCCCCACCGGCCAGTCGGCCGGCTATCGCTTCTTCAACCACATCTACCGGAACGTGCCCGAGGGGGACGACACCGTGGGTCTCCTCACCGACGCCTGGTTGCTCACCCGCCCGTTCGCCGAGGCGATCCGGGAGCGGCGAGCGATTGCCAGCGAGCGGTTGGCCCAGGAAGTCCGCGACCGGGCGCGGCCGGACCGGATCTTCCGCATTCTGTCGCTCGGGTGCGGCCCGGCCCGCTCTCTGGCCGACGTGCTCGAAGAGCCCGGAATGGCCGACAAGATCTCCATCACGTGCGTGGACGACGATCAGGAAGCCCTGGTCCACGCGAACAATCTCTTGCGGAGCCGTGCTCCGCGGGGCGATATCCTCTTCCGCCAGTCGGCGCCGGCACGGTTGACCCCGGACACCGAGGGCTACGGCAGCTATGATCTGGTGGCGAGTCTCTACACGGCGGACAACGCCGATGTGGCGGCGCTGGGGCGGATCCTCTTTCTGGCTCATCGCTGGCTCCATGCCCACGCCTCGGTACAGTTGGTGGTCTTCGGCGATGCGGTGCCGGACTGGCTGCTGCTGGAAGTCGCGCTGGACTGGAGCCCACTGCACCCCGGTCAGCGGGAACTGGAGGAGGTGGCGGTGCGCAGCCCCTTCGGCCAGTCGCGGACAACCGTCAGCGCCTCTCCGTCCGGTTTGAACGTATTTCTCCACGCAGTGAAGTAGGCGCCCCATGCAACAACCCCCCGGCAGGCCGCCCGGAACCAGTGGCCGTACCCCCGGGACTCCGCCCGGCGGAGGATACCCGCCGCCGGGAGCGTATCCTCCGCCCGGCGCCGCCCCGCCCGCGGGTGGCCCCGGCCGTCCGCCTGCACCGGGACCCTCTCCCGGTTCCGCGCCGGGAGGGGGCGTGCCGCCGGTCCCGCCGCCGGCGTCCGGATGGCCGGGGGGCGATTCCGGCGGCTTTGCCCCCTCCTACGCGCCGGCAGCCCAGCCAGCGGCGCCGATGCTCATCCCGTATCGCGGCGGGAATCGCGGGGCGGTGAAGATGCTGGGGAACTTTTGCCTGGTGGCGGCCTGGCTGTCGCTCGTTATCGGCGTGGTGGGCGCCATCAGTTCGTTCGCGTCCGGTGCGGCCAGGGGGGGTATGGTGGCGCTCATGGGTGGCCTGGGCGGAGCGCAGGGGGCAGGCGGATTGGGGGGCCCCGGCGGGGGCGGATTGGGGGGTGCGCTCCCGGGGGGTGGAGCGGACGGCGGTCTGATGGGCAGCGGCGCGGACGGCGGCCTCGGCGGTGGGCTCGGCGGCCTGCCGGGGGGCGGCGCGGACGCGCTGGGTCCGCTCACCGGCGCCCTGCAGGCGGCCATACCCGTGTTGACTGTGGGGGGAGCCATCCTGTCTCTCGTCCACGGAGTGCTCTTCTTCGCGTTCTTCAACGGGCTGGCTCAGGTCTGCAAGTCGCTTCTCGCCGCGGAGGACCGCCTCCAGCAGCAGGACACGCTGCTTCAGGCGCTCCTGGCGCGGAGCGGTCGGTAGTCCGGCATGGCGGAACTGCTGCTCTCGGTCCACGACTTGCAGGTGGAGTTTGCGCTGGGCGCGCGGCGGGCGCGGGCGGTGGATGGGGTCTCCTTCGACCTGGCGGCGGGCGAGGTGCTCGGAGTCGTCGGCGAATCGGGGTGCGGGAAGTCCGTCACGGCGCTCTCGCTCCTGCGCCTCCTGCCCGAGCCTCCGGCTCATATCCGGGGCGAGATCCGGTTTCGCGGGCGCAATCTGCTGGCCCTGCGGGAACGGGAGATGCGTGAGGTCCGCGGCGGGCAGATCGCGATGGTCTTTCAGGACCCGCTTTCTTCGCTGAATCCGGTCATGACCGTAGGGGCGCAGGTGGCGGAAGCGATCGCGCTGCACCAGCAGGCGTCGCGCAAGGTCGCCTGGTCGCGTGCGGTCGAGATGCTGGAGCGCGTGCGCATCCCCGATCCCTCGGCTCGGGCGCATTCGTACCCGCACCAGATCAGCGGGGGGCAGCGACAGCGGGTCATGATCGCGATGGCCTTTGCATGCAACCCTGCCCTCGTGATTGCCGACGAACC
>SYMT01000360.1 GCA_005805375.1 Actinomycetota bacterium
GCCAGACCACCGGATTCCCCTCAGACCGAAAGGGTGTGTCCGCAATGGGAGCCGGCGTGCTCCAGGTCGTTGCCCCGTTCGGCAGTCGAGCGCCGTACACTGCCGTGTCGGTCGCATACTCGCCGGACCCGCAGTAATAAGTGAGATACAGATCGCTGTTTTTGAGCTGGGTCAGCGAAGCCGGGTGCTTGTACTTGCCGCCGGGGTGCTCCGGCCCGAACACGCGGCGAATGGGAACGACGCTCTGCATCTTCACCTCGGGAGTAGCTACGCCCACTACCCAGGCAGTAGCCATCAGGGACAGAAAGCCGACTTTCGGGAATTGTGCCATCAGGACCGATCCCTTGTGTTCGTTCACTGCGTACACCTCATCATCGGCATCACGCCGCGGGGTCCCGCCCCGGCCCACCGGTAGAGACCATGTGCTGAAGGATACCGAGAATCAGGCCCAACTGGTTGAAGTGGTACTCCCTCCGGTCAACGGCGACGTGGGCGCCGTCCAGTTGGAGAAAGCGCCAGTTGGAACCGGTCGTCACCCCGCCAAACACCACGCCGGATTGCTGCTCGCCCCGTTCGTTGAACCGCTGTGCCGCGACCATGATCGCTGCACACTGGCCCAACCCTCGGCGCGTGTCTTCATTCTTTGCTTCCATGACTGCAACACCGGGCACCTGGGTGAAGTACCGCTCGCGAGATCGGGATATGAGGAAATCCACGGCTCCGGCCAGCCCCGACGCAGCGTCGGGGGAGAATTCCGTGCCCGAGAAGAGGCTCACCTGCCCGTCGGTCATCAAGAACAGCTCCGCCAGCAAGGGAGCAACGATCCATTCTGAGCGTGCCTTCTCAGTCGAGATTGCCGGCGCCATCGGCACGTACCACTGGAGCATCGCCGCGAGTTCCGGGCGCACCGGCGCCTCCGGCACCGAAGAAAAGAGATCCTGATCCTCGTCACAGGTGAGGTGGAAACGCTGCAGCACCTGCACCAGTGAAGGCCACCCGAGGTCCCCTCCCGCGTGTCGCTCTCAGTCCCAGGGGAGCGCCACACCGAGACGTTCACTCAAGCGCCGCGCCGCTTCCTGTTCCATCTCCCCGTAGCGGATCCCCTCACGACGATGGAATTCTGTACGTTCCTCTTCAATGGCGCCCGGCAAGAGGGCGCGATCCGTGCCCGGAATCGGCGCGTAGGTTTCGCGCACGTCGCGCACGAGCCGGTCCGCTTCCGCCCGGAACACGGCATCCGGCACGACAGCATCTATGTGGATCGCCAGCACCATGCCGCCGAGGCGTGCCTGCGGCCAGCGCGCTGCGATGGTATCCGCCCCAGGCAGCGTGAAACCCGTCAGGCCGCCTCCGAGGAGACTGGCGACGGCGGTATACCCCATACTCTTGAAGAAGGCGGCCGGGATGACTGTGAGGAGGGCGTCGAATTCGGGGCCGCGCTGATAATCCGCCATGATGCAGGTAGCGGCGTCCAGCACCAGCGGCGGTTCCTCGCCACGCGGGAACGCGAAGCAGATCGGCGGATTCCCGAAGTAGGCGAGTTGCGGCTTTTCCGCACGTCCCGAGGCGTTGCCCTGCTCCCTGTAGCCCTGGACCGAGAAGCCCACACAGCCCGCGTCGGCACACATCCGCGCGTAGTGGCCCGCCGACCCATAGTGGCCGATGTGGCGGACCAATCCCATGCCGAGACCCAGCGACCTGGCGCGCGCCAGAGCCTGTTCGGTGGCCCGCACCATCGGGAGGTAGCCCAGGGTGCCGTCCCCATCCACCACGACTGAGGTCGGGGTCTCGTGCACCACGCGCACGTCCGGGCGGGGATTCACCGCACCCTGCTCAAATGCCCGGCAATAGCCGTCCACGGTGCGCGTGCCGTGACTCCGCACTCCACGCAGGTCGGAGTTGACCAGCAGGCGGCTGACGAGCGCGGCGTGCTCGTGGGTCAGGCCGGCCCGTTCAAAGCACGTCGTCGCGAAGGTCAGGAGCCGCTCTTCCTGGACCGGGACAAACGCTTCCGGGGGACGATTCATCGCACCTCTCCTTCCAGGCGCACCAACGGCGCACCCAGGTCCACCATCTGCCCCATTGTCGCGTGGATCAGCACCACCCGCCCGGCCACCGGGGCCGCTACAGTGAGCTCCATTTTCATAGACTCGAGCACCAGAAGAGGGGTCGCCGCCTCCACCGTCTGGCCCACCGCAGCGGTGACGCGCAGCACCTGCCCGGGCATCGGCGCCCGGATCTCCCCGTCCGACGGCAGGACCTCCTGCGCCGCCGGCTGAGGGGGGCCTCCCCCGTCCGCCGTCAGGGAGAACCGATAGACCTCACCCCCGACCCACACGTGGAGTTCCCGGCCGACCCTGGCGAAGTAGAACGGCGCCGCGCGACCCTCAAGCCACACCACGCCTTCCGGCGTCCCCACCTCGACGGCGCCGGTCCACGTTGCCCCTGCGTGGGAGAACCGAAAGGTCGTCGTTCCCGGTTCGCGGTCGCGTAGCTCCGCCTCGATCACCAGCGGCTCGGGCTCTCCGACGGGGAAGAGGCGAAACGGCAAGTCAGGAGGCTCCCAGGCGTTGCTGTGTCTCGGGGCAGAATGCCACCCCGTCAGGGCTCTGCGCCGCGTCGCGCAGGAGCATTGCTGCCCGGTTCACGGTGGCGCCGAGAATATCCTCCACTCGATGGCTCGCATGCCCGATGGTTGTGGCGACCACCTCCCCTGTCGCCACGGTGACTCGCCAGCGGACCGAGTACCCGCAGATCTCTGCCGCCGGAAGTGCGGCGATCTCCCGGGCCGCCTGCACCGCGGACGCGACGTCATCCGACGCGAACAGAATCGTATCGCCCATGTACTTGTGAATGCGGCACCCATGCCGCACGAGGATGTCCCCCGCCGCTTCCAGGCGCTCTTGCAGCATCAGGACCGCCGCTTCGGGCTCCATTACTTCGGATGTCTTCGTGTAGTGAGTCAGGTCGGCAAATCCGACCGAAAGCCGCACTCGGCGCATTTCTCGCTCTCCGATCTCCCCAAGCCGGCCACGCCGCGGAAATTGGGCGCGCCGGTTACACGCTGCGCATGCTACCACCACCCCACCGGGGTGCGGGTGTGAGATGAGCCGCTGCGGACGCGTCACGGACATCACGTGCCCCCTCGGCGCAGGCGCCACCCTCAGGTACCGGAACGACCTCCGAAGCCCCATGTTGATGGATCGCTCCGGCGCCTACGCGGGAGGCGCCGCCGACACCTGCGCCACCAGCGACCTGCCCCAGCACCTCTGCATGCCGGCGCGACCCGTACCGTCCCCGACGGCGCCGCCCTGCCGGCCGACAGCCGCGCGGACTGTGCCCGGGGGCGGCCTCACCGGCCTGATCAGCGAGCACGCCTCCGGGACCAGCAAGTCCTGCCGGCCCGCGGGGATGCACCCGCCCGCACAGCGGCTCTCGGGGGGATGAGTCCGAACAGATTGAACCAGGAGAATTCGGGACACGATGACGCCCGGTTTGCCGGCCCACCCTTCGCTCCTGCGGTTCCATGTGCGTTTCCGGTGGGTGCGACGGTGTGGGCAGGTGAGTCAGGCACGGTTGATTCTGCGGTAACACCTGCGGCGGGGAAGCCGCGCTTCGGAGCGATGGTGTCCCGGTCGCCGCGTACAGCCCGGACTTGCGCCGAGCAACTCTATGCGTTCCGCTCCCAGTTCACGCGCACCAGATGGTTTCCATCACTCCACTGGTACTCGATCTCGCCTTGGTGCGCTTTCCTCACGCTTCTCCCGATCTTCTGGGCCAGCTTCTCGCTCGTAGTTTCTACGATGAGGCGTCCCTCCTCCTCGCGGAGCGCACTGATGCGCTCCATCGGGTTATCCTGCAGGGCCTCCCCCTCCTGGTGCCGGATGAGATTGACGATCTCCTCGCGGTGCAGCGGCCAATACGTCCCCTGCAGCGTCACGATGCCCTGTGGAAGGCCGCCGTGGGCGATTCTGCAGGCGGGACACACCACCTGATGCGGCGCGCCGGCAGCCAGCAACATCGCTTTCCGCGGCTCGTCCAGCATCCAGCGCTGGTCTCGATAGACGGCGTCGCAGGTGGTGCAGAGAGTATCGTTCGGGTAGTGCACAGTCAACCGATGGGCGTCATCCGCATCGGTGAACTGGTCGCGGGCCATGACCACCGAGGGGTCCCTCGCGCCGGGCCGTCCCACGGGGTGGTTGATCTGCTGGTTCGGGTTGTTCGTGCGTCCCATCGCTGGCCTCCAAGACCATCCGCCCTTGCGTTGGACAATGACTTTGCCGGCCCGGGCTCGCCGGCAGTCAGACTCAGGGTCTCCGCAAATTCACTCGTTGAGACGCGGGACAGGCGATGCTTCCCCCAACTCGTTGGGAACCCCGCCGGGGTCAGCGTCATCCTGGCCCAGGAGCATTCGCACCGCGTGTCGAACCGGATCACTGCGCGGCGCCGGACTCTCGCCGGGTGTGGTGCGGTTGGGGAGGCACGAAGCTGTATGGGAAACACAACTCACGACTGGCTCGCGCCGGTGCGGCATTCCTGGCCGGCGTCCCGTTTGCTCGTGCGTTTCGGCGCGGCGGCGCTGGTTGCGGGCGCGATGGCGATCGGCGCCCGGGTTGGGACGGTAGCCGCACAGGGTGGCACGCCGGAGGCGGTAGGCGCGGTCCCGTCCGCCTACGCCGCGTGGAAGCACGGCCCATCCACCGATCCGAACTACTTTCCCATCGGCGTGTGGCTGCAGGATCCCCGGCGGGCGGCAGCGTTCAAGCAGACGGGCATCAACACCTACGTCGGCCTGTGGAAGGGTCCCACCGAGGAGCAACTCGCGGCCCTGAAGGCGGGAGGCATGCGGACAATCTGCGCGTGGAACGAGGTCGGACGCAAACACCTGGCGGACCCAACCATCGCCGCCTGGATGCACAACGACGAGCCTGACAACGCGCAGCCGGCGCCCGGCGGCGGCTATGGCCCGCCCGTGCCTGCGGCAAAGGTGATCGCGGACTATGAACGGCTGCGTGCCGCCGATCCCAGCCGGCCCGTCTTCCTGAACCTGGGCCAGGGGGTCGCGAACGACGAGTGGAAGGGACGCGGACCGAACCCGCAGGACTACCGGGACTATGTGAAAGGGGCGGACATCCTTTCCTTCGATGTATACCCGGTGGTGGGGATCGGCAAGCGAGATGGGGAGAATTACCTCTGGTACGTGCCGCTCGGGCTCGACCGCCTCGCAGCCTGGAGCGGGAACCGGAAGCTGCTCTGGAACATCGTGGAGTGTACCCATGTGGGCGAGCCGGACCGCAAGGCCACCCCGGCCCAGGTGAACGCCGAGGTCTGGATGTCCCTGATCCACGGCTCGCGCGGGATCGTATACTTCATCCACCAGTTCAAACCGAAGTTCGTGGAAGCTGCGCTGCTCGAGGA
>SYMT01000361.1 GCA_005805375.1 Actinomycetota bacterium
ATGCGGAATGATGGGCACAAATCCGCGGACAGCGAACATCTGTAGGCTCGCACGCCGCCAGCCCGTAGGGCTTTCCTCCTCGTAGCACCGTGGGTTTACCCCGGTGCGACCACCCCGGTGCGCCCCACCCCCGCTGCGGCCCCGGAGCCACCTTGCTGCGCCCCACCCCATCGCGGCTGCGGGATCCGGTTGAAAACTGAGCCGGTTTCAACTGAATTCAGTACGCGGCCCCCTCGGGGCGGCCATCCGGGGCGAACGCATCCAGTTCGAAGCCACGCAGGTAGGCCGCACGCGAACCGGGATGCCTCGGGCGACCTGCCTGGAGATCGCCCACGCGGCTCTCTCGGACACCAGTGCGTTGGGTCTTGTAGCGCCTCCTGGGCGCGTCGCGGGAAGATGCATTCGCCCTGGGAGGCCATCCGGGCCGACCTCCCGGCCCGTCCGGTGTCACCCGGCGTCCGAACATGCAATGATTACCGGCCGCACGCACTGCGTATCCGACGAATGATCCTCGGCAGCCGGTGCGGCAGGGAGACAGCTGTGGCCAGCACGTATACCCGTGGGTCCTGCCGCACCGATGAGTTGCCCTCGCTCGTGGAGTTGGCGAACCTGGTATTCCGGGGGCGACGTCCGGGAGACATGGGGCGGGAGTACCCGCTGGTATTTGAGGAACCGAATCTGGAGCAACTCCGCATCGCGCGGGCGGGAGCGGAGATCGTGTCGCACGTCGGCATTTCCATCAGGGATGCCTCGGTGCTCGGCGCTCCGATTCGCGTGGCGAGCATCGGCGCGGTGTGTACGCACCCGGACCACCGGGGACACGGGCTTGCGAGTGACCTGATGGACGACGCCGTAGCGCATTCGCGGGCCGCAGGCGCGTCGCTCATGCTCATCTCCGGCGGACGCGGGCTCTATCACCGGCTGGGTTACGTAGAAGTCGGCGAGTTCATCGCCACGAGCGCAGCGTCACTCGGGCCGGTTTCGGCGGAGTACGATGTCGCGCCGATTGCACCCGCAGATGTTCCCGGTGTGATTGCGCTGCATCAGACGGAGCCGGTGCGGTTCTTGCGCTCCCGATCGGACTGGGATAAGTTGATCGCCGCAGGACGCCTGATGAACCAGGCAGCCGACTTGCTGGTCGTACGGTGCGCCGGCAGCCTGGTCGCCTACGCCGGCGTGCAGCCCCCGGCGGAGGGGGCTCCCGTCGTGCGGGCACGTGTTCGGGAGATCGGCGGCAGCCGGAGCGCGTTGGCAGCGGCGCTGCCCGCCATCGCAGCACGGTTCGGTGCGACCGAAGCCGACGCGGTCACCCTGGCTTGGGATCGTGAGTGGGAGGAGCAGGCGGCGGCGCGCGGCTGGACCACGACCCGGGTTGCCTTCCCCGGCACTCTGGGGGTGATTGATCCGGAGCGTTTCCTGGCGGCAGTGCGACCGCTGTTGGACGAGCGCAGCGGCGGCGCCGTGACACTGGCGGCGGAGGGCCCCGGGGGCGTGCTGACGGCGGCGGGCGAAACCGTCCGGCTGGAAACGATGGGAATGCTGACCGCACTGCTGTTCGGTGGAAACACCGCAGAGGCAGGGATGCTGCCCCCGCTGTCCGGCGGCGTGCGCGGGGCGCTTCTGGGAGTTCTCCCTCTTCCGCTTCTCTGGTACGGGTACAATTACGTGTAGCCGGCGCCACGGGGGCCGTTGTCTCCACTGCGGGTGACGCAGAGGGAACAGGCCTCGAGTTGCCGAATGAGGAATCAAACCGGTTCAACCGGGAAACATCCCGGGACGAAAAAGAAGCGCGAGGTCAGACGATGTCCATGGTGCGGGTGCTGGGAAACAACCGGAAGCTCTGTGACGGTGTTGCACGGCGGGACCTGATCCAGGCAGGGGGCCTGTCCCTGTTCGGGCTCACGCTGAGCGATGTGCTGGCGCTTCAGGCCGCGCAGGCCGCCGCCACGTCTGCGGTCGGGGCCGAATCCGGCAGCCGGGGGCATCGCACGTTCGGCAAGGCGAAGTCCGTCCTGATTCTGTTCCTCTACGGCTCTCCCTGCGGCCTCGACATGTGGGACATGAAGCCGGACGCACCGGAAGACATTCGCGGACCCTTCCGCCCGATCCGCTCCTCGAATCCCAGCGTGGACATCACGGAGAACCTCCCCCGGATGGCGAAGTGGATGCACCGGCTCTCCACCGTACGCACCGTGACCCACAACTACCCCATTCACGGGGTCTCGTTCGCCCTCACCGGCATGGCCCAGACGGATCTGGCCCGGGAGGTGAACGTCCGCGATCCGCGCCATTGGCCCTACTTCGGCTCCGTCGTGGACTACGTGGATACGCTGAACCGGCAGAAGGCGGGCACGGTGGACCACCCCCTGCCCCGCAACCTGGTGCTGCCGCACCGCTTCGGGCGCCCCGGGCCCCAACCACACTGGCTCGGCAGCCGCTGGGCCCCCACCGTCTCCAGTTGGGAGGGGAAATCCACCGGCGTGGACCCCTATGGCCAGGGCCGGGAGAACCCCTACGGGGGCATCACGCCGGAAACGAAGTTCCACTTCATGCCCGGGGCGTCGGCGCGCGACATCACGGTGGACCGCCTGAACCGGCGACAGTCGTTACTGGAGCAGTTCGACGTGGCCCGCGCCGGCCTGGAGCAGAACGACGACGTGCAGGCCTGGGGGCGCTCGCGCGAGCTGGCCATGAACCTGCTCACGTCGCAAAAGCTCCGCAGCGCGATGAACATTCAGGCCGAGACGATGAAAACCCGCGAGGAATACGGCATGACCCTCTTCGGTCAGGCCACCCTCTGCGCGCGGCGCCTGCTCGAAGCGGGGGCGCGGGTGACCACCGTCTTCTGGGACGAATACAATCTCGGCAACTCCGCCTGGGACACCCATGTGCATCTGGTGAACCGGATGAAAACCGAGCTCTGCCCCGGGTTCGACCGCGCCTTCAATGCCCTGATGCTTGACCTGGATCAGCGCGGCATGTTGGACGACACGCTCGTCTGCATCATGAGCGAGCACGGCCGCACTCCCAAGTTCACCAAAGGCTACGACGGCTTTGGACCCCAGGGCGGCGGCGGTCGAGACCACTGGTCCCATGCCTACTGCAACCTCTTCGCGGGGGCCGGCATCAAGCAGGGCGCGGTGATCGGCAAGACGGACCGCACCGGCGGTTTCCCCGACGAACGCCCCGTGTCGCCGAAAGACGTCCTCTGCACCCTCTACCACCTGCTGGGGATTGATCCGCACATGACGATCCTGGACCCGCAGCAGCGCCCTGTGCCCCTGGTGGAGACGGGCGAAGTGATGTGGGATATGCTGATCTGACGGCCGGGAGACACCCCGGCGCGAAGACACCTGGGAGATGGCGTTGCTCAGTCCGGATGACGAAGCGCTGCTGAAGCGGGCCTATCAGCGCGTGCAGGATGGCGCGTTGCTGCCCGGGGACGAGCGCTACCAGCCGCTCTACTCGGACCTGGCTGAAGACGACCCCGTGCAGCGCCTACGGCAGCATGTCGAATGGACGGAGGTGGAGAGCATCCAGCTCTTTACCGGCTTTCGGGGCTCCGGAAAGACCACCGAACTCCTGCGTCTCTGCGCCGAACTGGGCGATCCGGAAGCGGCACAGCTCGCCCCGGATGCGCAAGTGCAGGCGCGGGCCGGCATGGCAGCGCCGCCACCGGCCGCAGTCCCACCAGTTGGTACACGCGCGGCCCCTGCGGCAGACCGCGTCCGCACGGTCGTCCTCTACGGAGATGCCCTCCGCTATGTCAGTTCGGGCGATCCGATCGAGATTGCGGAACTGCTCTGGGTGGTTGCCGGCGCGTTCAGCGACGCCGTCGAGAACCATCCCGGGTTGCAGTTCGATCTGGCCGGCCGGACCTGGTGGCAGCGTGCCTGGGACTACCTCAACCGCACGTCGCTGACCATCTCGGAGGCGACCGTTAAAGCCGAGGGTGATTCGCCGGCTGCATCCCTGCTCGGTGGCGTAAAGGCCGGCATCGAGCTAAAGGTCGCCCTCAGGAGCGATCCGGCATTTCGCACGCGCCTCCAGCAGTTCCTGGCGCCTCGCCTCGCGGCGGTGCAAAGCGAGGTGGCTGCGTTCGTTGAAGAGGGGGTGAAGCTCATCCGCAAACAATGTGGGAGCGCATGTCGAGTCGTGTTCCTTTTCGACTCGCTGGAGAAGATTCAGGGCACCCGTTTCACCGAAGACGAGGTGCGCGGGAGCGTCACCCGGCTCTTCTCCCAGCACCTGGACGATCTCCGGCTCCCCGGCGTACACGTCGTGTGCACGGTGCCGCCCTGGCTGGAATTCGCTGTCCCGAATCTGCTCGAGCCGATTCGCGTGCCGGGGGTGCCGCTGTGGCGCAACGATGCGGGCCGCACGGTCCGCCCGGACCGGGTGAGTACCCTCCGGCAGGCCATCCTGCGGCGGTTCGGCGAGGATGGCTACGAACGCTTCTTTGGGACGCCGGCGGATCTGTCGCTGGTGGATCTGTCGCTGGTGGATCCGCTCGTCCAGGCAAGCGGCGGCCACTTACTCGATGCGCTGATGCTGCTGCGGGAGGTCCTGCTCGCCGCCCAACGGGCGGGTGCCGTGCCTGTGACCCCGGAGGTCGTCGCCCGGGCTATCGCGCGGGTCCGCCGCCAGTACGCGCATCCTTCGGTGCGGGACGCTCACCGTCTCGCGCAGATTGCCGAAACCCGGCAGCCGATCCGCCGGGACGACAGCTCCGCCGAGGTCTACTGGCTGACCCGGTTGCTGGATACCCGGTTCGTCCTCTACTTCCGCAACGGCGCAGACTGGTACGACATCCACCCCCTGGCGCGCGAAGCAGTGGCGGAGCTCTGCCGGCAGTTTCCCGAACCCCCGTCTCTCCCCCGCCCGCCCACCCCCTGACGCTGCCCTCCGAACTCTCCAGCACAGCCCATGGCCACACACCTGGCGGAGCGCTACGCGCTGTTCCACTCCACCGAGTGGGGGCGATTGCTCCAGCATCTCTCCTGGTGGCCGGACTACGCGTGCCTCGTCCTGCTGGTCCCCGACAACGATGTGGGAAGCCTCTGCCGCTGGGATCTCGAGCGATTTCTCCGTGAGCGGGACAAGACGCTCCATCTGCTGCCGCTGGAGCAGCCGGCCATGCTCGAACGAGTCGCCGGCGCCCTGCTGGCCCGCGCCTTCGACGAGAGTGTGGGAGCAGTCTGGGTGCAGGCAGCCACGCCCGAGGCGAGTTCGGAGCAGCCCGCATGGCGCGCCGCCTGGGCCTCTGCCGCGCAGGGCCTGAACCAGGCCCGGGACCGCCTGCGGTGGGAACTTCCAGCCCCCGTCATCTTTGTGGGCGCACCCTGGGTCGAAACGCTGCTTTGCGAGACAGCGCCGGACTTCTGGTCTCGGGTGGCACTGGTGGTGCGAATCGAGACGACCGCACCGGGGCGACGCGAGATGCTCCCCCAGGAGGATCGCCTGCCGCGTGCCCTGGTCGGCCGGCCCGAAGCGAGCACTGACCCGGTCTTTGCCCTGGAGGAGGCCGAGCACATCCGCCATCGGCCCGAACTTGCGGGTCTCCGGGCCCGCATCCTGCTTCGCGCCGGGCGCGCCTTCCGGGCCCGCTCGGACCCGAAAGGCGCCGAAGTTGCGCTGATCGACGCCGAAGCAGCGGCGGCGTCCGGCGGAAATGCCCGGCAGGTCGCGGAGATTCTGCTGGCCCTTGGCGAAACCCGCCTCAGGTCCGACCAGCACGCGCAGGCGATCACTGATCTCACCCGGGCCCAGGGCCTCTACCAGCAGGTCGGCGACCGCCTGGGGGAGGCGCACTGCATCCTTAGTCTGGGCGAGATCGCCCTGTACCGCGGGGAATACGGGGAGGCCGGCGCGCAGTTCAGCCGGGCCCAGGGCGTCTACCAGCAGGTCGGCGACCGCCTGGGGGAGGCGAACTGCATCCGTAGTCATGGGCATTCGCTGCTGATGCAGGGGTCATTGGACGGAGCGCGGGAGTGGCTGGAGCAAGCTCGGCGGCTGCACCGGGAGCTCCCTGACCCGGATGGGGAGGCGGAGGCGGAGTGGCTGCTCGGACTCGTGGCACTGGAGGCGGACCAACCGGGTGAGGCCGCGGGCCGCCTGGACGCAGCGCTGGTGGTTGCCCGGCAGATCGGCGCGCGCCTCACGCAGGCCCGTGTTCTCAGCGCGCTGGGGGACCTGCACGCGCGTCTGGGCGAGCCGGACCGGGCCCGGGAATGCTACGCGGAGGCACACACGCTGTTTGATCAGATGGGGAATGCGGTCGCGGCTGCGGAAGTCATGGCGAAAGCGCTGCGGGAACCAGCCAGAGTCAACGATCCCGAGACGACCGGCCGGATGCCGGAGGTTGCCGCCGCAGCCGTCCGCGGCGCTGCCACATAGGGAGTAGTGATTTCGACGGGCTTCCCTGAGCGTGGAGCGCCGCGTCGCGGGAATGAGGCTTGTCGTGCGTCGGAATCCGCCCCGCCCCGCCGGGATCACACGCCCACGGTCGGAGTGTTCCAGGGGGAGTTTGCCGAACATGTTTGGCGCAGGGCCGAAACACGGTGATCGCACGCGGTACTCTGTTGGTCGCATCCGCCGGGCCCCCAAACCGCGCCGCCGTCGAAGAGCCGACAGGGCGTACGGGATCGTCAGGGTGGACGAGGCTATGCCTCGGACTCCGTAAAGATCTGGAAGGCGGGGCGGCAGGCCGGACGGGCGAAGGGCGAAGCGCGAAGGGCGAAGGGCGAAGGGCGAAGGGCGAAGCGCGACGGGCGAAGGGCGACGGGCGAAGGGCGAAGGGCGACGGGCGAAGCGCGACGGGCGAAGGGCGACGGGCGAAGGGCGACGGGCGAAGCGCGAAGGGCGAAAGGCGAAGGGCGGTACGGCCGGGGGTCGGAATGGTAGATGATGAGGCGTGCGGTGTGCCGGGGTTTTCGCCGGGAAATACTTGAGGGTTTCCGCCGTTTACACCGAGGGGCGCCCGGGGGTCTCCGCACTCCGGATTGGTGCGTCGCGCGGGGGCCGGGGGGTTCCGAAACGGAGTTCGGAGACTCCGTATCCGCTCCCTCCGGGTGGTGTGGAGTGTGTCGCGCGGGGGTCGGGGGGCTCCGAAACAGAGTTCGGAGACTCCACATCCGCTTTCCCTGCCGCCGGCGCCGTGTGGTGACACGGCAGGGGCTACCGGGCGAGGGAGGAAATGGGGACAGGGCTACCGCGTGGTGTTCCGCAGGAGTTCCAGCCACGCGTCGGCCTCGGCTTCCAGGCGAAACTCCTGCTCGACGCGGGTGCGTCCCGCCTGCCCGAGGGCTGTGCGGAGCGAAGCGTCGGCGAGGACCCGATCCAGGGCGGCGGAAAGCGCCGGGACGTCGTGCGGGGGGACCAGCAGGCCGGTGGCGCCGTCCAGCACTACGTCGGGAGTGCCGCCCACGGCGGAGGCGACGACGGGAAGGCACGCGGCCATCGCCTCCAGCAGCGAGTTTCCCAGCCCCTCGCGGTGCGACGCCTGCACCACCAGATCCACCGCCGAGAGGAGGGCCGGCACATCGCTCCGGAAGCCGAGAAAGCGGACCCGGCTTGCCAGCCCGGCGGCGCGGGCGGTGGTTTCCAATTCCGCAGTCAGGTCGCCCTCGCCGGCGATCCAGAGTTCGGCGAGTGGATGTCGGGGGGCCAGGGTGCGGAAGGCGGCGAGCGTTTCCCGATGGCCCTTCTCTGCGGTCACTCGCGCCAGGACGGCCAGCACCACTGCATCGCCGGATGTCCCCAATTCGCTGCGGAGGCGGGCGCGGGCCGCCGGGTCCGGATCGTACTGTTCGGGGCGGATCCCGTTGCAGATGACCCGGAGGCGCTCCGGGGGCACCCAGCCGAAAGCCGCCACCTCACGGCGGATCGCTTCCGTATTGGCGACCATGCAGGCGAGCGCCGGAAAGAGCAGGCGATTGTGGAGGCGATTCTTGAACGTGCCGGTCAGGCCGTTCCGGTAGAGCAGCGGCCGGCGCCCGGCCAGCAGGCGGGCGGGCGCGGCCAGCCGGAAGGCGCGCTCGTTGCAGCAGAGGATCGCGGACGGCCGAAAGCACCGGAGGGCGCGCGCCAGCGCGAGCACGGACGACGGCGACACGTCGTGCCGGAGCGGAAGGGACTCCACGGGCAGCCCTGCCTCCCGCGCGAGCCGTTCCAGGCCGGAGCCGGGGTTGCACAATACGCGCACCGCGACCCCGCGCTCCTGCCAGAGGCCGGCGTGCCGCACCACCCACTTTTCCCCGCCCCCCGCCACCCGCAGGGAGTTCACGAAGGCCACACGCAGGTGATCCGGCGCACCCACCGGATTGGCCCTCACGTTGCCCGGCTCCTGCGGATCACATCGGCTGCGACCCAGCCGATCCGGCGCCGCAAGTCCCGCAGCGCTCGCCGCGCGAGGAACCAGAGTTCGGTCATCGCCGGCACACGGGCGTTTGCCGCTTCACCCGAGGAGTCCCTCGTCCCGGGGCGAGGGATCGCCGCGTTCGGCCCCGCAGGCTTCGAGAAGGTTGAGCCAGCGCATCGTACAGGCCCCCTCTCCAAATTCGGCCAGCGCACGCTCTTTCCCCGCGCTTCCCATCCGCTTCCGCAGGGTCGGGTCGGCGAGCAGACGATCGAGATTGGCTGCGAGGGCGGGCACATCATCCACCGGCGAGAGCAGGCCGGTCTCACCTTCCACCATCAGTTCCGGGGTACCGGATGCAGCGACTGCGGCTACGGGCAGCCCCGCCGCCATGCCTTCGCGGACGGCGTTGGGTGCGCCTTCCTTGCGGGAAGGATGGCAGAGCAGATCGGCGGCGCGCAGCAGCCGGGGCACATCCTTCCGGAACCCGAGAAACTGCACGCGGTCGGCCACCCCCCATCGCGCCGCGAGAGCGCGGTAGGCGGCGTCTTCCGGTCCGTCACCGGCGAGCCAGATGCGGAGTTGCGGGTAACGCGGCGCCAGCGTCTGCACAGCGTGCAGCAGGATCTCATGCCCCTTCCCCGGGACCAGCCGCGCCACGGTGATTGCCACCAGTGCGTCGGCGGGCGTATCCAATTCGCGGCGCATACCGGTCGGGTCCGCCTGCAGTATCGGTGTGGGATCAAGACCGTCGTAGATGACCTGTACCCGGGCGTCCGGAATCCAGCCGAACGACAATAGTTCCTGCCGGAGCGCCTGCGCGTTCGGCACGTACCGGGCAATGCGCGGACCCACCACCCACTGATTCCAGAAGCGATTGCGAAACGTCCCCTCGCCTCCATAGTAATAGATGATGGAGGGGAAACGCTGACTGGGCCGGGGCGCAGGCGGCCGGACCAACCGGTCGGCCAGGGCGGCCAGCCGCACCGACCGCTGGTCATAGCAGACAACCACCTCCGCCCGATACCTCCTGAGTATCCCGTCGAGACGCCTCGCCGAGGCGAGCGACCAG
>SYMT01000362.1 GCA_005805375.1 Actinomycetota bacterium
CCGGAGGGGTCGGTGTTTCTCTTCACTGAGTCACTGCTGCACGCCGCCACCGCGTGGCGCAACCCGGAGGTGGACCGGGTCGCCCTGTTCAACTGCTACAACTCGGTGTGGTCGCAGTGGCATCGCCTCAACCTTGACCCGGGCCTGATCGAGACGATGCCGGAGAAGCGCCGCAGCCTGTTCCGCGGCGTGTACGCCTACGACTTCTCCCAGCGTCCCGCCGAAGAGAACCGCGTCTTTTCGGAACGCAATCGCGCGCTCTAATCGCGCTCCCGGAGCAGCAGCCGGCGCGCGATCAGGCGGTCGGTGGCCAGGCGGAGGCGGGCGAGGTACGTAGCCTCATCGGGGTAGCGTTCTTCGAGGGAACGGCGCGGGTCGCCGGCGGCATCTCGTTCGGCACGAGTGCGCGCGAAGGGCACATAGCCGCCGGCGAGGCTGAGGAGCTCCGTCTCGGCGCCGATTCCCGGCGCCCGCAGATTCCAGCCGGTGAAAGTGCCGCGAGGGACCGCGACGGTGGGGAGTTGGAGCATTCCCCGTTCGTTGTTGTCTGCGTCGTACGCAGGCACGAGCACGCGATAGGCCCCGTGGGAGAGCGGCGGAAGCTGAGTCAGCCGGCGATAGCGGTCGTAGTCCGGGCCATGGTCCAGGCAGTCTGGCTGCTGGATCACCTCCGGGTACGCGACTCCCGGCAGCGGCTGCCAACCGGACTCGGAGGTGCGCCAGCCTGCCAGGGTGCCGTCGGCGATGCGCGGGTAAACACTCGGCGGGGGTGGCGTCCCATCACGAATCCAGGTGTCCAGTGCCGTGAGCAGTGCCCGGAGCAACGGCCGGTAATCGGTTGGGTTGGCGGGTAACCGGCCCCGCCCGGCTGCGCCCGGGATGCCGTTTCCCGCCCCGTGCTGCGCGCCGCCGATGGCGTACAAGCGCACCTCCGGCGGCAGCACGGCGTCGCGAGTCCCCAGGGGATCCGTGTGTACCAGCGACCCTGAGCGGTGCCAGTACTCCGCGCTCGTCTGGGTGTGGACCACCTTCGGCGCGGTGCCGGATCGCTGCGCCCGGCGCAGGATCCCGTCGGTGCGCCGGGTATAGGGATCCGTCTCCTCCCCATAGGTAAAGGGGAATTCGTCCACCGGATACTCGTGATTGTCGTGCTGCGTATTGTGCCGGGTCGGAGAGGCAAACCGGTGATTGAAGAACCCGCGGCCTGCACCGGCGACATGTGGGAAGAGCCCCTCGAAGACCCTGCGACCCGCCTCGTCCGCGTTGAAGCCGTCGTAAAGGAACTGCCGGAGACAGCGGCCGCTTTGCGACGTGCCGAAGCCGATGGCCCGCACCACCGCCGGCCGCCCATCCGGCTGCCGGAGCGGGTTCGCCTCGGAACGGTCGTGCTTCAGAAACGAGACGAGGTCCCGAATCCCGGCCAGCCCCAACCCCTGCACGATCGGGTCCTGCGCTTCGTAGATCAGCTCATACAGGTGGCCCGCCTGGAACAGGTCCGCCTCCAGCGCCACGAGTTCGACCCGGGGGAGCACCACCCGGCCCGGTTCTCCGGTACTCGGGGTCACCTCCAGGCGCCACCGGTCCCGGCTGAGCGGGCGGCGCGGGTCTTTCTCCCGGCGGCGCGCCGTGAGGGTCGCAGTTGCCAGGCCCCGCGCGGTCGGAGCATAGGCGCCGTGGTTCGCCCACTGCGCCACGTTCAGGCGGGCCGCGGAAGCATCCGGTGCCATCTCCATCCGCACCAGCCCTGTGATCGGCCCGCGGCGCCCCCGCGCCGGCGGTGCGTCCAGCCGGAGCCTCCCGGCAGTCGGGAGCAACTCGGCAATCCACCCACTTGCCGCCAGCACAAAACCCCGCCGGCAGAGAAACTCGTCGGCTCCCCCATTGAACATCCCCGGCGCCGTCATCCCGCCCCGGTTGTTCACATCGTAGAGCAGCGTGCCGTTCGCCCGCGCCCGCTCCACCGGCGCCAGCAGGTCCAGATCGGCGGCAAACTCCACCTTCGCCTGCGCGTTCCGCGGGGCGTGCTCGAGGTCCACCACGATGCGGTTCGCAGCCGATTTCGGGTCCACAGCGAAGTGGACGCGCCCCCGGAGCCGCTCGTACGCTCCCACGCCCGGGAACACCCGGCCCCCGGCGTACGGCTCCCGGGCAGTGATCTCCACCCGCGTCACCTCGCCCCGCGCGGGCGCGATCCCCAGCAAGCACAATCCCACCGCCCACGCTCCCTGCATCCTCGTTCGCGTGCCCATCTTCTCTCCTGCTCCGCCTTCTGCCCCCGTTGACCGCATTTTTCGCCCGCAGGAGGCAGGTTCCCTCGTCCCGGCCACCGACAGAGGGTTGCGTTGATAATGCAGAAAAACCCTCGATGCTTTCGCGTCAAGCCGACGACCGCGCGAGCCTCTGGGCAAGCGGGGGAACCCGTTTCGCTCTCGGCGCCAATAATATAGACGCGTCCGAATACAAAGAGTGTGGCCGCGCCCCCGGGACGTCAGACGGAAACACCCTGCAGCGGCCCTCCCCCACGACGCTTCATCCATCCCCGGCGCCCTTGACGGGCGGCAGGAGCGGCTCCCCGGGCTCCAGACGCCGGATGTTGCCCACCCACGGGTCCACCTCCCCCGGCTCAAACATGCACAGGCCATCCACGTACCAGAAGAGGTCCTCCACATTCCCTCCGTACTGGTAGCGACTCCTGTCAGGCCGGAATGCCACCCAGCCCTTCTCGTCGGACAAGAAGATTGCCAGGCACTCTCCGTTCTTGGCGTCCCAGATGCGCACAGTACCATCCACACCACCGGAGGCGCAGCGTTCCCCATTCCAGACGACGGTCCGGACACTTCCGCAGTGGCCCTCCAGGCAGTGGAGTTCCTGACCGGTAGCAGCATCCCAAATGCGCACCGTTCCATCATCACCTGCACTTGCCAGGCGCTTCCCCTGCCACGCCACGCTCCAGACCGCCCCGGCATGGCCTGCTAGATCGCGCAACTTCTGCCCACTCGCAGGATCCCAGAGGCGCACCGTTCCATCCTCGCCCCCGCTCGCCAGACTTTCTCCCTGCCAGGCGACCGTCACCACCCGCCCGCGGTGGCCAGTCGAGAACTGGGAATTGTGACCGTTCGTGACGTTCCAAATCCGCATAGTTCCGTCTTCCCCCCCGCTCGCCAGGCGGCCTTCCGCCCACGCCACACTCCACACTGGCCCGATGTGGCCTTCGAGACGATCCAGTTCTCGTCCGGTGGTGCTGTCCCACAGGCGTACTGTCCCGTCTTCACCCCCACTCGCCAATCGGGCTCCGTGCCAGGCGACACTCCACACCTTTCCGTCATGGCCTGCCAGGCGGCGCAACTCGCATCCGCTTCCCCTGTTCCAGAGGCGGATGGTCCCGTCCGTCCCTCCGCTTGCCAGTTGCCCTTCCTGCCAGGCGACGCACAACACGACCCCCTGGCGCCCGACCAGTTGGTCTGAAACTCTTCCGGCCCCCACATCCCAAAGGCAGAGGATCCCAGTGTCTCCACCGGTCGCCAGCCCGTTTCCCTGCCACGCCACGCTCCACACTCGCTGGCTACGACTTTTCGTGAGGAGCGATAGTGATCTACTGCGCTCGTCCCAGCACTGCACCAGCTCATCGGATCCCGCGCTCAACAGCCGCGATCCCTGGGATGCCACGCTCCAAACCCGCCGATAGTGCCCCTCGAGACAGCGCAGTTCCTGCCCGCTCTCTCTGTCCCAGAGGCGCACCGTCCCGTCTTCTCCCCCGCTCGCCAGCCGCTCCCCGTGCCACACCACAGTGGACACCGCTCCGGTGTGGCCTCTGCAACAGAGCAGTTCCTGTCCGGACTCTGCGTCCCAGACCCGTACAGTCCCGTCTTCTCCCCCACTCGCCAGTAGCTCCTCGTGCCACGCTACGCCCCACACACTTCCACCGTGCCCACCCAAACAGTGCAGTTCCTGCCCGCTCTCCACGTTCCAGACGCGCACCGTTCCGTCTTCTCCCCCGCTCGCCAACTTCTCCCCCAACAGGGCTACGCTCAACACTCTCCCGTTGTGACCCATGAGCCGGCGCAGTTCGCGTCCGGTGTCAGCATCCCAGACGCGCGCCGTCCCGTGGAATTCCCCGCTCGCCAACCGATTTCCATCCAATGCGACACTACGTACACCGTTCCGCTCCTGTCCCGGGAGCCGGCGCAACTGCTGGCCCGTGTTGATGTTCCAGACACACACTGTCCCGTCTTCTCCTCCACTCACCAGTCGGTCATCCTGCGAGGCTACGCTCCATACCCCACCCTCGTGGCCCGCTCGTCGGAACAACTCCCGGCCCGTGTTCGTATCCCAAACGATGATCTTGCCGGTGGCGTGTGCTGTAGCGAAGACAGTACCGTCCAGCCCCAACGCGATGGACAGCGCAACTCCGCACGGGAGCGGAATGCACGGCAGTGGGCGTTCTGCGGTGGCGCCTCTACCATGCGTCGCACTCTCCAGGAGTTCAGGAATCCTTTTCGCGCCCGCGAATCGGGTGCGACGCAGGCTCGTGCCGTCCCAGGTGGCTTCCAGCAGATCGGCGCCGATCAGGGTAGCACGATCCAGGATTGCTCGGGTAAGGTTCGCTCGCTGAGCGGAGGCGCCTGTAAGGTCCGCATTCTCCAGGTTCGCTTCCGTGAGATCAGCATCGTCCAGGCAAACTCCGACCAGGAGAACCCCGGAAAGATTCGCTCGGCGAAGATCGGCGAACGCGAGGTTGGCACCGGAATAGTCACGGCCACGGAGGTCGGCGCCGGCCAGGTTGGTCCGGATGCGTTCGGCTTCGGGCAGGCGGCGGTTGGCAAGATCGGCGTTCTTCAGCAGGGTTTCCCCAGCGGTATCGCTCCCGTAGATGCACCGGATCCAGGTTTGGGTTGCCTCCACGCCTGCCAGGTCCACGAGGTACTGGGCCATCACTTCGGTAATCGGATGGCGGGTGATCTGATCGGGGACATCGGCTTGTCTGATGCGTTCGGCCAGCCACTCGGCGGCAAACCACTCCCAGAAGGACGCGTGGACGAAGCGCCGCCGATTGCTGGCGCCCTCCTGGACGAGAAGTGTGCGGCCTCCCAATTGGTGGGCAGCCTCGTCCGCGGTGAGGCCGCGCTCGGCGCGTTCGGGGAGAGTCCGGTGGACCACCTCGGTCAGTTCGTGGATCTCAACATAGCGGTCCGTGCGGGTCCAAAAGCGGATAGCAAGTTCCCGCAGGAGGGCAAACCGCTCCAGGGGTTGTAGGACATCGTGACTACTGGCGACTCCCGGCTTTTCGGAGTCCTGTGCAAGCCAGCGATCCACAAGTACTCGGTACAGGGATCCGGCGGTGACCTCCTGTCCGGGGCCTGCGGCGGTGTCCAGTTCCTCGTCTGTCAGTTCGGCCACGTAGGAGAGGAGACGGGGGGTGGCCGCCAAGCCCACAAGATCCTGGATCTGGCGCATGCGGCTCAGGCGGGCGCGAGTCCACTCTCGGGCCCGCCGTTCCGCATCGGCGGGATCGGATTTGGGAGACCCGAGCGATGTCCTGTTGCACTTCCACTGCACCAGGAACTGCCGGATTTCGTTCTCGTCGAAGGGCTGGAGCTCCAGGATGCGGTAGCCGGGATGGAGGGCGGCTCGGTCGTGGAGGGCGGTGCGTTCCACCTGGAAGCCGAGCTGGCGCGCGCGAACGGGGTCCCGCCGGTGGAGGATGCGGCGGACATCCTCGGTGGAGACGAAGTGCTGGCGGCGGCTGGTCACGATCACCTTTGCCCGGTCGTGGGCGGCTCCGAGGAGGGTGTCCAGGTAGTCCACTGCCCGGTCGTAGGTGACTCGGAGCACCAGTTCGTCGTAGCCGTCGAACAGCAGCGCTACCCGTCCCTCGCGGACATAGTAGGTGAGCGCGTCCAGATCGAAGTGTTTCTCCCCGCGCCGTTGCAGGTGGCGGGCGAGGAGCTCCTCCCAGGTCGGCTCCTTTTCCAGCTCTGCCAGCGGAATGAGCAGTGGGATCGGACCCGTCTCGTCTCGGGCCAGCTCCAGGGCGAGTTGGCGGAGTAGGAAGGTCTTGCCCGTGCCGAAATCGGCGAGCACCAGGCCAAAGCGGGAGGCGTCATCCCGCAGCCAGGTGCGGACCGGGTCACGCGCGTCTCCGGCGGCATGGCGTGTGGCATCTTCCTCATAGATCCCCCGCTGCGGGATGTAGAGGTCCACGGGATAGATCGGGTCCTGTTCCAGTTCTGCGATGAGCTGCCGCCGGTAGGCGCGGAAGTCCAGAAAGCCCTGTTGCTGAGCGAAACTGAGTAACTCGATTCCTACCGATGCCGCGCGGGCGCGCACGGCATCGGTAGGAGCGGACCCACCGTAGACAATCTGGCACGGCGTCTCGGAGTTCGCGCTCCGGTAGGGACGAACCACCTCCTGAAAGAACGCCTCCAGATCCTCCTCCGCCACTCCGTGCTCCAGCATGCCGAGCGGGTACTGCGTCTGGAACGGTCCCATCGTCTGGGAAATGCGGAGATACGGGATCTGTTTCTCGGCGGAGCGAAGCGGTTCGATGCGGGCCCGCGGATCCCGCAAGAAGCAGATCTCCTGCACGCGGGCCGCGAAGTCATCGCGCTTCGGCTGTGCCTCGCGACTCATGCGCCCCGACAGACCCCACGGGTCGTCAGCGGCTGCGGGTGTGTCTGGACGGGATTGGGGCGCGCGGGCTGTCGGTTGAGGATCCGGTGAGGGAAGCGCCTCCTGCGCCTGCTGGAACTGCAACTGGATGGTGCTGTGCCATTCGTTGCCGTCCGTCGAGCAACGACTGTCACCGATCCAGCGGCGGCGGGAAGGATCGTAGCAGCGCGTCCACCGCTCCATTCGGTCGTGGTGGAGCCGAAGCCACTGATACTGGTTCGGCACTTCCGGGGGCAGCGCTTGTTGGTTCAGCGCGGCGCTCCCGGTCGAGAGCGCGGGTACCGGGGACGCGGCCGGCAGCCAGAAGAGCCCGGACTGGTGAGTGTGCCCGTGCAGGACCAGGTTGAGCAGGGGGCCGAGGCGTTGGGCGAGAAGGTCGGCGTCGCGCAGGTTCTCGTCGTCATCCGTGGCGCCGCGCTGGACGTTGTGATGTACTACCCCCAGTCGAAACCAGCCTCGATCCCGGTAGCGCCGCAACTGCTCCTCGAACCAGCGCACCTGTCGTTCCCCCACCCAGCCGTAGTGGGTCCCTTCCCGATGCGTCTCGGCCATCGTGGAGTTGAGCGCGGCGACCACCAGTTTCCGGTCCGTCACCTCATAGAGCGTCCAGGGGAGTTCGGGCGCAAACTGGATCTGCGGGAAATCGCGGTAGAAGGTCTGAAAGGCGGCATGGAAGTGCTTCCACTTCGGCCAGTACGGGGCAGCGGGCTCCGCTTCGTCCGCCTCACATTCCTTGAAGTACGCCTCGCAGGAGGCCCGGTTCAGATCGTGATTGCCGGGCGCCAGGACGAATCGGTCGTGTCCCACCTCCAGGTGGACTGCCAGTTTCTCCAGGAACTCGCGGGCGTTCCGGAATTCCGTTGCACGTCCCCACTCCGCCAGGTCGCCGGAAACCACTACCAGATCTGGGCGCAGACGGTCGGGACCGACCCGTAGTGCCGCGATGTCGTCCCAGAGCGGCACGAATGCCTCATCCAATGCCGCGTCCGGACCCAAGTAACCCAGCCGGCCGTAGCGATGGTGCTTTCCGAACTGTAGGTCAGAGAGATGGAGGATGGTAAGCGCGGGTTCAGGCAAGAATTCCGGCTCCTTGAACTCGAAAAAACCGAGATTCCAGTCCGTAAAGTCCGGGGCATTCCAATGGAAGGCGTGCATCGCCGGCGGATCCAGCCAGAGCGCCACGGAGCCCGGAATGTGGCGGGGGAAGGCGTCGCGCTGCATGTTCGCGTTGCGGATGAACACCATTCCGTGCTCGCCGTCCGCCCGGGGGCCATCGTATGAGAGCGTGGCCTCGGCGCCGGTAACCATGATTGCCGGCCGCATCCCGGCCGGAGTGGGGTTGTCCTCCAGGTGTTGGATCAACCGGTCCAGCAGGAACCGCTCATTCGGCGACCCTGTGAGATCCAGGCGCGTTACCCAAATCCCGCGTGGGTGGACACGCTCCTGGAGGCGCTCGATCCAGGCGGCCGCCACGTGGGGGGAGGGGCAGTGGACGAGGTGGAACTGAAACTGACCTCCCGGACTTACCCTGTCGGCGAGATGGACCAGGCACTCCTCGTTGTCCGGATCCGGCTCAGGATCGTCCGGGAGGGGTCGCCGTTCGTGCGACATCAAGCAGGGCCTCCTTGAAGAATCGGATCTCACGCACCACGGGGTGGACGTCGTACCAACTTTCCCCTCCGTTGTACTCCAGGATCAGCCCGTTCGCCAGGAGTGCGCGAAAGAGCTCGGCGTCGTCTGCCGTCACCGCCGCCCCGGTTCCGGCAAACCACGGCCGCCGCGTGCTGTGGAGGCGCGCGAGGAACGGGTAGGCGCCCGGCTGCATGGAAAGCAATCGCTCGAAGTGGAGGCGCAGTTCTCGCACGGCGCCCGAAGCGTGGGGTGGTCCGATCTGCTTCACATCCGCCGGCACATGGCTGACGGCGCCCTGAACCAGCATCAGGAGGTCCCGGACACTGCCTCCGGACATCCGGCAGAGGTATTCGGCGACACCGCGCTCCTCGAAGATCGTGGCGACCTGCATCCGGTGCTCCAGCACATCCATCAGCACCTGGATGCCTGACTCGACCCGCACGCCGCCAATAGTGACCAGTCGTACAGTCGGCATTGCCAGTGCCACCGGGAAAACTTGCTGAATGTTGCGGGGCGACAGGGACACGGCCACCGGGACGGTGTAGATGATGTCGAGACGTGGAGCGTTCAGTTGATCGGCGCTGTCGAAGAAGAAGGGATCCCAGGCCCCGGGACTCAGCTTTTCCAGGTTGTCCGCGACGAGGAGCAGACGGCGGGAATCTCCGTACTCTTCGAAGCGTCGGTGAACCTCGTCCAGGAGTGCGTTCAACGCCCGGATCAGTTCCTGGTGCCGCCGTTGCCATTGCTGCTTGATCGTCCGGCGGGCCGTCCGGTCTCCCTTGAGGATGGATTTCAGCTGCGAAAACAGCTTCGCGCGGAGGCCGCACCACGCCAGGTCAGTCCCTCCGCCAGCCTCTGCCTGCAGCACGACTTCCTTCTTGACCACCTCCTCCACTTCGGAGGTCACATCTGCAAACCAGCGTACGACGCCGGCTACCTGGTGTGCAGGCAGGGGCTGGCGTCGTACTGTCTCGAAATGGTCCACTACTGCCTCTGCCACATACAAGAACAAGTACGTGTAGTCGTAGTCGTCCAACAGGGAGCGATCTGCCTCAACGTGAAGTGAGATGTAGTCGTCCTGAAGCTCCCGTTCGAGCTGGTAGAGCGCCGTGGTCTTTCCACACCCGGGATGTCCGGTGAACGCCACGCGGGCGAACGACCCCCGCGGTCCATCGGCAGTACGGCGGAGCATCGTTCGGAAGCGATCCAGGACCGTCGAACCGAGGCCCGGCGTCAGGTCCGTGTGCCGGGGGTCGCCCGGGACGAGGGGCTCGACTCGTGTCGCCGCGAGGACCTCCGGGAGGGATGTCGCTTTGGTGAACGCCAGTCCGCTCTCCGGGGCGAGTGTGTGCAATGCTGAGAGGCTACTGTCCCTGGTCACTGTTTTTGTTCCTGTCACTATTCGTTCACACATCGAGTGCTGGTGCGAGACCTTGCTCCCGGCTCTCACTGCTGCCGGGAGGTGGCTCACACGCGGCGGGAGTGCTGGCCGTGCGTTCGACATCCAGATGGTAGCATTGCGGACTGGATACGGCTCGGTCGCAAGCAGCAGGCAGACGACCGTACGGCTCTGATACGTCGTACTCGACTACTTCTTCGCCCGTGCAAACACGTCGTCCAGCGCCGCCTTCAGGTCCAGGCGGCGGTGTCGGCGCTGGGGGGCCGCGTCGGTGACGGGGACTCCTGTGCGCTGCATGATGGCCAGCATTGCGTCCGGGAGAGTCTTGCCGTCCGCCTTCCAGTCGTAGCCGGTCTTCTCGATCGCCTCGCGGAGGAGGAGCACCGCGCCGCAGGCGATGGCGTTCGAGGAACTGGTGGCGGCAGCCGGCACGAGCAGGTCCACCTTGTCGCTGCGATCCTGCGTCACCTCGTCCTTCCCGGGGCGCACGGCGCCGATGGCGAAACAGTCGGGCTGGCATGAGGGCCAGGAGATGCCGCGGGTGAACCCGTGGTTGCCCGTCGGGGCGCTGACCCAGATGTTGCGAGCACGGAGCAACTTCAGCTTCTCGTCAATCTCAGTGGGGACCGGTTGGGCGTGTTCCAGGTCGTCCACCGGCGCCAGGTTGACCGCCGTGATGTGGTACTCCTGATGGTGGTCCAGGATCCACTGGAGGGCGACGGCGACCGTGCGGCTGTCCTGCACCTTGCAGTGGCAGCACTCCAGCGCCCGGATCACGGCCACTTGATCGTTGTAGGCCACCCCCCGCTTCCCCTGGTAGTTCAGCGAGGACGGAATGCCGATGGTGGAGCCGTGATAGCCGCGGCCTTCGTGCTTCGGGTCGTCGTCGCCATCCACTGCGTCGTAGGCGACCCGCACCTTGGGGCGATCTCCCATCTTCGCGGTCCATTCCGGCATCGAAAGTTTACAGCCGTCGTCCACGAGGGCGAGGGTTTGTCCCTGCCCGAATGTAAGGACGTTCGCGTAGGCTTCCCAGGCATCCGTCACCCGTGCGTGGCGGAACTCGACGGGCGCCACGGGCTCTCCGAGCGCGGCGCTGTGGCTGGTGGAGACGGCGACGGCTGCCAGAAGCAGGCAGCCGAGGGAATCGCGGAATCGGATGGGTGTGTGCATCAGGATTGAGGACTCAGGATGGGCGTGGTCACAGAAGTGGAGACCCCGGGCGCCGGGGTGCCGTGGGGTGACCGAGGAGCATCGGGGGACCAGATCACCAGAGGTTCGCGGCGGTTCCGGACCTCGACGGTGGCCACTCGATACAGGGGAACGGCATCGTCAAGAAGGGAGCGCGTACTGTCGGAGAGCAGGATTTCGACCGGATAGCTCCGTGTCAGGCCCTCAATGCGCGAAGCAACGTTCACGGTGTCGCCGATCACAGTGTAGTCCAGCCGCCGGCTGGAGCCCACCGCTCCGATCAGCAATTCGCCGGTATGCAGGCCGATTCCGATGGAAAGCTCCGGGAGGCCCCGCTGCACCAGCCGTTCGTTCAGGCGCTTCAGCCGTTGCTGCATGTCCAGCGCCGCACGCAGCGCTCGTTGGGCGTGGTCCTCGGCGTGGAACGGCACCCCGAAGACGCCCATCACTGCGTCACCGACGTACTTGTCCAGCATTCCCCGGTGGAGCATGATCGCCTGGGTCATCTCCTCGAGAAACTCGTTGAGGAACTCTACCACTCGCTCCGGCTCCATGTCCTCGCTCATCCGGGTGAAGCCGCGCACATCCGCAAAGATCACGGTGGCCGGCCGTCGCTCCGTCCGGCGTTGGAGCAACTCCGGCCGCAGCGCCACCTGGTCTACCAGCTCAGCGGGGAGAAAGCGCGCCAACTGGTCTTTGACCGCCGCTTCGCGGTGGATGCGGATCAGGGTAGCCACCGCATAGGCAGTACACGCAGTGATGCTGCCCAGCGTGACCGTACTGACGCAGAGGACCGACAGTCGCAGATCCGGCGTGCCGGGCAAAATGAACAATGCGGAATGGGCCAGGAAACCGGCGGATCCGGTGAGCAGCACCAGGTGCACGCTGTACCGGAGTCCGCTCAAGGCAATGAGCACCGAAAGGTTGCAAATTACATACACTTGTAGGAATAAAATCGGCATCGCGTGTTCGACCAGCAACAGGGCGGGTGGGACCGTAAACGCGATCATGTCGAACAGGCTTACCCAATACTTGCGGGCTGACAGATAGGGAGGTCGGTGCCGGAGGTAGAGCCAGAACCCGACGCGAGCCGCCAGGGAAACCACCAGCATCCCCAGGAACGGGATCGAGGCGCGGTAGGGAGCCACCGGCGCCACATAGGTGGTCAGGTTGGCGAAGACGGCGATGAGGAAGTGGGCCATCTGAATGAAGTTGATGGCTGTTTCATTGCGTGTCTCCTGCTGCTGCTGTAGAGCCTCGTAGTGGCTGGTCATGACCCAAAGCCTGACGCGCTGCCGGTGGAGACTGCCCGCGAGCAATGCGGCAGCGCGTTTCCCTGAGAAGAAACGAGGAAAGAGTCCGCTCCCCTGTTCCCTCGTTTCTCATTCCTCATCGCTTTTGCACACGGCGGGTGGGTTTCGGGGTTGTGGGTGGCTTGCCGGAGTGCTTCTGCACGCGGCGGGTGGGTTTCCGGGTTGTGGGTGGCCTGCCGGACGCCGGCGCCCGCGGAGCGGTGGATGCCGGAGCCGCGGATGCTGACGGCGTTTTCTCGGGTGTGCTGCCGGGGGTGGGAGCCTTCGCTCCCGGCGACGTGTTCTCTGCGGGGGTAGCGGTGGGCGCCGGCTTTGCAGCGGGCGCAGCAGGTGGATCCTGAATCGCGGCGGGTACCGGCGCCGGGGGCTGGGGTTCGGTGTTGCCCGGAGCGGGGTTGGTCGTGCCGGCGCGCAGGCCGGGCAAGAACCGCCGGAGAGTCCAGCGTGCGTCCTCGGGGCTGGCGAAGTGGGCAGGCTCCTGGGTGCGGCCCCGGAACTGGACGTCACGCTCCGCCCAGCGGCGGAGGCGATCCCACAGGGCAGCGGCAATGCCTTCCGTCAGCGCGTCCCAGGTGTAGGGATCCTCCTGTTCGAGCGATGCAGCCAGGGCGGAGAAGAACAGGCTGCCCGCTTCGAGCCGTTCCTCGCCGGCCGGGGCGGCGCTTCCTTCGAGCGCTGTTTGTCCCTCTCGCGTGCCGTAGAGGGCCACGCGAGTCTGCCCCGCGCGGGTCGGGAGCGGCGCTGGCGTGAAGGCCGGGACGCCCCGTTCGTCGCGCATGCCGTCCAGGAGCAGCGCGAGGTGCGGGATCGGCTCCCCGCCGGCGGGGCCGTAGGCGCTGTCCAGCAAGAGGCTGAACGGAACCGCTGCCTCTGCGAGGCGTTCCGGGTCGGCATCGGGCGCGAGCAGGTGCGGGGCTCCCTCCAGCGTTGCCGGATGTCCCCAGAAGCCGCAGAGCAGGGTGCGCGCGCCTCCGTCCCGGGCGCGGGCCACGGCCGCCTCCAGCGCGCGGGAGAGACCGGCACGCGTATCGCCCCGGGGATCCGCCAGGGCGAGTTCCTGCGCCAGGCCGGGGTCGGGGCGACCGTCCGTGATGAGGAGAATGCGGTCGTCCTGATAGCCCTGGCGCAGCAGCAGGGCGCGGGTTCGGGCGGCGTCACGATAGGCGCGATCCACGGGCGGGAGCGTGCTGTACCGCCGCAGCGCCACCAGAATGGCCCAGCGGTCCGCGGCCGCCACGTGGCCATCGGTCCCGGCCGGCGCCGCTTCGAGGGAGAAGGTCTCGTCCCGCGCTCCGTCCTTCACGCGGAGCGACACGGGCTTGCCGGCCAGCTCCGCCGGAAGCACTACCCGGGCCCGGTAAAGGAGTTCGTCCACCTTCTCGAAACGGACCGGTCCTTCCACTCCCGGGAGTTC
>SYMT01000363.1 GCA_005805375.1 Actinomycetota bacterium
ATTCGTGTTCGGCAAGCCGAGTCTCTTCGGCACGTGTGTGGCACTCCCGAATAGCTTGCAATTGCGCGGTCGGGTCGTGGTCAGAACCGTCCTCGGCCGCGGGTGTTGGTCCCACTTGGGACCGCAGTTCCCCGGGAACCATCCGGCAAGCGAGTGCCTCGCAAGCCAGGCAGGTGTCCGCAATGTCATCCTTGTCGAGCGAGGACAGTACGTCGTCCAGTTGCGGGACGCCCAGGGATGCTAGTTCCCAGAGTAACCAGAGCCGCAAGGGCGAGTGGAGCGGTGCCCGCCGTAACCTTCCGAGAAGGGACCGATACGCGAGTTCGGGAAATGCCAGGTGCAGTTGATGGATGGCCGCGGACAAGGCGGTCAAGCATGGAGGAGCTGGGTACGATACATCACCACCGCCAACCGGCTGGTCCCCGTACAATTGGATCCACTGCAAACGCTCTCGCAGCAGCAGTCGGCAGAAAGTCCGCGACAGCCACTCGCCATCCGGCACAGCACCGCCCCGGATAGATCGCAAGTTCGCAAGGACGCCGTACCAGCGCTCATTCCGCGGCTCGGGATTGCCCAGCCAGCGCTCAGCATCGCAAAACAGGGTGCCCAGTTTGCGCAAATCCATGCTCACGGTTTCCCCAACGGTGCCCAGCCGCTAAAGAAGTCCGGATAGAATCGCGCCAGCTTGGGAGGGATGTTGATGACCCATCTGCCTGGTCCCCGGCCATGGTCGAACCAGATCATACCAGTATCTTTGACTCGATCGTATATCGCCTTTGGTACCGTTGTGGTCCACACGTCTACGCCCTCGCCAGAGGAGTACCACTGCGCGTATTCCAGATCGGGTGTGAACGATGCAGCTCCTTGTGGCCCGGCGCCGGACATCTGTCCTGTCAATCTCAGTTCGTCGAGTTGATCGGGTCGCGGCACTCGATAGACCACAACGTCGTCACCACACGGCGCGGTGAGATGCAGATGTCGGGTAGCTCCAACAGGAGCATCCGGGCCGCACCACGGTTGAACCTTCCTTGTGCGTCACCGATACGGGCCCGAGAGCAAGACATGACCCCGGAACTACCTCGTGACCGCTCGATGCTCCAGCGGTTGGACGGGAACAGGGCGCTCGGGCGCCCGAACTCCGACGGCGTACCGGCGGTTAGCGCCAAATCCGCGTTTCTAGGGCTCGCTGGGCGTGCCCACGCGGCCTATCTGGGGGCGCGCCTCCGGAGAACTGCTCACACTCGGGAACTACCCGACATGTGCATCCCACCCCGTTGCAGGTACGCAGCCAGTCCCACAGTTCCTCTCCCAGCGGCAAGCTCAGACGTTCCTCCAGTTGCCGAATGGCCGATCCGAGGCACCACCCGGCGAAGACGCGTTCTGGAGGTGGCGGCGCATGCCGCAGCCGTTCCAGGACGGGCCGCGCCAGGAAGCGATGTGAGCGCTCAATACGGAATGGCGACATGCATATCCCGCATGACCAGACATTCCCATCCAAGCCTCTCCGTGAGTTCGCGCGCGAGATAAATAGCGATCAACTCCCGCAATGCCACACTTTCGTCGAGACTGAGGACCGTTCTCCTTGCGTACAAGCTGACAGACCAGTCATACGACTCCAGTATTAGGTCTCCAACGTCCTCCAAGTCAGCGCGGTAGACGACGAAGAACGTGTTCAGCAGCGTGCCCCTGCTCCGGAAGCAGGGGTCCGAGTCTTCGTCCTCCAGGCGAAACTGCACGGGAAGCAATTGCTCCACCGCGGTGGTGACCTCCTGCAGATTCCCCCCCCCCCGCACTAGCACCCCGATGTTGACCGACATGGCTGGTCTCCGCCTCCTATTGGGTACCCCTTCCCACGAAGAAGCCATCCCCAATCACTGCCAGGTGGTCCAGTTTCTCACGATTGTACCCGATACCCAGCACGCGACCGATGCCCCGCCACGCCTCCCCCTCGGTAAGGCCCGTGCCCCGCCCATCAATCACGATCGTTCTCGCCTGGCCCCCACTCCTAACGGAGTCGGCCACCGCGTTCTTGATGGAATTGGACCCACCGCTGTCCAGACTCTTGAATTCCACAGGCAACCCATCCACGAGGGCATCCGCCTGTCGTCCTCCCTGCGGCGAGTGGTGCAACGGGTTCCGTTCCACGCTACGCCCCAACCCCTGTAAGTAATCAGCGATGGCTTGCTCCCTCGGGTCAAAGCAAGGCCGCGCATTATGCACCCACACGCCGCCCGCGTAATAGGTGTGCGTCCGCTCCACCTCAAAGTTGTAGACCCGGGTGTGCGCCTCCTCCCACCCCAGGCCCACCACCGCCACGCGCCGTCCACCCACGCGGCGCAGCAGGTCTCCACGCGCCAGTTTCCGCGCCGCGATGAAGCCGCGGCCCTCCACGAAGAACGGGTGGCCTTCCGTCGCCGTCACGCGCGCGCCGTCGGCGGTCTCCACCTCCAGGATCTTCTCGACTTCACCGACGAAGGTGCGCGCTACCTTCCCGTAGCCCTGCTGTCCCGTCGCCGGGTCCGCCGTCCGCACGGTGTCCCCGGCGCGGATCTCCTCAATGGGTGTGCTCCCCTCCCGGGTGGCGATCCGCGTTCCTCCCGCGAAGCAGAAGCTGCCCCGGAAGAAGCCCGCTGGAGGTGGAGCGCAGTCTTGCAGAATCGGACCGGGGCCATCCAGCTACCGCGATTGCCTCAATCATCGAACAGGATACCGGGATCAAAGTGCCACGCGGGAACCAGGTTGTCCTCATCGTGCCATTCCACCCGAACTGCCTCACCTGCCACCCTATGTGCGGCCCGCCGGACGGCTTGTACATCGTAGGGCAGCCCGGTAAACCACCTGGGGCTCAACGCTAGTGCGACTACGAGCCCCAACCCCGTGGTGTCACACGCGCACTGCGGAGGGGAAACCGGCCACCCCTCCACATACGCCTGCCACCACAAGCCCTGCCCGGTCCGGATCGCGATCAGTCCACGATCCGCGAGACAGATGGGACTACAGAAGGCTGCGAAGCTGAAGTAAGCATCAGCAAGCTTGCGATACTCATCACGATCCATATCGGTGAGTTCGCGGGAAACGTCGTGGAGGGTACGCACCAGGACATCGCTCGTGCCCCAAGCCGCCATTCGCTCGATGATCGGATGGATGGGTCCGGTGTAGGCACGGAATACCGCCTGAGTAGGAGAGACAGCCAGTGATCCATGATCCGGATCCCTGAATACGCCTCGAGTCCAGATCCCCTCCAGGGGATTGATCACGGGCCACCGCATGTGCGCCGCATGCGCCTCCCCAATATGCATGACCGGTCGCGCGCGTGCGTGATCGAGTTGGGTTCGCCAGGAAACAGCCATATCAATACTCCCATGCATTCGGCGTGGGCTGTGGTGACCTACTTCGGGAGAAAGTCGAGATCGTCCCAATGCAGCCAGAGTTGCTGCCACTCATCGAGCGGGACTGCATCGCTGGTTCCGAGCATCATTGGGTCTCGCACCAATTGATCCTTCACATGCACGTCGTGATGCCTCCACGGAAGGAATCCGATCTCGTCGCGCGGCCCGCTGACGGGCTCACGCGCTCGAGCTACAAAATCCCCAGTCTCGGGTTTGGGTTTCAGACGGTCGACGTCGCCCTGTGCTTTCCGGAATTGGACCGGCCATAGTTTCCGGAAAGCACACGCCCCCTCGGCCCGCCCGCTGCTCCCCCAAAAACCCGGCGCCGCGCCCGGCGCCCGGCCCGTGCGCTGGCGCGGCGACGTGGGTGCCGGGGCCGCGCGCGATCACCTGCACCGACGGCTCGCGGCCCGCGCGCTGCACCTCAATTCCCCGGGCTTTTGCCACGATACTCGTCAGCCCCTGCTTGGCCACAGCACCCTCCTGACGGAGGCGCACGCGTCGCCAGATACCTGCGCAGCCAGTTCACGTCGCAGAGCCGCGGATCGTCTCCCGCAAACACTCGTCCGGGTTCGCCCGGGACCACACGAGTGTGCGCGAGCGCAAAGTCTGGGATCGCCTGTCTCACTGCTGCGATTGTGAACGGCAGTCCCGTGAACCAATGAGGATCCAACTGCACGGCTACCATCAGCGCCACGTGGTGGAGCGCTTCGGTTTCCAGCCACTTGGGCGTTACGGGCCAGCCGTTGCGGAACGCCTGGAGCCATAGGCCCGCCTGCGTGCGCAGTGCCAACACCCCCCCCTTCGCCAGAAAGAGAGGGGTAGCACAATGGCTCGGATGGAAGTCCCTGGCTTCAAGCGGTGCTCCTTCCACGATTGCCGTCGTTCCCGCGCGAGGATGCAGGTCCAAGAAGGCCAGGAGCAGGTTGTCCACGCAGACCCAGTCCGTTTCCTCCGCCAGTACTGGATGAAGGGGACCGCCCTGCACCTCAAGGAAATACTCGGCGGGCGCCACGGTCAGGGTGGTATCAACCGGCTGGAGGAACGCCATCCGGGACCACACCAACTCTGCTGGGCTAAGGCAAGCAGCCGTCAAATGCGCCCGGTGGCGCTGCCCAATGAACATCTCCGGGCGCTGCTTCGCCGTGTGTAGCCATCGTTCCCATCCACATGCGTTCGGTCTGCCCTGTACTGGCATGTCTCCCCCCCCCACATAATCCATGCGATAGTGTGACGTGTGCGGACCAAATACTGCTCAAAAACCCCGCTCTTGTCGTGTGGGCAACGTCCCGTTCGCCCGCACGTAGTTGAGCAGTTCGTCCGAGAGCGGCATCACGCCAACGGCGTTCGGATAATGGACCAACTTGGCGAGGTAGTCCGGGAGGACGAGCCCAGACCACTGGCTGGTCTCTGGGAAGAAGTCGGTGACGATCTCATCCGGAGAGAGGTTCATCACATGGTGATCCCAGTTGCTTTCGCCAACTGTCTGACCCAGAGTCGGCAACCCGTGGAGCGGATACAGCACATGCGGTCTGCCGACGGCAGGGTTCTGCTCCCAAGCATCAAGAGCGAATTTGCTGCAGTCACGTCGCGCATTATGCACCCACACGCCGGCGGCGTAGTAGGTGTGCGTCCCCTCCACCTCAAAGTTGTAGACCCGGGTGCGCGTCTCCTCCCACCCCAGTCCCACCACCGCCACGCGCCGTCCGTCCACGCGGCGCAGCAGGTCCCCGCGCGCCAGTTTCCGCGCCGCGACGAAGCCGCGGCCCTCCACGAAGAACGGGTGGCCTTCGGTCGCTTTCACGCGGGCGCCGTCCGCTGTCTCGACTTCGAGGATCTTCTCGACTTCGCCGACGAAGGTGCGCACTACCTTCCCGTAGCTCTGCTGTCCCGTCGCCGGGTCCGCCGTCCGCACCGTGTCGCTGGCGCGGATCTCCTCAATGGGTTTGCTTCCCTCCCGCGTGGCGATCGGTGTTCCCGCCGCGAAGCAGTAGCTGCCCCGGAAGAAACCCGCCACCCTGGGCGCCATCGGCGCCGCCGCCACCCCGGCGCCGTGCGCCGCACCCCCGATGCCGGCGGAGCGGGCGATCTCCACCCCGCTGTAGCTGCACCGCCAGCCCAGGGACAGCTCGTAGGTTTGCACCGCCGCACTGGCCAGCGCCCCTCCGGCTACAGCGCCGATCAGGCTCTGCGGGAAGAGCCCCGCTACCACCCCGCTCAGCGTGCCGGTGGCGACGCCCCGCAGGATGCCTTCCGCGTCTTCGCCGCTGATCCAGGCGACCGTGCCCCCCGCCACGCCGCCGATCACCCGCCTACGGTGACGGTGACCACCAGCACGGGCACGTGGCACCGGGGTGCACTCCGGTGACCGGGTTGTTCTGGCTGTACCGGTAGCGGTTCCGGCGGCCATTGGGGTTACCGTCCAACCATTACCACAGGACCTATCCCAGGCAGCGGTCAGCTTCGCCCAGTGCTGTCCGCCAGGTACTGGCGCCAGTGATCGCCGCGGAGGATTGCTTCCGGCCGATCCCGCACCACCGAGAAGCGGGATCCTGGTCGGCTCGGACCCTCTGGATAGCGTCGCCCCCGCGAATTGCAACGGGCGTTGGGCCACCTGTTCATGAAGTGCAGGCCAGCGCCGACCTCCAACCAACCCAAGTCCTCGAAATTGGTAGGATGGTGCAAGGTCCCCACATCTACCCCGCCAGGACTGCAGCGGGACGATCTGCACCTGCGAGATGCGTTCTTTGCGCTCACCCAGAATTGGATGAGTTATTCTCGCACGGGACTTAACGGTGTGGGATGACCCTTTGCACACCCTCCAGTGCAAGGCAGTCCCATCCCGTGCCCTCTTCCAATTTGCGCGTAATGTAGGTTGTGAGCAGTCTCAAGAAGTCTGTCGCCTCATCCGGAGAAAACGTTCGTCGGCACCAGCACAGATCGATCGCTACTTCATACGATGACAACGGCAAGCCCCGATCATCCACCAGGTCGGCCAGAGAGACATCAATCCAGAAGCCGAGGAATTGAGCGCCACAGTCGAAGGCCAATTCATCAGCACTCGGGCGCTGTCGAAGCTGGATCGGGAGTATCTGCATCAAGGCATTCGCCACTGCTGTCGTGTCTCCGGAACCGCGGATCAGAATCGTAGTTTCAATCGCCATCTTGGTAGAATCCGCTCGTTTGGGCACCGACACCAGTCCGGCTACAGTTCGACAGAATAGGCAGCAGCGAGCTACCGTGTATGCTCCATCAGTGCATAGGCCTGCAAGGATGGGCGGGGGAAGCGAGCTGTCTCCACTCGCGCCTTCGCCGTCCCTGCTTGGCGTCTGTTGGTCCCCGACTTCCCCGGTCACGGTCCCCGTCCGATGAAGAACGCGTCACCAATGATTGCGACATGGTCTAGCTTGGCGCTCCAGTTCGGAACTCCGAAGACCCGCGCGAGACCACGTGCTGCCTCGTCCGGTGTCAATCCAGACCCACGTCCGTCGAACACCATAGTGCGAGCCGGGTGTGATTCCCTGGTACGGTAGATTAGGCGGGAGCAGCCATCCCTTTCAACGCGGCAAAGGGCCGCAGATCGAGCCGCCGCTGGGTGAGGGCGATCTCCACCCCGCTGTAGCTGCACCGCCAGCCCAGAGACATCTCGTAGGTTTGCACCGCCGCACTGGCCAGCGCCCCTCCGGCTACAGCGCCGATCAGGCTCTGCGGGAAGAGCCCCGCTACCACCCCGCTGAGGGCGCCGGTGGCCACGCCCCGCAGGATGCCTTCCGCGTCTTCGCCGCTGATCCAGGCGACTGCGCCCCCCGCCACGCCGCCGATCACTCCGCCCGCCGCTGCCGTCACCAGGAGCACGGGCACGTTGCCGGTGGGATCCACCGCGTTCACCGGGTTGTTGCTGCAGTACTGGTAGAGGTTCAGGCCGCCGCCGTAGCCGCTCGGGTCCGGGCTGATGAAGCGGCCCACGGCGGCGGCGTAGTAGCGGGCGCCCAGCCGCATCAGGCCGGCGGGTGCGTCGCTCTCGTACCCCCAGGCTCCGCCAAACTGGAAGTTCGTTTCCTCCGGCCCGGCGCTCGCCGTCTTCCGGCCGTACGCGTCGTAGCGGGCTATCTGGGGTTGCGTATCCTCCGTAGGATCTGGCGAAAGGTCGAATGAAGGTCGCGCCCGGCCTATCCCGCAACCGCAGCGGAGTCAGGGCTGTCCGAGAGACGGCATCGCCAGACGTCCGCCTCCGCTGGGCTGAGGGTGAAGACGAACTGCGGGTGTCCCTCGCGATCCACGATCGTGATTTCTCGTCCGCGGGGCGACTCTGCTGCCCAGAACGTAGCGTGGGGGGCAGTCAGCGACAGAAACCACCAGCCCCAACGCGACGCTGCACCGAACCTCTCGGGCTGCTGCGAGAAGGATTCGGGAGCCTGCAGCCCTGCAAGCAGCCGCTCCCGGATGAGGGCGCCCGAATCTGCGCCCAGTAGACGCAACTCCCCAGCGCGGCGAAGCCAGATCTCGGTCCACCCACGCTTGTTGCGCACGACGAAGCACAACTCACTCGATCCTGCGGGAAGCTCGAAGCGCGCGATGCGTCTTACAATGCTGTGCAGCCACTCTGCTTCTTCCGCAGTCGAGATGTTCAGTACTACTATCTCCTGGCCACCCGCATCAAGAATCGTCACCACGCGCCCTTCTGCGCCCGGTGATACCCATACGGAAGCACTCGGGTCGGTCAGGGACAGCACCCACCAGTATCGTCGATTCCCACCCATTATTGGCAAGCAGCGGTGCTGAAGCGTCGCCGGCGATTCGAGGCAGTCCATCAGCCCTTGGAGAAGCAGTTGCTGGTCTGCTACGCCGAGCATCCGTGTGTTGCCATCACGTCGCACGTACACTGCGATTCGTGAAACATCATGTGTGCCTGCCACGAACTGCAGTGTGGCCGATCCGGCGCCAAGCATCCAGGTTAGTGGTTCCACAGCCACGGCGGACTCGCTTCGTGCCCGAAAAAGTAGAACGTCACATTATCGCTAAATCCAGAATTCCAGTTACTCCGGATATGGCGAAGTTCGTGCCCCGTGACGTTGTCCGCCCACTCACCGGTGCCTGCAAGCACTCCCGGGATATCATCCATGTTCGTGAGATCGAAAAGCACGTCCCGCCCGTCGGCTTTCGCCTGATCAAGAGTGGACAGGCTGTATCGGATCCAGTCACCATCCGGCGGTCCGGGAAGATCATTGAGATTGATCGCATCGTGTGCATTCGCAAAATCGCGGAGCCCTCCGTCTGCCGAGGGACCGTATGCGATCGGGCAAGGCCGCGCATTATGCACCCACACGCCGGCAGTGTAGTAGGTATGCGTCCCCTCCACCTCAAAGTTGTAGACCCGGGTGCGCGTCTCCTCCCACCCCAGGCCCACCACCGCGGTGCGCCGTCCGTCCACGCGCCGCAGGAGGTCCCCGCGCGCCAGCTTTCGCGCTTCGACGAAACCGCGGCCCTCGACGAAGAACGGGTGGCCTTCCGTCGCCTTCACGCGGGCGCCGTCTGCCGTCTGCCGTCTCCACCTCCAGGATCTTTTCGACTTCACCGACGAAAGTGCGCACTACCTTTCCGTAGCTTTGCTGCCCGGTGGCCGGGTCCGCGGTGCGCACGGTGTCCCTGGCGCGGATCTCCTCAATCGGCTTGTCGCCATCCCGCGTGGCGATCGGCGTTCCCGCCGCGAAGCAGGCGCCACCTCGGAAAAAGCCCGCCACCCTGGGCGCCATCTGCGCTGCCGCCACCCCGGCGCCGTGCGCCGCACCCCCGATCCCCGCCGAGAGGGTGATCTCCATCATGCTGTAACTGCAGCGCCAGCCCAGAGGCATCTCGTAGGGTTGCACCGCCACGCTGGCCAGCGCGCCCCCGGCCACGGCGCCGATCAGGCTCTGGGGGAAGAGCCCCGCTACCACGCCGCTGAGGGCGCCGGTGGCCACGCCCCTCAGGATTCTCTCCGCGGGATCGCCACTGAGCTATGCCACCGCCCCCCCCCGCTGCGGTGGATTCCATATACAGTTTGCCCGTGGGATCCCCCGTATGCACTAGATTATTGCTGCTGTGCTGGTGGGAGTTCAGGTATCCTGTGTAAATTACACATCAACAGTATGGCGATTAGAATGGGATCGCTCGCTGTACGCCCTCCAGCACAAGGCAATCCCATTGGTAAGCGACAACCAAACTACGCGAGAGGAAAACTGCTATCAGGCGCCGGAGCGCAAGGGACTCCTCGGCGTGCAGTGTTGTGCGCGTCCAGTCCAATCCGATCCCGATTTCGTAGCGCGACAGTGGCAACCCCTGATCATCCACGAAGTCTGCCAGGAAAACGGTGATCCCGGTATCCAGTAACCCTGTCGTGCATTCAAAACAGGGATCATCGGCTGAAGAGACGAGCGGAAGGGAAACGGGCAGGAGTTTCTGGACCGCCTGTGCCACCTCCTCCAGGCCGCTGCTACCTCGCACCAACACGGTGATGTCTACGGACATGACTGCCCCCTATCGGGGTGCCCGCCCCACGAAGAAGTCATCGCCGATGATCGCCAAGTAATCCAGCTTTTTCGCGTAGTGGGGGACACCAAGAGCCCGTGCGATACCGCGCAGTGCCTCGTCCTCGGTCAAGCCGGTTCCGCGACCATCAATCACGATGGTCCGAGCCTGTCCCGTCCCCTTCACCGAACGACCCACTTCGTTCCGGATCGTATTCGAGCCGGGGCCAAAATCAGGACTCTTGAACTCAGTCAGCACGCCATCCACAAGCGCATCCCCTTGCCTGCCCGCACCCGTAACTCCCTGCAGCGGATTCGGCTGCACATTTCGACCCAAATCTGACAGGTAATCAGCGATGGCTTGCTCCCGCAGGTCAAAGCACGGCCGCGCATTATGCACCCACACGCCGCCGGCGTAGTAGGTGTGCGTCGCCTCCACCTCGAAGTTGTAGACCCGGGTGCGCGCCTCCTCCCACCCCAGGCCCACCACCGCCACGCACCGTCCATCCACGCACCGCAGCAGATCCCCGCGCGCCAGTTTCCGCGCCGCGACGAAGCCCTTCCCCTCGACGAAGAACGGGTGCCCTTCCGTCGCCTTCACCCGCGCGCCGTC
>SYMT01000364.1 GCA_005805375.1 Actinomycetota bacterium
CTCTCGACACCCCACACCCCACACCCCATACCCTACTCGGACACTCGCTCCTAGTTTGTGTTTCCTCATACCTGTCGCCCTGGGCCTCTGCGGTCCGCAACCCGCGTCGGGGACTGAGCCGTGTGGTACACGCTCCGCACCGGGCGGCGCCCTACACCCTACACCCTACACCCTACACCCTAGCATGGCGCCGCCTCCCGCCCCGTTTCGTCTGGTAGAAGCGATCCGGCAGGCACTGGCGGGGCGGCCCCTACTGCTCGGAGCGGAGGAGCGGCTGAGTGCGGCACGGGCCCGGGTGGATCAGGCACGGGCGGGGCTCTTGCCCCGGGTGGAGATCCAGGGTTCCGTCACAGATGGGCCGTTGGGGGCGCCGCCGCTGTTCCTGGGCGGGCTGGCGGGAACACCGATCAAGAAGCAGGTGGGAGCCAGCCTGAACTTCACCCAGACTCTGCTCGACTTTGGCCGGACGCACAACCAGGTGCGCGCGCGCCGGGCGGACGTGACTGCCGGCGCCGAGGGTCTCGCAATGGAACAGGCGCGTGTGGTGCTGGAGGTGCGCACCACGTACCTGGCGGTACTCCAGGCGCAACAACTGCGTTCCGTCAATCGGGATCTACTGGAACAGCGCCGGCTGGTGGCCCGGCAGGCGGAGACGTTCCGCGCCAATGGCCTGGGCACGCGGCTGGATGTGGACCTCGCCGAGCTGAACGTGTCCCAGGCGGAACTGGCGCTGGTGCGGGCGGGTGGGGACGTGGGGTCGGCTTACGCTGCCCTCAGCGCGGCCGTGGGCCGGGACGTAGCGGTGGAGACGGCTCTGGAAGATCCTCCGCCCGGAGAAGTTGCGGGCGCGATGAATGTGTCCGCCGAGCCCGCGCCGGCCGTGCCGCCGCCGACCCCGGAGGCATTGCTCTCCGAGGCAGGACGCCATCGCCCGGAACTCCGTCAGGCGCTCGCCCAGGTGCGCGCCGCCGAGCACCTCGTGTCGGCGGCGAAGGCGGGCAATCGCCCGTTTGTGGTCGGGGTGGGCAGCGTGGGCAGGATCAACCCCTCGCCCGTGGCGCCCTCGGATAAGCCCTGGGCAGTGGGTCTGGGCATCACCATTCCGGTCTTCACCGGACGGCTGGTGGAGAGTCAGGTGGTGGAGGGCCAACGGAATCTGGCTGCGTTGCGCCAGCAGGTGCACGAGTGGGAGAACCAGATTCGCCGTCAGGTCATCAGCGCCCTGGCCAACCTGACGGCCGCCGATGAGGGGGTCCGGGTTGCACTCCGGCAACTGGTCCGGGCCGAAGACGCACTGAAGCTGGGTACCGAGCGGTATCGCGCCCAGCTTGGCTCGATCGTGGAACTGTCGCAGACGCAGGTGGCGTTTGCAGTGGCCCGCTACGACCTCGTGCGCGCCCGCTATGAGCGAGAACAGGCGCGGGCCGCGCTGGATTTTGCGGTGGGCCGGCTCCCAGCCGGAGCGGAGGAACGAGTCCCATGAACCTGGTAGCCGCTTCTCTCCGGCGCCCGCTCACCGTGGTGGTGGCGATGGTCGCGCTGATTCTGGGGGCCGGCGTGGCGCTCCAGCGGATGCGGATGGACCTGCTGCCGGATCTGGGGACGCCGGTGATCTATGTTGCTCAGCCCTACGGCGGGATGGATCCGGGCCAGATGGAGGCGTTCCTCACCTCCTACTATGAGTACCACTTCCTCTACGTGACCGGCATTGAGCATGTCGAATCGCGCTCCATCCAGGGAGTGGCGCTGATCAAGCTCTACTTTCATCCCGGCACGAACATGGCTCAGGCACTCGCGGAGACCATCGCACAGGTGAATCGTTCCCGCGCGTTCATGCCGCCGGGGACGGTATCGCCGTTCGTGGTCCGCTTCGATGCGGGGAGCGTGGCGGTCGGCAGCCTGGTGTTCTCCAGCGACTCGCGCAGCCTGGGTGAGATGCAGGATCTGGCGCTCTTCAAGGTCCGTCCGCTCTTCTCCACCCTGCCCGGCGTCTCCGCCCCCCCGCCGTTCGGGGGGCAGCAGCGCACGATGGTGGTGCGCGTGGACCCGGAGAAACTGCGCAGCCGGGGAATGTCGCCGGACGAAGTAGTGCGCGCACTCGCGACGACAAACACCATCAGCCCTTCCGGCGTCATCCGCCTGGGAGACCGCATGCCGATGGTGCCGGTCAACTCACTGGTTCCCGCCATCAAGGACCTGGAGGGGGTCCCGATCCGCGCGGGGACGAACCCGGTGTTCCTACGCGATGTGGGCGATGTGAAGGACAGTGCGGACATCCCGACAGGGTATGCGCTCGTGAACGGCCGTCGCACCGTGTATATCCCCGTGGCGAAGCGGGCGGATGCCTCCACGCTGGCAGTGGTGGACGAGGTGCGGCGCAACCTGGCCCGGTTCCAGGCGCTTGTGCCGGAGGACATCCGCATCTCGTATGCGTTCGACCAGTCCGGCTATGTCCGTCACGCAATCTCCGGGCTGGCTTGGGAGGCGCTGCTCGGGGCGATCCTCACCGGGTTGATGGTGCTGCTCTTCCTGCGCGACGTCAGGAGCGCGGTTGTCGTCGTGCTGAACATCCCGCTGGCGCTTCTGGCCGCGACGGTCGGGCTCTGGCTGTCGGGGCAGACGCTGAACGTGATGAGCCTGGGAGGGCTGGCGCTGGCGGTGGGCATCCTGGTGGACGAGGCAACCGTCTCCATCGAGAACATTCACACCCACCTCGCGCAGGGGAAGCCGCTGGCACGCGCCGTGCTCGACGCGAGTCAGGAGACGCAGGCGCCGCGTCTCCTGGCGATGCTGTGTGTGGTGGCGGTGTTCCTGCCCTCCTTCTTCCTGGTCGGGTTGGGACGAGCGCTCTTTGTGCCGCTCTCGCTCGCGGTGGGGTTCGCCATGGCGGCCTCCTACGTGCTCTCGTCCACCCTGGTCCCGGTGCTCTGCGTCTGGCTCTTCGGCACCCGCGCCGTGCATGGGCCGGGACGCAGCTTCGTGGCGTTCCAGGACCGCTACCAGGCGCGATTAGCCCGCTGGACGGACCTGCGCCGGTGGGTTGCTCCGCTGTACCTGCTGACCTGCGGCGGCGCCCTGGCACTGGTACTGCCCCGCCTCGGCGTCGAGATCTTCCCCCGCGTGGACGCCTCGCTGCTCCGCGTCCGGCTGCGGGCGCCCACCGGGACGCGCATCGAGAAAACGGAAGACTACCTCCTGCGCACGCTGGCCCTGCTGAAGGCTGAAGTAGGAGAACGCTCCGTACGGGCAAGCCTCGGGTTTCTGGGGGTACAGCCCTCCTCCTACCCGGTGAACACGATCCACCTCTGGACGAGCGGCCCCGAAGAGGCCGTGCTCCAGGTAGAATTGGCGCCCGACGGGCGTCCGCCCCTGGAAGCGATTCAAGAGGCGCTGCGCATCCGGATGGCGCGCGCCCTGCCCGAAGTGCGGCTCTCGTTCGAACCGGCGGACCTGATCGGGCAGGTGCTGAGTTTCGGCTCCCCGACCCCGATCGAGGTGGCGGTCTCCGGACCGAAGCTGGCGGACGACCGCGAGCATGCGGAGAAGATCCGGCAGGCGCTTGAGCGCATCCCGACCCTGCGCGACCTGCAATACGGTCAGACCCTGGACTACCCGACGGTGGCGGTCACCATTGACCGGGAGCGGGCCGCGCAGACCGGAGTCACTGCCCAGGACGTCGCGCGGGCACTGGTGGCGGCCACCTCATCCAGTCGCTTTACCGAGCCCAATTACTGGCGCGATCCCAACTCCGGCAACGCGTACCAGGTACAGGTGCAGATCCCCACCGACCGGATGAACTCGCTGGACGAGATCCGGAACCTGCAGGTGAACCGTACCGCCGAGAATCCGGTGCTTCTGCGCAGCGTGGCGAACGTCACCGAGAGCAATACCGTCGGGGAGTACGATCGCTACAACATGCAGCGCATGGTGACGCTGACAGCGAACGTGTACGGCGAGGATCTGGGCGCGGCAGCGCGGCGGATCCGGCATGCGCTGGCGGCGGTCGGCGCGGCGCCGAAGGGGGTGACCGTCACGGTGCGCGGGCAACTGGCGCCGATGGAACGCCTGCTGGAGGGGCTGCTGCAGGGACTCGGCGCCACGCTCATCATTCTCTTCCTCCTGCTGGCGGCGAACTTCCAGAGTGGGCGCCTCGCCATTGCCGCGCTCGCCGCGGTGCCGGCTGCCCTGGTGGGGGTGACGCTGGCACTGCTGGTCACCGGAACCACGGTCAATGTGCAGTCGTTCATGGGGGCCATCATGGCGATGGGAGTGGCAGTGGCGAATGCCATTCTGCTGGTTACCTTTGCAGAACGCCGGCGTCGGGAGGGAGCCGCGCCGGGCGATGCGGCAGTGGACGCCGCGGGAGCCCGCCTGCGTCCGATCCTGATGACCAGTCTGGCGATGGCCGCGGGGATGCTCCCGCTCGCGTTGGGGTTCGGCGAAGGGGGCGACCAGGGGGCCCCGCTGGGGCGCGCCGTGCTCGGTGGCCTGCTCGGGGGAACCATCGCCACACTCGTTGTGCTCCCCGCCGTCTTCGCTCTGACCCAGGGCCGCGTCACCACCCGCTCCGCCTCCCTGCACCCGGACGACCCGGAAAGCCTGCACTATCGCCCCGCTTCCTGACGAAGAACCGGGACCACATAAAGAAAGCACCTGCGTGGCTATCCCCCCTCCTACCCCTACCCGCTATTTTCCATCCTCCCATCCCCTATTTCCTAACCGCAAAACCCACGTACGCCAATCGAATTCACATACAGGGATTCCGAACATTCCGGAAGACGTAGGTGCAGTTCGTTCACCCGGATCAGGACTTCGGCCGCCTCGGCTTTCCGCAGGCGCCCGCGCTCCCAAACGTGAATCTGCTGCTGGGAAACAACGGTGCGGGGAAAACCACCCTGCTGAAGAGCATCGGGATTGCGGCGCTGGGGCCCGCGGTGCAGGCCGGAGGGCTGCCGCTCTACCGGTTGATCCGGCGCGAGCCCGGTGAAGACATCCCGGACCCGGCCGCCACCGCCGTGCTGCAGGCGGAGTTTACGCCGCACGAGCAGGAATACCGCGCGATGGGCCCTATCGGCGAGGGTCCGATCGAGTCCGAAATCGTGCTGCGCAGGCGGGGAGACCTGGAATTGCCCGAATGGACCCATCCGGACGACAAACGGTGGCACCCGATCTTCAGCAGTTCGAGCGACGCGTTCTTCTTCGTCGGCTACGGGGCCACGCGCCGCGTCGAAACCACCGATCGAGTTGATCCGGGTGCGCGTTCGGCCAGCTCATTTGCGCGCGCAGCGCATCCGGAGCCTGTTTGAGGAAGCGTATTCGCTGGTCCCGCTGCCCGTCTGGCTTCCGCAGTTAGAGGCCGAGAACAAGGGCCGGTTCTCGCAGGTGCGCACTCTCATCGGCCGCTTGCTGGAAGGGACTGGCTACACCTTTACGGGCGAGCGCGAGGACGGCGCATACCTGGCTGGCTCACCCGCGCTGCGGAGCGCACACAGAGATTCCGGGCAGCGGGGCGCTACGCGGAGACCGGCTCCATCTGGAGCGAAGTGAAGCCGGTGTACATGCGGCTCCAGGGAGAGAGCAAGTGCGCGTACTGTGAGCGAAAACTGGAGTCGGTGAGATATGGAGCCGGGGAGCAGGATGTAGAACACTTTCGGCCGAAGAAAGGAATTCGTCCCTGGCGCGCCCCCGTGTCACTGCGAGACGCCGGGATCACGATTACCGATCCCGTGGGGGTTGACCGCGGCTACTATCTCCTTGCCTACCACCCGTGCAACTACGCTGCTGCCTGTAAGCCCTGCAACTCTGCGTTGAAGCGAGACTACTTTCCGATTGCCGGTGCGTTTCAGATAGCCGGAGGGGACCCCGAAGCCCTCCAGGACGAGCTCCCGCTGTTGATCTACCCGCTCGGGACGTTCGACACCGATCCCGAGCACCTGATCGAGTTCTACGGGTTGACGCCCCGCCCGGTGGTGGAGGAGGGGCATGCGCGATGCCGGGCGCTGACCACGCTGACCTTCTTCCATCTGGCGGATCCGATCGGGCGAAAGAACCTCTATCGGGAGCGCGGGCTGATTCTGTGCGCCCTGTTCCCTCAATAAGAAAAGGTAGACCACGCCGGGTCAACCCCGGAACGGGATCGAGCGATGGCTGCGGTGAATGCCCTGACCGCGGACCGGATTCCTCACGCCAACTGTGCCCGCAGCTTCTGCAGATTGTACGCAGCCGACCGACCGGCCGCTGAAGCAAACCATGAGGCGGCGCTCGAAGTGATCTCCTCAATGTCCTGACGCCCCCGCAGAAGGCGGCGGTGGGGCGGACGGCCTGCCGGCATGTTTCGTGCACCACGAGTGCACGAAACATGCCGGCCCCACCGCCCGTGCTGTCCGGCGCGACAAAGCTCCCACCCCGTCTCGGCGGTCTGCGGGCACTGCGGACCGGTCTCCAGTTCCCCAGGGTGACGGGTTTTCATGTGCAGCGGCGCAGTGGGAGCTTGGGGCCGCTATGGATTCGGGAAGAAGACCGGATTGGACCAGGCGCGTCGTCCCTCGGGGTCGGTGATTTCCACCCGGACGTATTTCTCGCCGCGGGTGACCGGGTATTCTGCAGAAGTGAGGGCTTCACCGGCTGCGGCTTCGAGGCGCTGGCCGCGGGAGCGCTGGCCCTTGAAGACGATGGAGCGGGCCGGAGAACAGCGCACGGAGACGACCGGCGCCTGCCGCTCGGCGCCTCCCGACAGTGTTACGGTGCGCTCCTCCACGTTCATGTCGAGGAGTTCGGGACCCTGGGTGCTGTAGAAAGCTCCCTCTCGGAGGGCGGTGAGCAATGCAGGCAACGTCAGTTCTTCTGCCTTCACCATGATCCACCCGTGGAAGACATCGTCATCTACCCCATGCGCGTCGTCGGCGGCGATCCCCCAGCACGGTCCTACCTGATCGAGCAGGTCGTCCCAGTGTGCTTCGGAATACCCCTTGCCGATGCGCATGCAGGTGTCGTTGTAGACTTCCACTGCGAACCACCCGGTCAAGGGAGCGATATCGCGGAGGCTGTGTCCGCACCAGTATGGGTGACAGACTACGGTGAGCCCCCCCTGCCGCGCCACGTCGGCAATCACCTCATTCGGGTGCCGGTCGTTGTACGGTACCGGCTCCCGGATATTGATGGCGACAAAATGGTAGCGGTCGCCGCCATAGGGATTCTCGGGGTGGAGCTCGCTCCCGGAAATCGCGAGGAAATCTTGCGTGGAGTGCGAGGAGACGTCCGATACCTTGCCGTGGTCGGTCAGGACCAGGAAATCGTAGCCGCCTTCGCGGTATTGCCGAAATC
>SYMT01000365.1 GCA_005805375.1 Actinomycetota bacterium
CAGGGGCTGGAAGTCCGGCGCATCACCCGGGTTGAGGTTGTAGATTTCCGATTTCAGGCGCGGCTTGTTGGCGGCGGGCTGCATGCGCACGCCCCACTCCTCGCCGGACCCGTAGAGAAGCACGCCCACCTTGTCGCGCGCGCCGAGGACATCCACCACCGCTGCGGCCGTGTCCGCCGCCCACCGGTTTCCGTCCGGGAACTCGCAGGTGTGGAGGATCATGGCCACCGCCCCCACGGGCATGACCTTTTGCTTGCGGACCTCCATGTCCACCGGCAGCGCCTCTTCGATGGGAGTGCCGCGGTAGGCGCCGGGGCCGAAGGAGTGTTCGCCCCCCACCATCACCAGACCGGTGCCCAGATCGCGCACACTGCTGCGGATCGCCTTCATCTGGTCCGGCGTGAGCTGGTAGGCGGGCACATTGCTGAGGACCACGCTGTCGTAGCTCTGGAACTCGGCCAGGGTGGCGGGAAGCTGGCCCGGCGCGCGCACATCCACCTGGAGCTGCTGCCCCTGGAGCGCTCCGGCCAGGAACCGGGCGTCGTTCGGATCCTCATCCACGATGAGCACTCGGGGCTTGCCGCGCACCAGCACGAAACCGAGGGCCCGGTTGTTCTCCGCCAACTGATCGCCGGTGGCCTCAAGCACGGCCTCGTAGGTGTGGAACCGCGCCTCCTCCAGCGATTGCGGGAACGTGATGACATTCGGCCCTTCCAGCAGGTCCACGCGCTGCTGGGCGATCAGGGCGCCGTTGCGCAGCAGGCGCAGCGTCGCGCCGGTGGGCACCGTGCTCCGCGCCACCACGCGAATCTCGAACGGTTCCCCGACCTTTGCCTCCCCTGGAAGGGTCATCTTCTCCAGCAGCACCTCGCGCTCGTAGCGATAGGTGATGGGCACCACGTCCACCTGCACGCCCGCTCCCCGCGCCGCCTCGACCTCCTGCAGCGCACTGCCGAGGTTCTCGTTGCCGTCGGAGAGGAGTACTACCCGGCGCTGCGCATCATCCGGGAACGCCGCCAGCGCCAGGCGCACGGCTCCGGCCAGGTTGGAATAATCGCGGGCGGGCAGGCTGTGGATCTGCTTCAGACTGAGGGCCGGGCGCGCCTCCATCTCGACGTAGGCGTCTGTCCCGAACACGAGCACGCCGGCCTCATCGCGCGGACCCATCCGCTGCGAGGCCTGATTCACAAAGTCCAGCGCCAGCCGCTTCTGCTCCGGGGGGATACTGTCGGACTGGTCCAGCAAGAAGAGGACCGCCAGCTTCTGGGTCGGGAGGCTCATCTGCAGGCCGGCCAGCGCCAGCACGGCCAGTACCACAATCGCCACCCGCAGGCCGAGCGACCACCTGGCCCGCCCCTCCGGCAGGCCCGCCAGGCTCCGGCGCACCACGTACGCGGCGCCCACCACCAGCAGCGGCAGCAGCAGCAGGTACCACGGGTGCGAGAACTGGATGGCGGGCATGGTGGATCAATCCGAACGCAGCGGCGCGAACTTCTGGATGCGGTAGTTCATCGTGTCCGACACATAGATATCCCCGCCGGGCGCCACGCTGACGCCCCAGGGATGATCGAACTCGCCGGGGCCCCGGCCCGGCCGCCCGAAGCAGGTAAGAAACCGCCCGCGGCGGTCGAACACGGAGATCCGGCAGTTGCCGAACTCCGCCACGTAAAGCCGCCCCTGCGCATCGAACTCTACCTCGTAGGGATACCGTAGTTCACCCGGCGCCGATCCCACCCGGCCCCATTGTGCAGCAAAACTGCCGTCGGGATGGAGGATCTGCACGCGGTGATTGACCGCGTCGGCCACGTAGATGCGGCCATCGGGGCCGACGGTGATCCCCTGCGGACGGTTGAACTCTCCCGGCCGCGTCCCGAACGTGCCTCGCGTCAGGAGCACCCGCCCGGTCGGATCGAACTTCTGGATCCGGTCATTGTACCCTCCGTACTCGCAGGTCCAGATGTTGCCCGCGCCGTCCACCGCCACCCCGGTTACCGAGATGAACTCACCGGGGCGCTTGCCGGAACGGCCCCAGCGCCGCAGCAACTGTCCCGCGGGCGAATAGACCAGCACCTGACTGTTGTGCGTGTCCGCCACATAGATCTCCCCCTGCGGGTCCACATCCAGCCCGCGCGGATTGCCGAGCGGGCCCGCGGGCGTGGGCCAGACCTCGAGAAACCGCCCGTCCGGCGCGAACACCTGGAGCCGGTGCGACCGATCCAGAATGTAGAGGCGCCGGCCATCGGGCGAGAACCCTACCTCGCGGGGCATGTGAAACTCGCCGTCGTGATAGCCCGACCCACCGAACGACAGGACGGGCGCGCGGAGGGAGCCGCCCCCCCTTCCGCACCCGGCGGCGAGGAGCAGCACCCACCCCACAAGGAGTCGGCAGCAAGTTCTTCTCTCACGGCCCCGGATCCTGGTCTGCGTCACGTCGAGATTATAGACGCAGCCGGGAGAGAAGAGGTTATGCCGCTGGACAAACTGGTCCAGACATCTGCCGGGGGACCGGCTTCCGCACCGCAGAGGAGCGCAGAGAGATGAACCGCAAAGGTCGCAAAGCACCACAAAGGGACACCAGAGCGGTGCGAGACCGACTTCCCCCCACGGAGGACACAGAGAGACACAGAGGGGACGCAGAGGAGAATCAGGCGACAGTCCGCCCTGAGTCCGCACCGGAGTAAGGAAGGTAAGCCTCGTTCCACCGGCGACGGACAACCGGGTAGGTGTGGGGCTGCAATGCCTCCTGCCAACTGGGTATACGGCGGTGCGCAAAGTTCTTGGATTAGCCGAGACCCGACGGGAAGCAGTCGGGAGTGCCGGTACACTATCTGCATGTTCGACTCACCCGGGCTACTTGAGATCCATCATCCACTTCCCGACCTCCTGCGCCTGCCCTGCTGGCTCGGAACGGCCAGCACGGTATCAAGTCAGTACTGGCCTGCAACTCAAACCCCCGGATGGTTTCATCTCGAGTTCAGGACCTGGGTGTGTTCCGATCGCCGGGGCACACCGGTGCCGGGGGGAGTGCCATACTTTTGGTGGTTCCGCGCAGACCAGCTCGGACAGTCCCCCCCATCGGACCCCAGGGGGCCGCCAGCTAGCTCGCCGACCAGGGTACCCACACATGCAAGAAACTGAGAAGCAACTCTTCATCAGCGCTCGCTGCAGCAGAGTTCGCGCGACACTACGTCAGACCACCCGATTGCTCACACGCACGGCTGTCCGCGTGGTGGTCATCTTGCTTTTCGCCTGGCCACTACACAGCCTTCCGCGCTGTTGGGTATCGACCGGGCAAATCACGAACCCTGAATGGGACGGTTATGACGACGGTCCTCTGTGGCACATCGCCTGGGGAAAAGGCTGCTGGGGCCCCCGGCGCCGGTACTATTCGCCGGCGCGGTGGATCCGGTTTGGCGGGCGGGTATTCCTTTGCGTCACGGAGGACGATCTCCGCACATTCCGGGGCTATCCCCTGCCCGCACCCAAAGCGGACGGTAAGGCACGATGAGCGTCACCCTCCGTCGCTACTTCCGCGGCGCCACCCTGGCCACGCTGGTGACCCCACTGACCGGAGAGCGCCGCACCTACCACCTGGACCACCAGGGCACGGTGCAATGCCTCACCAACGCGCAGGGCGTGGCACCGATCGTTTCGCCTGCGATGCCTGGGGGAACGAGTTCCGACGTACCGGCCCCTCGATCAATCGCCGGTGGTACATCGGGCACCTGGGATACTACCGGCAGGTGGATCAGGCGCTGGACTATGTGCGGGCGCGGAAGATCATCGGCGTACAATGGAAGGGAGCCTCTGGTCCTTTTCTGCCGATCCGTGATTCTACTCAATCCCATGCAGTCCTTCTGGAACATCAGCCTCCGCTGCACGCAGCAGCCTGTCCCCCCGCTGGGGAAGCACGACAACCCGCTTCGCCGCCAGTTTGCAGTCTGCTGCGTTGCAGCTGCCCTGACCCTGTTGGGTTTCGGACTGATCGGCGGAGCTCACTCTCGGAAGGAGAGCGCCATACGTCTGTTTGGGTTAGGCCGCAGGCCGGAGCCGATGGCCATCCTGGGCCACCGCCTGCAAGGAGGGCGCTCGGGAGACGATTGGCTTGCCTTGTCTCCTGGCGCCGACCGAGGCGTACTCCGGTCCCCAGACGGGTCACTCGTGATCCGCGACCTGGATGGGAACCGGTCCATAGCCCTGGCCTTCGCCCCCGGGAAAACGCGTCTTCCCGAGTTTCCAGGCTACGTGTCCTGGGCGCCCCAAGGACCCTACCTGGTCGTCATGACTCTCATGTCGGGCACACGGTGTTACTGCACGGAGACGGGCAAGCAGTTGTGGCACATGCCGGGAGGTGTGCCGAACGGCTGGGCGCCGGATGGGGTGGGGTTGATTCTGGCTCAAACGAACTCTCCTCGCCCGGAGGAGTGGGAAAGGCTACTGACCCCGCCCGACGCACAGGCAAGCGATCAAGACCTCTGCCTGACCATTCCCGCAATTCCGTTCCCCGAGGTTCCCCCACACGTATACGCCGCTGCGAACGGCGCCGATCTTGGTCCGTTTACCCCCATCGGCAGGGCATTCTCGCCCGACGGCTCGCGCGCCTTCCACGGGCACATTCACGAACTCCGCCGGGAGCCCCGCGCAGGGAGCGCCAACCTGCAGTGGGTGCAGGGCAGGAAGGTGGCGGCTCCACTGTGGGGGGAGCAGTTCTCCGGATCGGATCTGGCCGCCTACTCTCCGGATGGGGCGTGGTTGGCGGTAGGCGGAACCAATTGTCCCTTACCGGGCCGGTGGCGTGGTCCCTGGTTGGTGAGCACACAAACCAACCGGGTGATCTATCGCGCCACAGAGCCGCAGACCGTTCCCGCCTGTCTCGCATGGAGCTCGGACAGCCTCTTCGTGGTCGCGAATTGGGCGACGGGTCTCTCGAGCCACCCGCGCCCCGACACCGTGCTGGCGGTCTATACTCCCCACCGCCCGCACCCGGAATTCCGGCTCCAGCTCCCGCGCGGCCGTCGCGCCCGGTCCGTCGCCTGGGTGCCGGGCACGCATCGGGTGCGGGCGGTGGTTGAAATGGGAGTGCAAGCACCGATCGTGTTTCTCGCGCCCGGGTCGGCAGGACCGGAGGCGGACATCTGGGAGTGGGATCTTGCCGATGCAGCGATCACGCTACTGAAGACGACGCCAACGTCCAATGTCGTCTCTATTTTTTCGTCGCCGATGGCAGGCACGACCAGGCTTGCGATGTCGGGGGGTGGGGCGTCGGGTGCGTTCGCGCGGCGGCCCGGACCCCTCCTGCGCCGCTTCCCCGAAGCAGACGGGGAAGCCCGCCTCAGCCCCGACGTGGCCCAGGTGGTCTGCAACGCCGGGGATGGGACACTCCTCCTGCGCCGCCGCGATGGGACTATCCAGCGTCGCCTTACCCCGCCCGCGCGCGGTTTGTTCCAATTCCACTGGTCCGCCAACGCTCGGGTGCTCCTGGCGGAAGACACCTCCCGGGGACTGGTGGGGTTTGATGCTGCTTCCGGTCGGCAGCTCTGGAAACTGCCCGGACACATCGGCGCCTCCCTGGCCCCGGATGGCCGCTTCGTGTCCGCCACCCCCACGGAGGGTCCCGCCGAGGAGGTCGCGACCGTGGTGTGGGACGCCCCGCCCACCCGCGTGGTCCGCCGCTTCCCCCAGTCCCAGGGCCTGCGCTGGTCGCCGGACGGTCGCTGGGCCGTCCTGTACCGCGTCGTGCACCAACCGCCGTCCCTCC
>SYMT01000366.1 GCA_005805375.1 Actinomycetota bacterium
CTCACTCCTCTTCACTCACTCCTCTTCACTCACTCCTCTCAGAGCCGCTTCTCTCCGCCTTCGAGCCACGCGGCCTGTGCTGTGGTGAGCCGCAAGGAGGCTGCGCCCAGTTCTTCCAACAGGTGATCGCGATTGACGGTGCCGAGGATGGGCACCACGGGGAACGCCTGCGCGCGCAGGTAGGCAAGGGCGACCTGGGTCGGAGTGGCACCCAGTTCCGCGGCCAGTGCATGCGCTCGGTCGCGGCGTGCGTGGTTCACCGGCGTGTCGTACTGGGCGCTCACCCGGGGGGGATCGGCGAAAAAGCCGCCGGCGGCCGAGGAGTAGGCGATGATGGGCATCCCTGTGCGCGTGTGCCAGGCCGCCGTTTCCGGCAGCACGTAGCGAGTCGTGGGATCGGGGCCGATTTCGCGAGCGGGGGTGGCCAGGCTCCATTGCACCTGCGATGCGACAAACGGCCGGAGCCCCCGCTCGGCGGCATAGGCGTTGGCGGCGTCCATCCGCGCCTCCGACCAGTTGCTCGCGGCGATTTCCCGGATAGCGCGTGCCTGAATGTGCCGGTTCAAGGCATCCATGATTTCGCCCACCGGGACCCGCGGGTCATCGCGGTGGAGGTAGTAGAGCTCTATCTGCTCAGTCTGGAGCCGCTCCAGGCTCTCGGCCAGATCGAGCGCGATCCGCTCCGGTGCAAGAAAGGCATCCGGGCGCGGATAGCCCTCCCCAAAGGCGGTGTGACCCCCTTTGGTGCCGATCACCACCTGCTCCCGAGCGCCAAGCGACCGCAGGCACTCCCCCAGAGCCCGCTCGCTCGACCCGGCGCCGGCGTCGGGAATCCAGCACGCATAGCAGTGTGCCGTATCCACAAAGTTGCCGCCCTGCTCCAGATAGGTCGCGAGCAGGCGCTCCGCTTCCGCCCCGCGGATCCGGGCGCCGAAGCCCCCCAACCCCATGCAGATGGGGGAAACAGACAGAGTGGTTCCGGGAAGGGTGAGACGTTCCATAGATTCAGGACTCCGGGATTCAGGCGGGGAGTAGGGGGCCGGAACAGGGGAGCGCGCCCCGGATTAGCCGAAAACTTCTTCGAGGGCACGACGCATCACGTCCGCCGGAGCCGGTTGGCCGGTCCACATCTCGAACCCGATAGTGCCCTGGTAGACGAGCATCCCCAGCCCATCCAGCGTGGTGGCCCCGGCGGCGCGCGCTTCTTTCAGGAAAGGGGTGTCCGGCGGGTTTGGAATCACGTCGCACACCAGCATGCCCGGGTGGAGCGTGGACGCATCGAGCGCCACACGGTCATTCACGTTGGGAAAGAGGGCTATGCTGGTGGCATTCACGACAACCTGCGTGTCGGACGGCACTGCGTAGTCGCCGCGCCATTCCACGAACGTGGTGGACACGCCGGTGCGTTCCCGCACCAGGCCAGCCAGTTCCGCGCCCCGGCTGGCCGTCCGGTTCACCAGCGTGATCGCAGCGGCGCCCGCATCGGCCAACTCCACCGCAATGGCCCGGGCGGCGCCGCCGGCCCCGAACACCACCGCCTTCGAGCCGGGAATGGTGAGGCCCGCCTCGACCACCGACCGGATGAACCCCTTGCCGTCCGTATTCTCGCCCAGATAGCGCCCGTCCGGCTGCCGCACGATGGTGTTCACGGCGCCGATCTTCGCTGCGGCGGGCGTGATTTCGTCCAGCAGTGGGATCACTGCCAGCTTATGGGGAATGGTGCAGTTTGCCCCGGCGAAGGTCATTGCACGCAGTCCGGTGACCGCATCGGCCAGCTTGCCCGGCGGCACATCGAGGGTGAGGTAGCGAAAGGGGAGGCCCAGAGCCTGGAACGCCGCCTCCTGCATGGCCTGCGTGGGATTCTCGGCCACGGGGTGGCCGAATACAGCGACGATTTCGGAGAGAAAGGAGCGAGGCATGGTTTCGCGAGGTGATGGGAGAGACAGGGACGGAGTGAAAGCCGGTTGCACCTCCCATTTCTCCGGCGCCCCGGCATGTCCCTCCGGGTAGGCGGGCAACAGACGCAGGACGAATGGCGAACGACGCGAGGTATTCGCCCTGCGCCTGTCCTCGACATCCCTCTGCGTCCGCTGCCGTCCAATTCCTCCGCGGTGCTACGCGGACCCCACGGACCACGCCCCCGGCCGCTTCCGGTGTCCTCGGCGTCCCTCTGCGTCCGCTGCGGTCCAGGTCCGGCCTCCGGGTGAATGGCGCGGCCCGCGCCATTCACTGCTCGAGCAGGGAGCCTACCGGTTGCGGCGGGCGCGGGCGTCCTCGCGGTCCAGGGGTGACCGCTCTCGGGGATCGGGCCAGCGGATGTCTACCCGATCGTCTCCGCCGGTGTGCTTGAGGCGGAGTACGAGCAGTCGATTCTCGGCGTCGTAGCTCCAACCCTCATCGCGATCGTCCGGCTGCTGCGGAAGGAACTTCTGCTTCAACGGGATGCCGGCGCGGCGATACGCCGAACCGTTGTACTCCACCCGGATCGGCGCCGTGGGCACTCCCACGATCGTGGTGGTGGTGTATTCATGCTCGATCCAGCGCAGCTTCAACCGCAGGCGCATGGCTGTGGTGCTCGTCTCATGGATCGTAGCCCCGCTCGCCACAAACACATGGTCCGGCCCGATCCGGTCCCGGTGGTGGGAGACGAGCGTGTCGTAGCCCTGGATCGCCGACACCATGTCGAGGATCGGAACCGGGGACGTCCAGACCCCTCCCGCACGGTTCTCCTTGATGTTCCAGGATGCGGGAAGCAGGCCGGCCCCCTCGCCTTCCAGCGCCTGCTGGTGCTGGGCGCTGGTGAGGATCCCTTCGGAGATGAAGTCGTAGAGACCATCTTTGCGCACACGGGTTAGATAGCGCAGCACTCGCGCGTACACCAGGCCGACGCCCTGTGACGCCACGGCGGGGCCGTCGGGATCGCCGTTGAGCACGGGAACGGTCGCGAACCGCATCGCGCGGCGCGTACCGTCATCCCAGAAATACACGAACGGCAGCCCCGTATCCGCCCAATATCGGGCCTGCTCCAGGTAGCGCGGCTCGCCGGTGAGGCGGTAACCGAGGAGGAACGCCTCGGCAGCAGCGGCGGTGGCCAGCAGGTCGGGGGTGTCAAGCGGGACATCCTGCGGCCGAGCGCCCAATGGTCGGCGGAACCGGCCGTAGTCGCGTCCCAGCAGCAAGCGGCTCACATAGCCCAGTGACCGAATGGCCGCGCCTGACGCATGGGAGTCACCGGTCAAGACGGCATAGTTCAGGATGGGGAGTAGATTCTCGGTGACGTGACCGATCTCGATCCGCGGCGCGCCCAGCCCCGGCAGATCCGTCGTCGCTGCCGGCGCCCAGAATCCCCCCGGAAGCTGCTCGTCAATCAGCGTGTAGACTCGCTTCTGTTCCGCGATCAAACCCGCTCCCACCCCGCCGAGGCGATAGGCGAGCTGGGGCGGGAGGGGTCCGTGGCGGATCAATTCCGTCACGGCTCGATCCGCCTGCTGCTTCAGATCGGCTTCGCGGCTCAACGCTGCATCCATGCGGAGCGCGAGGATGTGCGCCGCGTCCGGCTGGGCAGCAGCTTCAGCGGCCGGGAGCGAAGGGAGCCACCCGGATTCCTTCGCTCGCCACAGAGTCGTGGTCAGCGCCGGCCGGGTTACCAGCCGCTCCTGGTTCATGGTACGGACGAAACCATCCTGGCTCGGCATGCCGTAGGCTTCCGTCCACTCCCGGACTGCCTGCACCGGATTCTCCCCCTCCGGGAGCACGACCAGCTTGCCGGCGAGGGTGATTTTCTTCCCTGCCCGCACTTCCAGCGGCTTGTCGGGGCGGGGAAACTCCTCGCCGGGCGGGACCTTCCCTCCGGGAATGGAAAGCTCCATACGATGGACCCCGTGACCGCCGTCCGGACTCGCAAACAGGGCCGTAGGCGGGACAACCCCACCCCATGTCTGCCGTGCGTCCCACAGCATGGCCGTGGTCGCCCCGTGATGGCTCAGCGCCATCAGCGGGACAGTAATCCGGTAGGGATCCGGCGCCATCACGGCGCGTGCCGCGGGGCGGATGCCGGGGGTGTCCTCCAGGAACGCGACTCCCGGGAAGAGCGCCAGCCGGGGCCCGGTCTCCTCCGCACGCAGCGCCGGGCCGGAAAGACGGAACAGCGGCGCCGTGACCATCGCCTTGGCCCGCACCTCCCAGGAGAGCCACGCCTCCGGTCCCACCCAGAGCTCAACATCTACCAGCCAGTGGCCCGCTTCCCCCCGCACCTCGCCGGAAAAAGACACTCGCTTGCTGTGAGAGATGGTCGCGGTGGAAAAAGTGGGCGCGCCCGTCTTGAGTGCGTCCCCTTCCGGCCACGCCATCTGCATCAGCGAGGTGACCTCTGCGACCGGCGCGCTGGAGGGTCGCGTTGCCCGGGATGTGGGATAGAGCCGTACAGTCCCATAGCCGCGATCCCCGCGCGGCAGGACCGCCACCAGGTGCGCATTGCGGAAGACCAGATCCCCGTTCGGCTGCTTCAGCACGTGCGGATGGGGGTCGCCCCGCGTATCCAACGGCCCATCCTGGGCGCCGGCGCGCGCGGCCGTCAGGAGCAGACCGGTCACGGCGAGAAGAAACAGCGAGCCGGGGAGACGAGGGATGGTCATGAGGGTTTACCGAGCGGAGAGTACGGGAGCAACAGGTGATGCCTTCTTCTGTTACGTCCTCGAGCGGCAAAACTCCTACCTGCGGCGGTAACCGGAGGATTGAAGTATGAATACGGACGGCGGGAAGGGATGAAGACGGAAGTGTGAGGCAACGCCGGGGGACGGAACGCGGAAGGCCGGCGGCGAAGGTGCCGGCAAGATGCCGGCGTTCCCGGGCCAATGACGGAGGACGGCAGGGCCGCCCTCCGTGCGTAGTACCGGCATCCGTCCGCTATTGCGTCCAGAAGTAGCTGCCGATGGGAAGCTGATTCGCCGCCAATCCGCGCGGCCACTGCATCTTCGGATCCCTCTCATTCACCCACTTGGCATGCCCATCCACGAAGGTGATGTTCAGACCGCGATTGTGGCGGGCCTCCGGCAAGAAACGCGTATCCCCTTGCGGCGTCCCAAACGGGAACAACCGGTCCACCTCGCCGAATACGTCCCCAAAGGCCAGGCAGTCGGCGGGCGCCGCGATCGCAGCAAGAGCCACAGGGGTGGTCTGGGCCAACCACCAGTTGTAGCCGTAACCCCGGCGGAAACCGCGGGCATCCCGGGAGGGCCCCTTGCTGGGACATTGATAAAAAGGCTGGGCTGCACTGAACAGGTCCGGACGGGCCGCCGCCAGCGCCGCGTTTACCCGGGTGGCGTCGTCCAGACTGCCCGTCCGGATGTAAGGCAGCAGGTCAGTGGTCCAGTCCCGTGACGGCGGTCCCCCGGTGAAGACCCGGGGCAGCAACTCGTCGTAGTCCTGGGCGTACATGGTCAGTGCCGTGCCCATCTGACGAGCGTTGGACATGCACACCGTCTGCCGGGCCTTCTCGCGCGCCTGCGCGAAGACCGGGAACAGGATGGCAGCAAGAATAGCAATGATCGCGATGACGACGAGCAGCTCGATCAGCGTGAAGCCACGCCGCGAGCCCTGGTGTTTGTTGATTGCCACGAGGAACCCTCTCTGGTTCGCCGGGAAGACGGTTCTGTTTTCCCGGGTACAGCATGCATGTACAGACTTCGCGTGAAACAGGCGCGCACGGCACACGGATCGCGTGGGGTGTGACTCGGAATTGTGGGTAAGGAATCATGCTGTTCTTAGAAGTGAATTAGGCCGCCCGAGCCGCCCAAGCAAACTGTGCCTCCTCGTGGCCCAGCACCGCCGTCCGCACCGCGAGGATGGCGTCTGCCCCGTCCCGGCTCCAGCGCATCCCCGTGCCTTTCAACCGTTGCCCCACCACGCTCTTGCACGCCGCTTCCACCGGCCCGCTCCC
>SYMT01000367.1 GCA_005805375.1 Actinomycetota bacterium
AGATCCGCATCGCCGGCCGCGCGTTGGAGTCACTTTCGCAGGGAGAAATCGCCGGCCTGCGCAACGAACTGCTCGGGTTTGTCTTCCAGTTCCACTTTCTCCTGCCGGAATTCACCGCCATCGAAAACGTGATGATGCCGGCCCTCATCGGCGGCAAGTCCCGCGATCGGGTGGAGCCCCGGGCGTTGGAACTCCTGACACGGGTCGGGTTGGCCCACAAAGCGAAGCAGCGGAGCACGAAACTCTCGGGAGGGGAGCAACAGCGGGTGGCCATCGCCCGGGCCCTGATCAACCAGCCGCGCCTCGTGTTGTGCGACGAACCCACCGGAAACCTGGACACCCGGAACAGTGACGCAGTCTACTCCCTCTTGCGCGAACTGAACCTGGAAAACCGGCAGACCATCCTGGTCGTCACCCACGACCCTGGTTTCGCCGCCAAGACGGATCGGGTCGTCCGCCTCGTGGACGGCTTGGTGGACCGGGATGACCTGCTTCCAAGAGATACTGGAGGGGGGCCGGAACGACGTGCTGCGGAAGGGTGAGGACCCAGGGATGACGGACGAACCACAAAGCCTCGAGTTCCCGGCGCCGAGATCCGCGCGCGGCTCGGAAGCCCGCACCCCCCGAGACGGGGCATCCGACACCCGCTCCTCGGAACCCGCCATCTGCCGCACCCGCCGCGCCCTGATGCTGTGGGTGACACTGGGAGTTGTGCTGGGGGGATGCGGCGGCAGCCCGGCGACGACGGATCGCGCAGCGGAGATCTCCGCTCCCGTTGGGCCCGTGGCCGATCATCCACCTTCGACTGCTGCAGCGTCTGCGGCACCCAGCGCTCCGACCCCACCATCCGCACCGGCTGCCCGGCGTGAGGTACGCGGCGCCGCGCCGCAGGGGGACCCCACTCCGATCGCTGCCGCGCTGCGCGCATCCGTGGGGAAATCCGTGGTCGTGCAGGGCAACCTGGTCGAGCGATGCCCGTCGGAGGGCTGCTGGTTTGTCGTCGAGGACGGAGGCAGTCGGGTCACCGTGGATGTAGAGGAAGCCGGTTTTCGGGTGCTGGATGTGCCGCTCGGCACGTCGTTGCGAGTGGGCGGCAAGACCGTGCGGCGCGGTCCCCGCACGCTGGTCGTCGGCACCGGGGTCGTCGTACACCCCTGACCCTCTGGAGAACAAGACGCTCGTGGACACAACGTACACGCCGCTGACCGCGCTGCGTGGCCGGGTGGGGTGCGTGATTCCGATCTGGTTTGCGCCCGATCTGGAGGCGACCGCCGCGGCCCGTTTGCTCCGATCCACCATCGCGGGAAGCGACGTCTGCCTGGATCCAGGTGATGTCCTGCTGGTGGTAGACGGCTCCGCGGTGGGAGAAAACGCCGCCCGCCGCCTCAGCGAAGAATCGGGCTGCCGCCTCCGTGTGCTGCCCGACAATCGCGGCAAGGGAGGCGCACTCGCGGCCGGCTTCGAGCAACTGCTCGCCGAAAGCCCCGGACTGGACTGGATCGCCGTGCGGGACGCCGATGGGGACCACCTGATCGAAGATCTGTCCCACCTCTATCGCGCCTGCGAGCAGGCCACCGCCGCGTGCCCGGCGCGACCGGTCCTCGGCATCGGCCGGCGGAGCCGCGTGGATGCCCCACTCGGCTGGGTACGCGCCGAATGCGAATGGCTGCTGAACGAAATCACGATCGAGGCAGTGAGCCACGCGCTGGCCCGCACCGATCGCGTGTGGGACACGCGGTTCTTGGTGGAGCGCGTCCCCGACATCCAGAGCGGCTACAAGCTCTACAACCGTGACGCCGCAGCCAGGGCACGGCACGCGTTGACAAACGCGGCGGCAGCACACCCGGACCTGCCGATGCTGCGCATCGGGATGGAATTGGCGCCGTTCGTACGGGTCGTCCTCGACGGGGGGGTCATTGTTGAGGCGGAGCGCCGGGCATTTTTCGACCAACCCGTGTCGAGCTATACCCGGGAGCGGTTCGCCTACTTCTACGGCGACAAGCTGGCGTGGGTGCTCCGTGAATGCGGCACTTCCCCCGAAAACGCGCTCCTCCTTTTCGACGGAGCACTCGGGCGGAGGCCCCTGTATACCGACGGAGGAGGTCGCGCACTGCTGCTGGAACTGCGGACGCGGGTGCTGGCACAACTGCACAGTGCCCATCTGGCCGCTGTAACGCCCGTCACACGCGCGTTTGTGTAGGTGCCGGAGAGGGGAGCCCAAAGCCATGCAGGCGCGCAAGCCGAAAACAGAAGTCGAACTCCGGGCGTGGTTGGAGAATATGATCTGGTACCACCACTACGGGGACGAGGAGATTTCCGCCGCCACCGGGTACTCGCTGGAGGATCTGATGCGCATCCGGGGGGAATTGGACATCCACGTGAACAACCGGCCCCCTCGTTCGCCTGGAAGCCCGCTCCTCGTGTTGCCTTATCCCGGTGGGCGACACCCCCGCATCCAATTCCTCGAAGGGGCAGTGAACCCCCAGCGCGAGACGAAGTACAGCGTCTTTGCTCCGTGGGACCCGACCGCGTATGCGGTGGTGGACCTCCCCGAGGCCATCTGGTCCAACCTCGGGCTGACCTATCTGGCTCACGAGCATGTCCCCACGCTCTGGACGAAGCAGGGGATTGAATTGGACCGCCTCGAATGGCAGCGCGGTGCAGAGGGACGCCTCACCTCGGAGCGCACGCTGCCGAACGGGATCCAATTCGCGGCTCAGGTCGTCCCCGGGCGAGACGCGGTCCGATCATCCCTTGCGCTCACCAACGGCACCAATGCGCCGCTCTCCGATCTGCGTGTGCAAATCTGCGTCATGCTGAAGGGCCTCACCAACTTCGAGCAACTCACGAGCGACAACAAGGTGCTGGAGGCGCCCTACGCGGCCTGCCACGATACCGCAGGCAAGCGCTGGATCGTCACTGCCTGGGAGCCGTGCCATCGCACCTGGGCCAATCCGCCCTGCCCCTGCCTCCACTCCGACCCCCGGTTCCCGGACTGCGCGCCCGGGGAGACACAACGGCTGCGCGGGTGGCTTTCCTTCTATGAAGGCACCGACATCCGCGCTGAATTTCGCCGGCTGGACGCGCTCGGCTGGCGAGACGGGTAGCCCGACGGCTCCGGACCCCCACGCACCCTCCCCAGGAGTGCGTAAAGAAGCGTGAGAAACGAGTGGTTCCGGCACTCTCCTCTCACTCCTCGCCGTTCTTTCCTCCCCTGCGGCTTGCCAGGCCTCGCAGTGTTTCCAAAAACCCCTGGAGAGAACCCTCCGTCGCTGCTGCGGTCGTCAGAATCCGGAGGGCTCCCAGATCGTCAATACCCCGGAGTTCCTCGTCCACAGCGATGTGACCATTTCCAAAGCGCGCCGACAGAATAGACGCAATGCTATCCCTCCACTCCTGATAGAGCGCCTCGCGCACTTCCTCGCGGACCTCCCCGCGCACTTTCTCGATGATTGCGGGAATCAACTCCCGGTGGACCTGCTCCGTGACCTCGTCCCGCAGAGTCTCTTTGGCGGTCTCGAACGCTCTCTGCGTCCATCGCCGTTCCATGCGCGATACTACCGGCATTTTTCGTTCCTCCTCAAGCGATTTTACCGCGAAGTCGAAGGTGGACTCATACCTGGCCGGGAGAACCATCAGCCAATCCAGAAACTGGATCAAGTCCTCCACATCCTCCCTCGAGAAGCCACGCTGGTACAGGCCCCGGAGCAGCGCGACCTTCGCCTCCAGGCGGATTTTCGGGCGGCGGCGCGTGGCCAGAGTGCGGAGGTGGACTTCCACGATCGCCGCGAACGGATTATTGCTTGCCTGCAATGCGGGCATCTGGTTCCAGTAATCCAGCAACTTCACCGGCTCGTATTCGAACCGCACTGACGTGCTCCACCGCGCGTAATAGAAACCCCGTGGCCGCCAATTCGGGTCCGGATCTGCCAGGATTGCGAAGCTCGCGATCTTCGCACCATACCCGGTGAACAGGCGAAGAAAGTACACAAACATCCGATGGTCGAAGTTGTCATCTACCTGGCACTGGATTTCGATGTGAATGAGGAGCCAGCATTCGTGGCCATCGCGCATCCAGACACGAACCAGTTTGTCCACTGTGTGGCGTCCCAGGGGCGCCCGGCGGCTCATCCGACGGAGTTCCTGCTCCAGGAACTCAAAACCGCGCGCCCAGTCGATATCTGCGTGAACGCGCGGGTAGAAGAACGCCATGAAGTACACGAAGAACCGTTCGACGGCGAACTTCCACCCGCCGTCGTAGTCAGTTCGCGTGCGCGGTTTGCTGGCAGCGGATGCACTTGCCATCGGCTTGACGCGTTTCACGCTGTGTGGCTACGGCAGCAGCACAATCTTCCCCAGTGCGCCCGGAGCAAGCACGGCTTCGTGCGCCGCGGGTGCTTCGGCCAGGGGAAATTCACGCCCCACCACCGGACGCAGAGTGCCGTTCTCCAGCCCGGCGACGAGCGCGGCGTGGATGCCGTGAATCTCTCGCTCGGAGCCGTTCATCAGCACCATCCCCAGGATGGCGGCGTCGCGGGCCATGGCTTCGCGAGGGTTGATCTCCACCGTGCCCCGGCAGCCGATCACCACCACCCGACCACCCTGTGCCAGCACCGTAAGATCCTTGCCCAGGTTCACGTTGGAGAGCATCTCCAGGATCACATCCACGCCACGGCCCTCCGTCAGCGCCATCAGGGCATCAAGATAGCCCGGGTCCCGATGGTCGAGAACGTGGTGAGCGCCTTCGGCGAGGACCCGGGCCCGCCCCTCGGGCGTACCGCCGGTGCCGATGACGGTCATGCCGTGCGCCCGCGCCAGTTGCACGCCGGCGATACCCACACCGCCCGTGGCGCCGTGAACCAGCACGGTTTCCCCCGCAGCGGCGTGGGCCCGGTGGAACAGGGACCGGTACGCGGTGGCGTACGGGATATTCACCGCCGCCCCCTGGGCAAAGGTGGCGCGCTCCGGCAGCGCATGCACTGTGCTCTCGTCGCAAAGCGCGCGCTCGGCATAGGCGCCGGTGATCGTTCCCGCCGTGTAGACTCGATCCCCCACCCGGAAACGCCGCACGCCCTCTCCCACGGCTTCTACGACCCCCGCCGCGTCGGCGCCGGGAGTGAATGGAAGTTCCGGCTTGCGGGCGTAGGCACCCGAGCGGATGTATGTTTCGACCGGGTTGACGCCCACCGCGTGGATACGAACCACCACCTGACCGCGTCCGGGAGCCGGATCGTGCAACTCGACCATCTGCATGACGTTCGGCGGACCAAACTCGCGTACCTGAATCGCCTTCATCGGGAACTCCTTAAGGTCTCCGGTCTTCCTTCTTCCATCTTCCTGCTGCCTTCGTTGGCCGGGCGTGCCCCACGGCACCATTCCGTTGCGGGGTCAGCGGATTCCTTCTCGGACGCAGGACGGCATGAGGCAGGGCGGCGATACAATGTGACGTTTGCCCCGGGTATTCTCTAGACCCGGACACACATCAACCCCCGGTAGCGGCGGGATGAGCCCGGCCGGAATTCCCGAAAGGAAATCTGATCCATGCGACACTTCATTCTGGCGCTCGCCTGCGCGGCGCTGCTTTCGCTGGCCGGCTGCGGCGGCGAGCCGGAGAGCAACTCCGTTCCTTCCTCGAAATCGGCAGAGACCGGACCGGGAACGATGGAGTCGGGAAGTACCGCTCCGCCCAGCACGACGGGAGACGCGGCTAAACCGGCGGAACCGTCCGCAGAGGGTGGTCCGACCAAAGTGGACGAGAGTAAGCTGAAAAGCGCGTCGTCGGGCCTCAAGTACGCCGTCCTCACGGAGGGCAAAGGGGGCGAGGCGAAGGCGGGCCAGCGGGTCGAGGTCCATTACACGGGCTGGCTTCAGTCGGACGGGACGAAGTTCGACAGTTCCGTAGACCGGAACGAACCGTTCACGTTCAGTCTGGGCGCCGGCGAGGTCATCAAGGGCTGGGACGAGGGGGTCCAGGGCATGAAGGAAGGGGAGAAGCGCCAGCTTGTCGTGCCGGCTCCGCTGGGATACGGCGACGCCGCCGCCCCGGGGGGGAAGATCCCGCCGAATTCCACGCTCATCTTCGAGGTGGAGCTCCTGAAGGCAAACGCCGGCTAAGCCAGCAGCCGGCAGTAGACCTCAAGCAGGCGGCGCGCCGTGCTCTCCAGGCTGTACCGGTCCTGGATGAAGGCGGCCGCCGCCGTGCCCAATCGCCTCTGCAGCGTCTCGTCTCGGACCAGACGGTCCACGGCATGCATCACCGCGGTCTGGTCGTCAAGAGGGACGAGGAGTCCGGTCTCGTGCGGACTCACGACGTCTTCCATGCCCGACACGCGGGTCACCACGGCCGGGAGACCGCAGGCCATCCCTTCCAGCAGTGCATTCGGCAGACCCTCCCAAAGAGAAAGGAGGGCGAAGAGATCCGCGGCCTGAAACCGTTCGATCACCTGGGGCGGCTTGATCCGGCCGGGAAGCCACGCACGTTCACCCCCGGGTGAACTCGCCGCCAGTGCGCGCAGTTCCTCCAGTTGCTCGCCCTTCCCCAGCACCCAGAGATGCAGGTGCGGATTCTTCGCCGCCAGAGCCAGGAAGGAGCGGACGAGCAGATCCACTCGCTTGCGGGGCATCAACTGGGCGGCAGTACAGATGACCCGGGCTGCCGGATCCAATCCGAACTGAGCGCGCAGTGCTGTGCGGGCGTCGGGCGGCAGGGGCCGCCAGAGAGCGGTATCCACGCCGTTCGGGATGCGATGCACCGTGTTGGCCGCTACCCCCAGCCGGAGCACGTCGGTCTGGGTCTGCTCGCTGATGCAGATCCAGGCGTCTACCTGCCGCCAGAGCCAGCGAGGCACCACCGGTACCGAATGGGCCAGCACCCCGTGCCGGTGCAGCTTGGTCCCCGGCCCGGCCGTACTCGGCTTCACCACCACGGGTCTGCCGGTCCGCCGCCGCGCGAGCAGTGCCGCCAGCACCTCATCCCCGAAGCCGTGGACGTGCACGACGTCATACTCCGCGGCGTGCCGGATGAGCCACCGGGTCAGGCGAGGAACAAACTGCCACTGATGCGGCGCCACCAGGTACTCCACCGGGATACTCGGATCCCAGTGCCCCGGTGGACGACTGAATCGCCGCGAATGGCCCAGCACCCGCGCCGGGACCCCACTGGCCCGGAGTGCTTCCGTGACCCGCAGCGCCTGCTGCTGCATCCCACGCAGCCCGTGCGGCCGCTTCAACAGCATGAGGACCCGCACGCCGCACGTCACACCCCGCCTCCCACGCCGGCGCCCTCCCGCCGCGGCGCATCTCCGCGGAGGACGGAGGCGTAAATCTCTTCCAACCGGGCGGCGACGTTTTCCAGGGCATGGTCTTCCTGAATCAGACGATCCAGCCGCCAGTAGCGCTCCCGTTCAACGTTGCGGGTCCAGGTGTCGTGGAGCTGGTGCAGGGCATCGCGAAAGTTTTCGGGAGTCATGTCCCATTGACTCGGGCCCACATCCCCGAAGTTCCAGGCCATTGCGTCCCGGAGGTTCCCTTCGTGGATAACGCCGTAGCCCTGGAAGCCGGCCCCGATCACCGCCACCCCCTGCATGATCGC
>SYMT01000368.1 GCA_005805375.1 Actinomycetota bacterium
AGATTTGTAAACGCGGGGCTGTTGCTGAGGTAGAGCGCCTGGGAAATCCCCGGCAGGAACAGATCCGTGCCTGTGTCCAACCGTTTGCGGAGTTCATCCCGTTCGCCGGCAAATGCTGCTTCGAACGCGGCGCGGGCAGCGGACAGCCCCGCGGGTGGACTACCGCCTGGCTCAATCCCACCTGCCGGGCGGGGCTCCCCGCCCGGCGGATTCGGGCCGGACCGAGGGCGATCGGCGGCGTTCGACCCGTCGGCCGTCCGGCGTCGGGCGGCTTCGTCGCGCAGCTTCTGCACCGTCTGTTCCCAGTAGCCGAGAGCGACGAGAGTACTGCCGGCAAGCTGCCAGAGGTTCTGCGGGCGGACCGCCGCGACGGCGTAGAGTTCGGGCGCCGGGGGGGCGCCCTGCTCCCAGCGGCTGGTGAGCCCATAGACCCGGCTGGTGACGATGGTGCGCAGCAGATGCTTCAACCGGAACCCGTGGTCCGCAAAATCCACGCTCAGGGCCTCCAGGAGTTCCGGGTGAGTGGCCGGGTTGCCGGAATGCATCTGATCTACCGGCTCCACGAGGCCGCGACCCATGAGCATGGCCCAGACCCGGTTCACCAGGGCGCGCCGAAAGTAGGCGTTGGGTCCGACCGCCATTTGCACGAACCGTTCCCGGCGGCTGTAACGCGGCCGGGGGACGCGCGTCTTCTCCTTCGCGGTTTCCGGCTGGATCACATACAGTTCGGGAGGGTCCGGCGGCGGTGTTCCCGCCGCTCCCCCTGTTGCGCTCGCGGTCACGGCAGCGGGCGTGGGCGGCTCCTCCGGCCGATCTCCGGTCAGAAATACCGGCCGTGCTACCCGCTGCGCTTGATCGGGCCCGAAGTACTCGACCTCGCCCAGTGCGCGTTCCGCCAGGTAGAATTTGGTCGCTACCTGAATCCGGTAAGTGCGGCCGAAGAATGCGGAAATGCCCCAATACACATCCTGCTGCCACTGCGCTACTTCGGGATGGGCGTGACAGCGGGCACATTGCACATCCACGCCGAAGAAGATGCGGCTCACATCGCGGGTGACCGTGTCCAACCCGGTGTCGCCCTGGGCAAAGCGGCTGTCGAGGAAGCGCAGGGCGGCCGCTGCGAGCGGCGCGTTGGCGTTGGGGCTCGTCCGCGCCAGGAGAAGTTCCCGCGTGATCGAGTCCCATCCACGGTCCTCCTGCAGCCAGGTTTCGAGAAGGGATCCCCACTCGGGAGGGAGCGGGAACGCGGTGCGACCCATGAGCAGACCGTTGAGGTTGTCGCGCCAGTGACGCGCGTACTCCGGGCCGTCCAGCAGCGCATCCACCCGGTGCTCCCGCTTCTGCGGGTCACTCTCCGCCAGGAACCCTTCCAGTTCCGTCACGGTCGGGATGCGTCCGACAAGGTCCAGCATCACCCGGCGCAGCCACTCGGCGTCCGGTGACGGGGCTGCGGGGGGCAGGTGCAGGCGTTTCAGACGCCCGAAGACTTCGCGATCTACGATGTGCGACCGATGGTAGGCGGGGAAGGCGCCGCCGCGAGGACGCGGAGTGGCCCCGAACCGGGCGGTGGCTGTGCGCCCGCCGAAGCGGGCGAGTAACGTGGTTTCACCCAGGCCGGCTGCCCGCGCGACCGGCCCGTCCAGCACGACCGCATCCTCGTTGCGGGATTCGCAGACGGCGAGGTCGGTGACATCCTCCCGGGTGCCGTCCGAAAAGTGCGCCATCACCAGCAGCGGCTGACGCTGCTGCGGCAGAGTGAGCAGGCGTTCCCGGGGGAATACCTCAATGCGAGACACGGTCGCCCGACCGCTGCCCCGAGGCGCGCCGTCGGCGATCCAGGCTGCCAGCGTGCGGAATGCGTCGGATGTGGTTCCGAAACGCTGCCCCCCGGCATGCGGCATGGCGAGCGTCGGCTTCAAGAGCAAGAGGCTGGCGCCGGGCTGCTGACGATTCACCCGGCGTCCGCCGTCGGCGCGCACGAGCGCAGTGTAGTCCCGTTCCGGGTCGTGCCCGAACGCCGAGAGGCGAAGCCCGCCGCGTCCGTGCTGGGCGCCGTGGCAAGTGGTGCCGCTGCACCCGGCGCGCGCCAGGATCGGAGAGATCTGGATCGCGAAATCCCACGGATAGCGCGGACCCGCGTTCCGTACGCTCACCGGGACTTCGGTTCGCAGCGCCGCCTGGCCGGGGCGCTCCGGGAGCACAACGGTGACGCGAGACTCGCCGTCACGGACGGAAGCCACTTCCTGCGCTGCCGTGATCCTTACAACACCGGGTCCATCCACTCGCAGCCGAACGAGGTGTGAGAGATCCAGGCGCACCCCATCCCGGCGGGTGCCGGTCACCAGGAGGCGCTGCTCAGCCAGGGGACGATCCAGCACCACGGGCGACGGTTCGACCGCCAGCGACACGACCGCCGATGGGCCCGGTATCGTTCGGGCAGCGGCGGGGACGGCGCATGGTCCCAGGCAGATGCCCGCGGCCCAGAAGAGTCGAAGCCCATTCCGCCAGGGATGTGTGGCAAGTTGCATGATGAATTCGAGTGTTCGCAGCGCGCGTTCGCCGATTCATCCCGGCGTGTGGACGGCGGCGGAGGGTGGGGCGCACCCCGGGGAGTTGAGAGGTTCCGCAGACCCGCGAGTTACACCCAACGTGCAGGAAACCAGCGGCGTCCGGCCAGTCCCGGCTCGACCGCCCGGATGCCGGACTGTGCTATACTGCCTGCTGCGTTGCCCATAACTTTCGAATCCGGAACGGACCGGAATCACGTTCCACCGCCGCCTGAGACGGCGATATTGTGCGGTGGAGGTGTGGGACGCAATGCTGTCCGCAATCGGGCGGGCCATTTTGGGAGAGCACCATTTTATGAGTGACGAGCAGACCGGCGGGCCGGGGACGATATTCGCATCGGCAGTCGGGGTTTCTCGGAACCAGGGGTCGCGCACCTCGCGCGGCGGCAAGTGGCGTCGGTCGGCTGGGCCGGTAGTTGTCCTGGAGCAGGGGGGAGACGTCCCGTCCGACGACGCCGGGGAGCGCGCCATTGATTACGGCGACTCACTGCGGACCCTGACCGAAGGGGAAGTGGTCAAGGGGATCGTCGTCCACATTGACCGTGAAGGCGTCCTGGTGGACGTGGGCACGAAGTCAGAGGGGATCATCCCTCCCAGCGAGCTCTCCCGCGAGTCGAGCCGCCGCCCTTCTGCCAGTGTGCGGGTGGGTGACGAGGTGGACGTGTTCGTCATGAACACGGACGACGACGAGACCGGGCAAATTATTCTGTCCAAGAAGCGCGCCGACTTCGAGAAGGCCTGGGATCGGGTCATCGAAGCGCAGCAGCGCGGCGAGATCCTGAGTGCGATGGTTACCGAGCGGGTCAAAGGCGGCCTGGTGGTGGACCTGGGCATTCGGGGCTTCGTGCCGGCCTCCCATGTTGGGACCGGCAAGGCCCGCAACCTGGAGAAGTACGTCGGCACGGAACTGCCGCTGAAGGTGATCGAAGTGGATCGCGATCGGCGCAAGGTCGTGCTCTCACACCGGCTCGCTACGGAAGAAGAGCGCCAGGCATTGCGGCAGGAGACGCTGCAAACGCTGGCCGAAGGTCAGGTGCGCACGGGTGTGGTCCGGCGCATTACGGACTACGGTGCGTTTGTGGACATCGGAGGGGTGGACGGGCTGCTCCACATCAGCGAGATGTCCTGGACGCGGATCAAGCATCCGAGCGACGTCCTGAAGGTCGGCGACGAGATTCAGGTGATGGTTCTCAAGACCAACCTGGAGCAGGAGCGCATCTCGCTCGGCTTGCGGCAGATTCTCCCTGATCCGTGGACCGAAGTGCAGAGCCGGTACGCGCCGGGCGACTTCATCTCGGGCACCATCACCCGGATCGTGCCTTTCGGCGTCTTCGTCCAACTGGACGGGGGTGTCGAAGGAATCATCCCGAACCAGGAACTCGCCACCCGCCGGGTGGCCAAGGCCGAGGATGTCGTGCAGGTCGGCGAGCAGGTCGAAGTCAAGGTGATCGAGATCCGACCCGACGAGCGACGCATGACCCTGTCTCTCCGCCAGGCACTGGAGGAGAAGGGGGACTTCGGCGCCTATGGAGGCGATCCGGAACGGGTGACCATCGGGGATGTGTACGGTGGCCTCCTGGACGAAGACGACGAAGAGTAACGCCTGACCGGACCCGAACCGGTGGCGTATTGAAGGACGGCGGGCCCAACCCGTCGTCCTTTCTCACGCGTCGGGGGTCCGTCGGACCGGAACGAGGGATACGGGTGGCACAATGGCTGAAACTCGAGCACTGCGCTGGCCACCACTGGTCGTGGTGGGAGTGACCGGCGGAATCGCATCGGGCAAGAGCACGGTGTGCCGGATGCTCGCTGAGTGCGGTGCGCGCGTGTTGAATGCCGATGACGTGGGCCGGGAGGTGGTCGCGCCCGGCGAGCCTGCGCTCGCGGAACTCATTGCCGCTTTCGGTCGCGATTACCTGGCGCCTGACGGCACCCTGCGCCGGCGGGAACTCGGCACCCGAGTGTTCCGCTCCCCCCGAGACCTGGCCACGCTGAATCGCATCACCCATCCACGGATCGGCCAATGCCTCGCGGCGCGTCTTCGCGACTGGCAAACAGAGCCTCTGTGCCCCCCGATCATCGCGCTCGAAGCTGCCGTGTTGATCGAAGCGGGGTGGACCACACTGGTGGATCGAGTGCTGGTGGTCACCGCGCAACATTCCACTCAGATCGCGCGTCTAATGGGCGGACTAGGGCTTTCGCAGGCCGACGCCGCCGCCAGAGTGCATGCACAGCTTTCACCCCGGCTCCGACTCCGGCACGCCGACTATCCGTTGGTCGGCGACCTCCCCCTGCCCGAGGTCCAACAGCAAGTTGAGCGAATCTGGCGAGACCTGTCCCACGCGGCCGGGCGCCCGTCACCTTCCCTCCTACTCGACGATCTGGAGGCAAATCCTGCCACAGAGAAAAAATCGAGGAGGAGGAAAGCTCGCTTGCTCTCAAGCTAAAAAGAGTGTGCGGCAGGCTGCCGTTACACATCAATCCGTGGAACCCATCGCGCCGTGCGTACCACCTCATCTAGCTCGACGTCTGCCACCCCGACACAAGGAGGTTTTGCCTTGCTGCCCCGACCTTCGGTCCGTCTGGGTCGAGCGTTTTCCTGGCTTGGCCTCGTCCTGCTGCTGGTTGGACTGGCCTGCTGCGGATCGGCCGCCGAAACGCTGCGGTCCTTCCGACCTGCCGCTCCGCCGCCGCCGGTCGCTCGCTACCCGCGGCCGCTCAGCACCTACAAGCTGGGCGACCTGCCCCTCCAGCGACTGACGCCGGAGCAGGCCGACCAGTGGATGGCGCAAACGCAGCGCGCGATCGCCACGGGCGCCCGCCCGCCGGCGCCGCCTCCTACCACCCCACAGTTCTTCGACCTGACCACCAACCCTCGTCCCCCGCAGGTAGGGACCTCGTCCCTCTGCCGCGAGCTTCACCCGGCCTGGAGTTGGGATCAGCAGTCCATCTACTTCACGTCGAACAATGTGAACCCGGTGGCGACCTACGGCACCACCGCGCCGCTGGCGAATTCTCCGTTCCACATCTACCGGATCACGAGCGACGGTTCGTTTAACCAGCAGATCACCGGAACCCAGTTTCAGGATGAACTGGCGAACGATCAGTTCTTCCCCGCTCTCAACCGCGCACAGTCCAAGATCGCGTACGTGCATCGGACGCGGGTTTCAGAGGCGTTTCAGCTTTACGTGCTGGATCTGTTCTCCAACCAGCGGGTGCAGCTCACCGGCGTAGATGTGCTCAACAACGCGCTGAACGCGGACATCGTGAGCGTGGAGCATCCGAGCTGGTCTCCGGGCGACAACCTCATCACGTTCGCAGCCCGCCGCAAGAGCATCACGGGTGACGTTCGCAATATCTACACCATTGATGTGGTGTCTCGCCAGGTGCGGCGCCTGACCAGCGGCTCCGTGGCCAACGGGGTTGAGTGCATTGACCCCGTCTACCACCCCACGCTCAACAACCGGCAGATCACCTTCGCCGCCAATTCCACCGGGCTGAACGGCGCCAGCGGCGACCTGAACTACACCGCGACTACGCTGGCGGATCTCCGGAAAGACGGCAGCGCCGATGACATGGACCACAACCTGTTCCATGTCAACGAGAACGGTCCCTCGGCCGGCAATCCCGTCGTCCAGTACACCACCGGCCCCGAGGACGACATCGAGCCCGCCTACCAGCAGGCCGTGTATCCTCCCGGCCAGGGCACGGGTGCATTCAACAACTACCTGGCCTGGGCTTCTCTCGGCCGCATCCCGGACGTCGGCGTCCCGGCCCGCAACAGCTTCGACATTTACTTCGCCAACAGCACGACACCCGCGGACTCGCCGGGCAACCCGGTGGTGCGTCTCTTTACACCCGACGCGACCGCGGCATCCATCGCCCTCCATCAGACGGACGAGCGCTATCCTACGTGGTCGTCGGCGTTGCCCCCCCGGAACGCGATCAACCGGATCGCCTTCACCAGCAACCGTCAGAACAACGTCAACGACCAGGCGAACCCCACGATCTCGGTAACAGACTCCGAGTTGTGGGCCGCGGAAGTGACGGACATCACGCCTCCGAGCCTCTTCACGATGGAAGACGGAGGGCGCACGCTTACCGACGTCGGTGGGGTCTTCCAGGGTCAGGACTTGAGCTTCCTGCAGGGAGAGGTCCTGCACATCTCGAACGCCCGCTTGCCGAACCGGGGCAGCCGGGTGGGCGCCCCGGGAGAGGCATTCTTTTTCTACGCAACCGTCCGGGACCTCCAGTACGGGATCAACAGTGTTTGGGCGCAGATCAAGGACCCGGACGGACCCGCCACCGATTCTCAGGGGCAGAATCACAAACTCTATGGAAATGGGACGTTTACGGTCCGCCGGCAGAGCGACGGGACGCAGGGCACCACTCACCGGATGCAGATTCCGTACGAGATGGACGCTCAGGGGATCAACGTCTCTGACTACACATACTTTAACGGTTCCACCCGCTCCGATGTCGTCGCGCCGGTAAACACGCAGGTTGCCTCCCGGAACCCGGGTGTGGACGATTCTGTGGCATGGTCCGGTAACCAGAATGGATTTGACGGCACTCCGAACGCTCCGCGAACGACCCAATGGCTCCAGATGAAGGACGATGGGGTAGCTCCCGATGATCGTGCGAACGATGGAGTGTTCTCCGCACAGTGGGTGACGCCGCCGGCCGGCAGCGACTTCTACGTGGATTTGATCGCGTACGACAACGCCTTCAATCCGCAGGCCCCTGCCCAGCAGCAGAACTGGATCCTCTATGACAACATCTGGGGATTCAGCACCGAAGCGTTCAGCGGGAATGATCCTGTGCTGGTCGTGGACGACCACGGCAACGGACAGAAGTGGCCCAGAGGGCTGAAGGGAGCCTTCCGCACGTTCTCCACCTATCGCCTGGGGACCGAAGGCGAAGTAACCAGCCGCCCAACCGACTCCTGGCCACGCGAGATCTTCCAGGGGGCGCCGCGGAACATTCCCGACGCAACAGCTTCAATCTTTGCGCCGGGACACCCTGCGCTCGGGAACGAACTGTACGACTTCCTCAACGGGGACCTGCACCAGGCGAACCCGCAGGCGACCGGACGCTACGATTTTATCAACTGGGCTACCGGAAGCCTGCAGGCCTACCGTTACGATTTGTGGCGCATCCTTGCTCGAGGGCCCGTCGCCGAGTCGGTAATCAATGATTACGTTCCCAACAGGGATGCTCAGCCGACAGATATCACGGGTGCGACCACCATCCAGCGCGCCATTCCGCGACGTGCAGTGGTCTGGAACGCCCCTTACATGGGCGATATCTTCATCGGTTCCGGTAGTATCCTCGATCAGGCGACGCAGACGCTCCTCACGTCGTTCCGTGACCGCGCAGGCCGACTGCTGGTGTCCGGGGGTGATGTCCTGTGGGCCCTAACGATCAACGGATCGGTCCAGCAGAACTTCGTCCGGAACGTCCTCGGCGCAGATTTCACCGGCGACATCAACCCGACGAATGCGCTCGTCTATGCCCGTGGGGGAGGGCCGATTGCTGCGGCCATCTTCAACGATGCCGCCTTCGGGAACTTTACCAATCCGCTGGGTGGCGATACCGCGGGCCCGTTCTTCCCGCAGGAGTATGACCTCAACCCCATCGGCCTCGCATCCATCTATCCGAATGCGTGGGACGGGGTGAACAACCAGGGAGGGATGCCTCCCGGCGCACCCAATGTGGAACGCAGCGCGGCGCCCGACGCAGTACCGTTCCAGCAGCAGGATGGATGCACGGCTCGCGCTGGATTCGAGCAGATCCTCGACACCAAGATGGTGGGTCGAGCCGACAACGCGACCCAGTCCAAGACCCTGTTCCTGTCGGCGAGTCTCGCGAGCTTCGGTCGGCGGGTCTTCAACGATAACGATGACCCGACGATGGCGATGCCGCTCTCCCTCGGCTTCCTGTCTTGTCAGAACTACAAGTCGAAGTTCTCGCACGCGATGTTCTGCTGGTTGTTCAGCGCCAACGTCACGGGACAGGTCCGAAGCCTCGCCGGGGGCGTTCCTGTCGCTGGCGCCTTCGTGGAGATGCTGCAGGGTGGGGTGGTAGGAACTGCCTTCACTCGCCCGGACGGCACGTACCAGATTCGCGGCCTCCCGGTGGGTAGTTGGTCCATCCGGGTCACCAACCCGGGGTTCCTCGCGTTCAACAAGGACAGTGCTGCCGGGGCGCACGGGCTCGGCCAGGATTCGCTGGACGTGCTCCTGACCCCTGGGGCGCCGGCTTCCATCTCGGGCAAGGTAACGGATGCTTTCGCTCAGCCGGTTCCCAATGCCCGGGTGAAAGCGGCTCTCCGTGCATCGCCGCTGTTCACAGGGACCACGACGTTCATCACCAGCACCCTGGCGAACGGCACGTACCTGCTGCAGAACCTGCCGGTCGGCACCTACGATGTGTCGGTGGACATGCCGTTCCCCGATCGCTTCGATAACCCGACGCCCGCCAGTCAGCAGGCGACCCTCAACCCGGCGCAGAACACGCCGAATGTTGACTTCCAGATGAGGGGCAATCCCGGACCCCTGACCGTGCGCGTCTTCGAGCAACTCGCGAACGGGACCCAGGGGCCGCCGGTGGACGGAGCGGAAGTCACCCTATTGGACGCACAGGATCGGGTGATCTCCGGCTTTACCGCGGTTACCGGCGCCCGGGGCGTACCCGGACAGGTGATCTTCTCCGCTTCGGCCCCGAATGCCGATGTGGCCCAGAACGTGCCTGCCGGTCCGACGAAGGTCACCGCCTTCAAGATCGGCCTGCAGGAAGGCTCGATCATCGTCAACATCCCCCAGCAGAACCAGTTGGATATCCTGCTGGCGGCCTCTACGCCCAGACCTCTCTTTGGGACGGTGCGGCGAAAGATTGACGGCCTCGAGTTGCAGGCCGCGGACCTCAGCATCCCGGTGGCGCTGGATCTTTTGCGCCAGAGCAGCAAGCTGCCGGTCGGACGGAACGCGACGGTCTTCGCTCCCCCGTTGGACGCGCCGCTGCGGCACAACTACCGGTTTGACGCGCAGCAGGGGCTGTTCACCGTAGCTCTTCGGAACCATCCTCGCTGGTTCGACGCGTCCGCGGATGTTGCGGTCGCCGTCAGTGGAAACACCACGGCGCCCGACATTATCCTGGACGGCCGGGACGGACGCCTGTCCGGCCTCGTTCGTGAGGACAACGGGGGGGTGCCCGGAGTACCCATCCCGGGTGTCACTGTGCAGATTGTACCGGAACTCGGCCAGCAGGCGGGGCAGATTGTCGCCACCGCGGTGACTGGAGCGGACGGGCGATTCCGGACCGCCGCGAACGTGCTCACCAACCGCTACCGCCTGACGATCCGGAAGTTCGGACACTCGACTCGCACGCTCAACGGCGTGTTTGTGGCCGGGGACACCGACATCGGGACGGTTCTCCTGGTCCGCGCCGACCGGGGCCAGATCTTCGGTCTGGCGCGGCGCTCCACTGACGGTGTCGGGCGAGACAACGTGCTCATCACGTTTACCCCTGACAACGCGCTCCCCAACGAGCGGGTCCCCGTCACGACCGGCGCCGCTACCACCACCGGCAGTCCGGACGGAGCCGAGTTCAACTACACTCTCGGAGGCACGGTCATCACGGCCGAGAACCTTCCGATCGGGAACTACACGGTGAGTGTCACCGGAGACCCCCGGTTCCAGGACTTCGCCGGACGGGTTACCGTAGACGCCGGAGTGGCGAAGCGCTTCGATCTGGACCTGGTTCCGAATCCCGGCCTGGTCACAGGGATTGTCCGCGAGCGGAACCCGGATGGAAGCGTGGGTCTGCCCGTGGACGGCGCCACCGTTCAGGCACTGCGCGGAGCTACCGTCGTTTCGTCCACGACGACAGCGGGCGGGGGCCGGTATACGTTCCCGTCGGTGCTCGCAGGTGGTTCGTACACGGTGCAGGCGGCAGCCTTCGGGTTCCTGCCCGGCGCCGTACAGATCGTGGTCGAGGGCAACACCACGGCTCCCGACATCCTCATCTCGCGGGTCGCGCCCAGTACCGTCATCGGGACGGTGCGCAGCAGCGTGGATGGCGCCTTCATTGGAGATGCCACGATCAGCATCCTCACGCCGTCGGGCGGTCCGACCACCGTGGTGCCGATACGCAGCACGGCCGGGGCCATACCAGGAACGTCGCCGGCGGCGAACTTCACCATTCAGGTCCCGCCGGGAACCTTCCTGATCCGTGCCCAAAAAACGGGCTGGAAGGGTCCGGATGGTCGCCCCTTCGTCCAGCTTCCGCTGGCGGTTTCCCCGGGCGTGCCGGTGAACAACATCAACCTGGTGCTCGTGCCCGATCATGTGTTCGGGCAGGGGCTCCTGCTGATCTCACTGCCGGATGACTTTTCCGGCCAGGACGCCGCTGATGTTCTGGACCAGCCGCGGGGGACGTTCCGGGCCGCCACGTTCGTGACACCCGAGAACCGATACGCGATCTATCCCGAGGCGCCTGCCAATGAGTTCCGATCGGGTCGCGGCGCATTTGTCCGCTTTGCCAGTCCGACGGCGTTCACCAAGGCGGGGGCCCCGACGCCGAATGCGCCCTTCGCCCTGCCCATCCGAGCAGGTTGGAACCTGATCGGAAGTGTGCGGCGAGATATCCGTATCGAGTGGCTGCGGGTGCAGGTGCTCGTGCCGGATCGGCCCGCCCCGTTGACTCTTCAGGAGGCGATGGATCAGGGGATTATCCAGAACGGCCTCTTCGGCTTCCTGGGTGGTTACTTCCGCGCCGACTTCCTCGAGCCGTTCAACGGCTACTTCGCGCGAGCGTTCCGCGACTGCACCCTCATCATTCCGGTGAACAACGGAGTGGCACAGGTGACGCCGGCCGCTCGACAGAAAATCGCCCGGCTGCCGGTACCCTCACTGGACCAGGTAGCCCGGGAGGCTTGGCAGGCTGGATTGGGTCCGAAGCCCGGCTCGTGGAACGAAGGGATTGACTCCCGTCGTCTCCCCGGAGTCGGCCGGCGCCCGGACGGGGTGAAGCCGGGTCATCCGGAGCGCCCTCGCAATGTCGTGAAGCCCGGGGCCCCGTCGCGCCCTCGAGCCGCGGTGCGCTCCTCGGGCTGAGCCGGGCAGGCACCCCCGGGGTGCACACAACGATTTGCCCGTCAGCCTGAGGAGGCGGACGGGCGGATCACACAGAACAATTCTGATGAACGGGAAGCCGCGGTGCTCGGACGAGACTTCGTCTGACGCTGCCCGCACCCGACGCACGTGAACCTGATCGCAGAGGAGGAACCGTCTGTGAGGAAGTTGCGCAGGCATCCGTTGACCCTGTGGGTCACCCGGCTGCTGACCATTCTGCTGCTGGCGCCGTACCTGTTCGCAGGGCGAGTCGCCTGGGCGCAAAGACCGGCTCTGACAGTGTATGTCCTGGATTTCAACAACAAGACAAACCTGGGGGGCGCCGTCCTTGGGAAGGTCGCTGCCGCGCAGTTGGCGTTGGAATTGGGCGAGTCGTCGGCGTGGGACCCGGTGCGGGCAACCGATGTCCAGCGCCGGATTCAGGAACTCAACCTCCGGGCCCCGTTCGACAAATTCGATCGAGCGAAGATTGCGACCGGCGTGGACGCCAACGCCGTGGTCTACGGGTCCGTGGACGAAGCCATCGTTACCACCGGCAACGTGCCGCAGGCCGCAGTCTCGGTGACGGTGGTGGTAGAAGATATCAACACCGGCCTGCTGATTAACGGTGCACGGGCTGAGGGCCGAAGCACCCCCCGGATGGGTTTCAGCGGGGACTCGGACGTGCTTCTTGAGGAGGCGCTCGGCAAGGCGGCCGCTCGGGCCCGAGAGGCGCTCGATCGTTTCCGATTGCCCGAGGGCACCGTCCTGAACACCACCGTCGTCGGCGGCGGGAGCAACCCGCAAACGGAGGTGCTCGTCAACGCCGGCACCCGTTATGGGGTCCGGCGCGGGATGGAAATGATCGTCACCCGGCAGAAGTTCGTGGTGGGCCGCGTCCGCATTACCGACGTGGATGCTGAACTCTCCAATGCTCGTGTGATTGACAGCCCGCAGGGAGTGCGACCTGAAGACCGCGTTCGCGCAATCTTCAGCTTCTCGGACTTCCCGCGCAGCCGCAGCCTCCTGCGTGCAGCGAATACTGCCGGGGGAGCAAGGGTTACCGACGCCCTCCCCGTTGCAACGCCCGTACCCGGCGGCAGTCCTGAGGCCGTGCGGATCACGCGAGCGCCGAAAGGTGCGGAGTTCATTCCCGCCGGCGCCCGCAGCGACGGCCAGCGGTTGGCGCAGGACACTTCGAATGTCCCTCCGCCTGTGACCGTGGACGAGCCGGATGTCGAGCGAGGAGCGGACCCCAGCGATTCGGGTACCGGCCGCATCAAGAAGGTCTTCGGCAACGGTCCCCTGCGGATGCTCGTCGGCGGGGCCCTCCTGCTCGGCATTCTCGCGCTCGGAGGCCGTGGGGGCGGTGCCGCTACCCGGGTGGCGGGCCTAGCAGCGACTCCGTTTCAGGTGCAAATCGGGCAGCAGGTTGCCGCCATCCGCGTGACCTGGGATAGGCCGAAAGCCATCAATCGGGACCAGGTGCTCCAGTACATCCTCTGGCGCGCCGATAGCCTCGGAAACTTCGGGATCGTCGGCGCTACTGACTCGGATGCAGTGCGGGTGATCGTGGACAACGAGGGTGCGCGCACAGTCAACGCCTTCAGCGGCCAGCCGGACGGTCAGAGCGCCGCAGGGACGCGAGGTGCTGTGGCTGCGACCGGCCCCGTTCCGGGGGTCCAGTTCAGGTATCAGCTTGCGACGGCCTACCTGGGCGGCAATGAGGACCGGGACGGTGACGGGCAGCCGGACGGCGGCGGGACCGGCGGCGGGGGCGGCACCGGCGGCGGCACGCAGTTGATGTCCCCGCTTTCAGCCACTACTGCCTGGGTAACTGCAATGCGGCCGGGCGCGGTGACTGCCCCGCTGGCCGGTCAGCAGGTGGATGTGGGCGAGATTGACGTTAGCTGGACTCAGACCGCGGGTGCAGATGAGTACATCATCTGGGTGAGTTCAGATCCCAACTTTCCGGGGAACCGCACGAACCGCTTCGGCCCTTTCAACAACCAGGTGCCGGTGGACCAGGGCGGACCCCCGACGATTACCGAGCGGATCAACGCGCAAAGCAACCGGTTCGCCGGTGCCCGCAGCCTGTTCATCGCGGTCGGGGCGCAAAATTCTCAGGATGCCTCAAACCCTCTGCCGAGGGGTTACATCTTCAGCAGTCCGGTGAGCGTGGTTCCCGAAACAGTGCCGCCCCCCCCGCCGGGAGCTGCTGCTGCGGGAACCCGTACTCTTGGTGGACGCGGCTCCGAGAAGCGCGTCATTCAACCCAAGAAGAAGTAGCACGGACCGCGAACAAAATCGAGGCGGAGGGCTTTCATGGCCCTCCGCCGAGCCCTCGCACACACCGGAACGGTTCCGAAGAACTCGCAGAACCGGGAGTTTCTGAATGCGGTTTGACTTCCTCCATCGCAAGGCTCTGGCCGTCGGGACACTGACACTCGTCGCTGTCTCGAGCGCGCTGATGACTGGGCGCGTACAGGCTCAGGGGGGCGATCGCGGCCGGGGCAATGGCCGCCTGGTACTCGAGAACCACCTCACGGTGCAGATTCCGGACGCTATGCCGGGAGAAGCAATTGTGCGGCTGGCGCCCGGCGTAAACGCGAGTCACCTCGCGCAGGGCCTGGGCATTGAGGTCAAGCGCAAGCTCCGGTTCGCCCCCAATACCTACGTCCTTCGCGGAATTCAGGGTGACCTGGGTCAGGCGCTGGCGGCGATCCGGGGCATTCCCGGTGTGCTGCTCGCCAGCACAAACGCCACCCGACGGTGGCATGGTTTCCCGACCCCTCCCGTCACAAACGATCCGCTCAGGGGTTTCCAGTTCCCGCTGAGAACCCTGGGCGCCAACAATTTCTGGGGAATCACCGTCGGGGAGCGCTTCGTCAACGGCCCGAGGAGGCCAGCTCTCGTGGCGGTGCTGGATTCCGCGTTTGAACTGGGGCATGAGGATCTGTCGGAGATCTTCAGTCCCAGGTCCTTCGATTTCGGCCTGGACCAGTTGTACGACGATAGCGACGGTCTGCTCGCGCTTCTTGTCGACCCCCACGGCCAGCAGATGTCCGGCTGCGTCGCAGTGGCGAACAATAACGGTGTCGGATTGACCGGCTTGCCGTACGAGGGTGTGAACATCCTCGGGTGCCGCATTTCCGACCTGGTGGTGGACGCGGCGAACAACAATCAGCTCATCAGCGTGATCACCACCGCGAATGAGGTGGACGCCATTTACTATTGCATCCAGGAGAACGTGGATGTGATCAGCATGAGCTTCGGGGGCAGGTTCGGAGATCCCCTCGAACGGCAGGCCCTCTCGGACGCTTACAATCAAGGGATCGTGCTCTGCGCTTCCGCTGGGAACTCGAGAGGATTTTCCGGGTTTTCTCCGGGTATCAGTTTCCCCGCCGCGTACGACCAGGTGATCGCTGTCGGTGCGTCGGGGCCGTTCGGCGAACTCGCCTTTTACTCGGACACCGGGCCGGAACTGGAGGTCTTGTCGCCGGGAGGCAACGACCCTACTGGGTTCGATCCCGGGCGCGAGGTGCTCTCCACCACCGAAAGCTCCACCCCCAGCTTCGTAGCTCTGTTGGGAGGAATCAATAACTTCCCCACGGGGTATGAATTCGGCCAGGGCACCAGCCAGGCGTGCGCCTATCTCGCCGGCGTGATCGGCACGCTGATCACGCAGGGGATCCTGGACGAGAGCCTCGCGCCGCCAGAGCAGGTAGAGAGGGTACGGCAGATCCTGCGCCGGACCGCTCGAAGCGGGGGCGGTGGTAGAACGGACACTCTGGGTTTCGGGCTGATAGACCCGACCGCAGCGCTGAGGGAGTTCAGCCCCGCTATTGATGTGATCTCCCCTGACCTCAACCAGGTGACTGAGAGCTTTGCGGAACCTGTGCAGGCGAGTGTCAGCCGACCGGAGCTGGCACGGGTGCCCCCGCTCCCCGGCGATCCGAACCCGATCCGTTTCAACAACCCGCGACCGCTCGGCAATTACACGCGACAGAACACCCCGATTTCCGCTGCTGACTTCTCGGTATCGGTAAACGGAGACGACCGCACGGCGGACGCCGAAATCCTGGATCCCGCCAGCGGGCGAATCCTGTTCGAGCCCACATCCACCACTCGTTACGGAATCGGCAACAACATCCTCGATATCTCCGTCGCAGCAGCGGATGATCCAACCTCGATCCGGCAGATCGACGGTGCGACGGTGTTCGGCCCCAACGGCCGCGTGCTGATTCCGGCGAGAAGCTATCAGTTCCGGGTTTTTCCCCGCGTGGAGTCTCCTGGCCTGAAGATGATCAGCCTGCCGTACGCTCTCCAGACGGCGGGCGGGGCAGACGACTTAAATTTCGTCTATGGCGGCAACCTCGTTCGGCTTGCGCGGTTCCTGCCCGATGAAAATCGGTATGCAATCTTCGATGCGAGTGGCTCCCCGCAGGAGCCCGAGGCAGCATTGACGACTGGTGCGGCCGGAGTGGTGCGGCCTCCCATTGGGGTTGGGTTCTGGGCCAGAGTAGAGCGTGAGACCCAGACCCAGATCTTGGGCCGGTCGGAGCGGTCACCGTTCTACCGGATACCGTTGCGCCCTGGGTTCAATATGGTCGGCAACCCGTACTCGTTCCGGGTTCCGCTGCAGGTGTGCAACATCCAGTTCGGCACAGAGATTCTGCCCATCACCGAGGCAGTCGCTCGCAATCTCGTTCGAAACACGATCTGGCGTTTCGAGAGTGGTCGCTACAGCTTCAAGGCCCTACCGGAAGGGGAGTTCATGCCGTTTGAGTCCCACTGGATCAGGGCATTCCGTGCGGTAGACCTGATCATCCCGCGAGTCCCGTCGGCACTCGGAAATGTCGCCAATGCGGGGGCGATCGAGCCGGAGGACGATGTCCGGACGGCATGGAGCGCAACGATCCAGGCAAGCACCCGCGGCGCCGTCGGGGCCGAGGTGCAAGTCGGTCAGTCCCGCAACGCGCGGAATGGCCCTGGGAATGAGGACGTCGAGAACCCTCCTCCGGCCCCGGGCGACGTGGATCTTCGGGTGATCCATTCGGACTGGGGTCGGCTCGCCGGCCGCTATGCCCGGGATGTCAGAGATGTAACCACACCCGGCCAGGAGTGGAAGCTCGAACTGGAGACTTTTCGCCCCGGTACGGTTGTCAAACTGACGTGGAATGGGGTTCCACCCGGGGTAAGGGGTTACATTCAGGTGAACGGCGCCGCGGAGCGACGGGCTCTTGACAGTGGATCTGACATGAAACTGCTCATCAAGCGCGCCGGTGTGCAGCGGCTCACCCTCCGCACGCGGTCCGGGGCGTGATCCGCGGACTACCTCATCCAGCACTCGCTGCGAAGTGGCCTGCCACCCGGCGGCCGCTTCGCCACCCTGATACTCGAAGTTCGGAGAGAACCTGATGAAAGCGTTCAGATGGCGCGCCGGCAGCCTGATCGCCCTTGTGGCGGGCGGAGCGGCGATCTGCCTTTCGATGCCTCGTGCGGCAGCCCAGTTTGGAGCACCGATCGCCGCCGCGCAGTGGATGTTGGACTCCGACCTGTGCGGCGCCGGGTGCGACTTCGCGATCGGCGACGTCAGCGTGGCCGTTCCCCTGCAGAATCGGTATCTTACCCTCTGGGTCTACGAAGGTACGTCCGAAGACACGAAGTTCAGCCTGTGGACAAATGCCGGGGACCCGCTCAACCCCAACGATGACTTCGGCTATGTCGTAGACATTGACGACAGCGGGAACCGCACGTACGTGTCTCCGTGGGGCACGCGGATCTGGTGCTCAGATCGTGGCGAGGCGACCGATCGGCCGTTCGGTAACCTGGTCACGGTGCGCGTGGATGACCCGGCGGCGGCGGCGACCGGCGGATTTCGGGACTTTGCCTTTCCGGCCGGTGCAGCCCAGTTCGCGCCTAATCGTCCGCTGCTGCCGCTCGCTCAGGGCTACTTCCAGCCTTTCGTCATCACGGATGGGGTCGGGACGCTCCGCATCAATCAGAAGCTCACGTTCGTACGGGATCTTCTGCGGTGCGAATATGAGGTCACCAACGTCAGCGGCCCCTCCCGGCGAGTGGGAATTCGGTTGCTGCAGAACCCGTACCCGGAGTCGGGGTCGGCCTACATACCTGAGTCCCGGCAGCGGGTCTTCTTCGAGTCGGACTTCGGCACAGCGACCGGAACCGGGGTCACACCCCCTCGCCGGCCCGACTTCCCAGAGATTCCTTCGACCGTCGAGTCCAACGATAACATTGAGTCCGCGAATCCGTTCCTGCGGGTGAAATGCATCGTAAGGGGTCCCGGCGTCACCACCCCTACGCGGCTGGTGATCGGGAACTCGCTCAGCATGTACGGGTCGCCCGGGGTTTGGGACTACAGCGTGGAGGGGCGCCAGGAGCTCAGGCTTTCAGACATCGGCCTGCTGTTGTACTACGATCCCATCATCGTTCCGGCCGGTCAGCGACGATCCTTTGTGAACTACGTGGGAATGGGCGTGGCATCTCACGTGTTCAGCAATGCGTTCTTGCTGGCGCAGAACTTCCAGGACAATCTGCCCACCCAGGGGTACGTGGGAGCGGTGCAGGCGCCGGAGGCGACGGCACTCATCAACGGCAACTCGGACTTCACAAACCCGGCCGATCCGGGGACGCCGATCACCATCCCGGTGGATGCGTACCTGCAGAACGAGTTCCACGCATCGGGGATCTCGAATGCGTTCGCGTTCATAGATGTCCCGGACGGATTGCAGTTCGTCAACACGAACCCAGATCAGAGCCAACAGCTCGACATCGGGTCTCTGACTCCGGTCGGCTCGGGGACGGACGAGGGCCAGGTTCGATGGACGCTCCAGGCCACCGGGGTCGAGGCCGGCATCCTCAATATCAACGTCGCCTTCAACCACGGATTTGACGACGCGACCCGCGTGACCCGGCCGATCCACGTCCCGCAGGGAACCCGATATCAGTTGGGCCCTGGGAGGAATTGGCGGTTTCTCACGATGCCGTTCTCGTACGTCGGCAACCAGAACGACCCGGGCACGGCGCTGGGATTGCCCGCCGGCACCTTCCAGATTGTGCGATTCAACCCCGCGACGAACCAGTACGAGCAGGTGAGTCGTCTTGACGCGGGACTCGGGTATTGGGTTCGGTCGTTGAACCTGGGCGCCAATGCGAATCAGTTTGTGCGCCTGCAGAACGCCGTTCCAACCCGCCTCAGTCCGAGGGAGAACTTCATCGTTCGTGTGGTCAGAGGTTGGAACATGCTCGGCAACCCGACCCCGTACGCTGTGCCGGTCTCGGAGTTGCGCGTAGTGGGTCCCGGCGGCACCCTGCTGACCTTCGACCAGGCGGTCGCGAGTGGCTTGATCCGGCCCGGGTTGTTCCAGCACAACCGGAGGACAAACCAGTATGACCAGGTGAACCGCGAGGACGTGATTCAGCCCGGCCGCGGCGTGTGGGTGTTTTCCAACGGGGAGCGGAGCGTCGTGTTCCCGGCGCCGGTGGGAACCGGGATCAGCATCACCCCGTAGGCACGGCGTAGAGGAGAACGGGCTACGCCCGGCGAACTTGTCCAATGAATGCGCGACGGGGGTCCCGCCTACCGGCGGGACAGGCGTCGCAGGAGAAACACAAGGATGAACTCCGGCTTGAGGCGGCTGCTCTTGAGCGCCGCGGGTGTGGCGCTCGCGGTTGCCATTCCGGCCCGTGCACAGGGGCCCGGTGGCGGACCTGGCGGATTTGGCGGACCGGGAGGTCCGGGCGGCGGACCGGGAGGTCCGGGAGCGGCAGCCCCCGGCGCTGCACCTCGGCCCGCAACTCCCGCACGAACGACCGGACAGGTGGCGGCATACGAGCCGCCGGAAGCGATTCGGGCCGGTGCTCCGATTTCCGTTCTGTTCTTTCCGTTCGGTTTTTCCGGCGAGATGGCAAACGCCCCCGAGCAGGCACCCGCAGGGGCGCCATTGAAGGCGGTCTACGGTGACCTGACCGGGTACGTGTCGGCCGCTGTCAAGGCAGGGTTTCTGGCGTCGCCGTCCTTTGCCGTGACTACGTACCATCCCAACGCGGCGCTGATTCAGCGCGGGCAGAGGGGCGGGATTCTCATGGCCGACCACCTGACCGCACTCGTCGTACCGGCTACCGGGATGGTAGACATCGCGAAGGCGAAAGTGGTCGCGCACCGCCTGGCGATTCAGGCCATTCTGGTGGGTGGGGTTGATGTGGCGATGTCCGGCCCAAATCAGATCGAAGTCACGATCGAGGGGCAGTTAATCGACAGCACTACCGGATTGGTCATCAGGCAGGCCACCTTGAGTGGGGCGGCGGCGGGGGCAGCGGGAGTATCGCAGGAGATGCTTCTTATGCGAGCCGGGCAAGAGGCAGCAATGAAGCTGATCCCCGCTCTTGGGATTCAGCTCGTTCGGGCCGCTCCTGCGCCCGTGCCGGCGGCAGGCTCCCGATCCGGCAGCCGGAAGAAGGCCGAACCCAAGAAGAGCGAACCAAAGCCTGCGCGACGAACGCAAAACTCCGGACCTGCGGAACCCTCGGGCGACGCTCCGGCCCGCCGTGCCGCTTCTGCGTCCGATGACGCCACCTCCCAGGTGGTTCGCGACCAGGAGCGTCGAGTTGCGGAGGCCACGGCCCGCGAAGAGCGAGCTGCAGCGCGGCAGGCAGAGCAAGATGCCCGCAGGGCGCGCGAGGATGCCGCTAAGGCGGCCCGTGCTGCCGACCGGGGTCGTCGTTCCGTCCGTGCTCAGGATGTGAACGCGCCGGCTGGCCGCGCTCAAGATGGGAATGCGCCGGCGGAGAATGCGCCGAAGGCGGATGGCGCTGCTGCCCCGGTGGTAGCGCGCGATGAACCCGTCGCACTTGCGTTCGGTGGCGGCGCAGCCCAGGCCCCGCGAGCGACGGGGCCGCAGTACCGGGGAACCGCCAATGCAGCCGGGCAGCCGGTCCCCTACGGTTACGCCATCGGCGACCAAAAGGTGTTGCCGAAGCGGGATCGAAACGGCCTCAAGGTGCCGCCGTGGTTTGGGATTGCGGCATTCCTCACCGGTATCAGCTTCCTCCTGTAGGGAGCGCGGTTTCAAAGCCAGGACGGCCTCCCACGCGGGAGGCCGTTTTCATTTGCACCATGAACAGCAGGCCTGACCCGATTGCGAATGAAGTGTTCCGACACCTGTTCATCTCCGTCGCTGAGGAGATGGGTGTCGTCCTGGAGCGTACCGGGTTCTCGCCAAACATCAAAGAGCGCCGAGACCACTCCTGCGCGATCTTCGACGCCGCGGGCCGTCTCGTCGCGCAGGCAGCGCACATCCCGGTGCATCTGGGGGCGTTTCCACTCATGATGCAGGCAATTGTCCCCCGCTTTCGGTGGCGGCCAGGGGATGTGGTGATCTGCAATGACCCATTTGTCGGGGGCACCCATCTCCCCGACATCAGCGTAATCTCGCCGGTATTCGGGGGGTCTGGACGCCGCCTCGGGTTTGTGGCCAACCGTGCGCACCATGCGGACATTGGGGGCACCCACCCGGGATCAATGGGTCCGACGACGGAGGTGTTCCAGGAGGGAGTCACCTTTCCCCCGTCCCGTCTCCGGGATCGGGGTCGGATGAACGATGCCCTGGTCGAGTTCTTCCTTCGGAATGTGCGAACTCCGGAGGAGCGACGTGGAGATCTGGCCGCGCAGTTGGGTGCAAACACAACCGGTGTTCAGCGATTCGCCGAGATCGCCGCAGTCTACGGCGAAAGGGAGGTCCGTGGGCGTATCCGCGGGGCGCACCGGCATACCGCCGATGCCGTTCGGCGACTGATTCGGGAACTCCCGCCGGGTGAACACAGCGCCACAGACTGGCTGGATGACGACGGACATGGTTCGGGACCGCTTCCGATTTGCGTTTCCCTGGGCCGCCGCAGGGGTCGGTTGCACGTCAGTTTTGAGGGCACGGCCGCGCAGCAACGGGGGTCCATCAACGCCACTCTCGCGGTGACGCACTCGGCCGTGCTGTACGTCCTGTTTTGCCTGCTGCCGGATGGAGTGGCGCTGAATCACGGGGTGTTTTCGGCATTGGACATCGCCGCGCCACCAGGCAGCCTGGCCAACGCGCAGCCGCCCGCAGCGGTCGCAGCCGGGAACGTGGAGACCAGCCAGCGCATGGTGGATGCACTCCTCCGAGCGCTGGCGGCGGCGATGCCGAATCGGATTCCGGCGGCGAGCCAGGGCACGATGAACAACCTGACGCTCGGCGGCATGAACCCGGCAACAGGCGGGCTGTGGGCCTACTATGAGACCACCGGCGGAGGCGCCGGAGCGGACGCGCGGAGTGGTGGAATCAACGCGGTGCACTGCCACATGAGCAACACCCGGAATACACCCGCGGAGGCACTGGAGTATCACTACCCGCTTCGCGTGCGCCGGTCCGCCCTGCGGGACAACTCGGGTGGGGCAGGACTCCACCCCGGCGGCTCTGGTACCGTGCGCGAAGTGGAACTCCTGGCGCCGGCAACGGCGACGCTGCTGACTGATCGCCGGGAGCGGGGGCCGTACGGGCTGGCGGGGGGCGATCCTGGGATGCCGGGGGCGAACTGGATCGGCGCGCCGGGTGAATGGGTATCGGCTCCGGCCAAGGGCACGCGCCACCTCGTCGAGGGGCAACGGATTCGGATCGAAACGCCCGGGGGCGGCGGTTGGGGCACTCCGACGGAGTGAGTGCGAAGGGCGTAGGCAACACAGCGTCGAACACGGGAGTACCGGCACGCCTCCGTCAGTGCGGGACTCCGACGGTTGTCACCCACAAGGAGAGGACGAATGAAGTCGAAAGCAGCCATCTTCACCGAAATTGGAAAGCCGCTCATTCTCGATGAGATTGAGGTAGACGACCCGGGGCCTGGAGAATGCCTGGTCAAGCTGGATGCCACCGGGCTCTGCCACACAGAGATCTGGTACATGGGCGGGGGCGACGGCGTGGACTACGCCAAACTCTCCCCGCGAATCCTGGGGCACGAAGGCGGCGGGGTGGTCGTGAAGGCAGGCAGCGAAGTGACCTCCCTGCGCGAGGGGGATCACGTAGTTCCGCTGTACATTTCGGAGTGCGGAACCTGCCCTGAGTGTCGGAGCCCGGAGACGAATCTCTGCTCGTATCTCGACGACAAGGGGTACTATGAGGGCGTCATGCCTGGGGGGAAACCTGCCTTCCACTGGCGCGACAAGCCGGCGTACCACTTCATGGGTACCTCGACTTTTTCGCAGTACACGGTCGTTCCCGAGGTGGCCCTCGCCCGAGTCCGGCACGATGCACCCCTGGACCGAGTGTGCCTGCTTGGGTGCGCGATCACCACGGGGGTGGGCGCCGTATTGTGGACCGCCAAGGTGCAACGGGGCGCCTCTGTGGCTGTGTTCGGGTGCGGACCCATCGGACTGAACGTAGTCCAGGGCGCGCGTATCGCCGGCGCAGAGAAGATCATCGCCGTGGATCTGAAGCCGGCGCGCCTGGAGACGGCCCGGGCATTGGGAGCAACACACCTCATCAACGCCGCCGATCACGGCGGGTCGGGGACGGCTCCGGTCAAGGAACTGACCGGCGGCGGATGTGACTTTTCCTTCGAGGCGACCGGCAACGTGCACGTCATGCGCCAGGCATTCGAATCGGTCCGCTACGGCGGCGGTCGGTGCGTGCTCATCGGCGTGGCCCGAACGGGGGAGATCCTCAGCCTGACCCCCCGGATGCTCATTGCCGGCCGGGTGCTCACGGGAACGGCGTTCGGCGGTTGCAAGGGCCGCACCCAGCTTCCGGAACTCGTGGATCTGTACATGGATGGCACCCTGAAGATTGACGAACTCGTCACCAAGGACATCCCGCTCGAGCAGATCAACGACGCCTTCGGTTGGATGCACCAGGATCTGGGGTATCGCTACGTGGTCAAGTACTAATGGAGCGTGCGGGTTCGCGCTCGCAGTGGTGGGCGGCGATTGCGGCGCTGATACTGGCGGCAGTGGCCACCGGCTCGCAGCACACGACGCGGGCGGACGTCGGGTCGGCGTGTCTGGACCCGGACACCACTCTGAGGGAGATCCGCGCGTTTCTCGATAGTCGCACACCGCGCCTGGCCGCCCAGCCGCCGGCCCTGGAAGGTTCCGACGCCCGGGCGCAGATACTGCGGGACCGGCTGCTTCAAAGCGTCGTGTATCGGGGCGTACCGGCTGCCTGGCGCTCCGGTGCGCTTCAAGTGCAGTGGGGGGACACGCTGCGACCGGCCGGCGGGTACTCGATACGGAAGCTCCGGTACGAAGCAGTGCCCGGGATGTGGATTCCGGCGCTCCTCTACGAGCCGGACCACCTGGTCGGGCGCGTCCCGGCTGTGCTCAACGTGAACGGCCATGTTGGAGCGCCGGGCAAGGCAATCGAGTATGAGCAGCTCAGGAGCATCAACCTGGCGCAACGCGGAGTGCTGTCGCTGCACCCGGAGTGGCTCGGCTGCGGCGAGCTGACTTCGCCCGAGTACTCGCACAATCGCCTGGCGTACCTGGATCTGTGCGGGCGCAGCGGGCTGGCGGTGTTCTATCTGGCGATGCGTCGTGGGTTGGACATCCTGGCGACGCATCCACGGGCCGACCCAGATCGCCTTGCGATGACCGGGCTCTCCGGTGGCGGGTGGCAGACCATCTGGCTCGGCGCCCTCGACACCCGCCTCGACGCCGTTGCACCCAACGCAGGATACATCGGCGTCCGGGAACGGTCACTTTTCTCGCAAGACATAGGCGATCTCGAACAGAACCCCACAGACGCGTATCTCCATGCGGACTACTCACACCTGACCGCGCTGCTCGCCCCCCGGCCTGCGTTGCTTATCTACAACCAGAAAGACGATTGCTGCTTTCAGACCGCCCGCGCGCGGCCTGCAGTGTACGACCCGGTGACACCATACTATGCGCAGCAGGGACGGGCGGCGCGATTCCGGTTCCACAACAACCGTGTCCCCGGCAGTCACAACTACGACCAGGACAATCGCGAGCAGTTTTACCGGTTCCTGAATGACGAGTTCGGCCCCGTCGGCGACCGCCGCGACGTCGAGATCCCGGCACAGCACGAGGTGCAGAGTTTTGAAGCGCTCCGCGTGGGGCTGCCGGCGGGGAACGCTGGGTTCGCAGCGCTGGCAGAGCCGCTTCTCCCACGCCTGCCACTGCACAAGTGGTCCGAGCAGGCGGGCCGGGGAAGCCGTTCTCGCGGCACCGCTGCCATGAAGGCGTGGCAGAGCGCCTCACGGCAGCGCCTGTACACAACGCTCCGCCTGCCGCGCACTACGGAACCTGCAGTGAATGATGCACGCGAGCTCCCCAGCGAGCGCGTGGAACCGAACGTGACGCTTCGACGTCGCGTGCTCCGGATTGACGGAGAGTGGTCGGTGCCGGTCATAGAAGTCATCCCCGACGGTGTCACCGACGTGCACATTCGCGTGGCCGATGCGGGCCGCCCCGGAGCCGGCGCCGCGCTTGCCGAAGCACAGTCCACCCGGTCCCATCTTGTGTTGCCCGACCTGCTGCTTCAGGGGGAATGCCATCCACGATCAGTGCCCCGGTACCAGCACAGCATGCTGCTCGGCGCAGTCGGTGCGCGGCTGCTCGGGCTCCAGGCACGGCAACTCCTCGGGGTTATCAAGTGGGCCCGGCGCACCTACCCGAATGCATCGCTTCGTCTGACGGGCAGCGGCCGGTTGGGGAGCTGTGTAGCTGCCGTCGCGGGCGCGCTCGCCCCGGCAGGCGCGCTCAGCGCGCTCCAACTCGAAGCGCTACTGCCGAGCCTCAAGCTGCTCATCGAAGACCGAGTTGATTACTCCGATGCTCCGGAGCTGTTCGCCTTCGGCCTTCTGGAACGATTCGACATCCGCGAGCTGTTGGAGATGGCCGAGGCGCCCCGGCTCTCCTACCGATGTGCGCCTGAACACGCAGCCCGGTCGCACCTGGAACTCGACGGCGTCGCTGCTTTCCGTCGAACACTTGGGTGGGACACCGATCCGAGCACACCGGCCCCCGCCCAGGGTGGGGTTCCCCGCTGACGCCGGAGGTCGTGCGTTTCACCGGAGTTCCAACTCGAACTGCACGCGCTGGAGCGTCACAAGCTCCGTCGGCGTAACGCGCGGCCGGCGTTGCCCGCGGACGCCACCCGCAGCGCCCTTCTGAACCGCTGCTGCCCGCTCGCGGCCCGCTCACAGCGTGATAGGCTCCGCGTCAGCCGGAAGAAGCCGAGCTGTGGCCGTTTCGGTGCGCGCCGTTCGACGGCAGGTTAGACCGAAAGTCGTCCGGAGACCGCGCCCTCCAGGCGGCCAGTTCCAGTTGTTCGAGCTGCTCCAGATCGTCTATCCGGGCGAGGGTGGACTGCCAGTCTTCGGCCCCGGCGGTGAAGCGCTGTGTCAGGATCTTCAGGACGAACTCCCGCAGGCGACGCACCGCTTCTTCTCGGGCACCCTCCACCCGTCCCTCCACTCGTCCCTCCACTCGTCCCTCCACCCGTCCCACGACACGTCCTTCTTCACGGGCCCAGCGTTCCATCGGCAGTACGTAGGGCATGTTTTGCGCCTCCTCAAACGCCTTCAGTGCCTCCCAGAACCGCTGCTCCTCGGCCTCCGGCAGCACCAGCATCCAGTTTACCAGCCGGAACAGCGTTCGCACCGTCACCGCATCCCATGAGCCGTAATACAATGTCTGCACCCGAGCCCACTTGGCTGCATAACGAGTTGCAACATCACGCCGGGTCGCCAGCGCGTCGAGGTGTGCCAGGATGATCACCGCGAAGGGGTTGGGGCTCGCCTCCAACTCTCCGCGCCGGTCCACCCAATCGGTGATCTTGGTGACCCTGTATTTCCAGGTCACACGGCAACCTTCCCCCTCACACAAGTACTCGTCCGGGCGCCAGGTGGCGGTTTCGTCAATCAGCACCGCCATTCCGATCGGGTGAGTGTCGTAATGTACGCTGATCAGACCCTGATACCGATTCATGCGCCTGGGGAACTCGATCCCATAGCGAGTTTGTGCCTGGATCTCCATATGTGCCAGTCGCAAGACAGCCGGTGCGTTTCGCAGTCTTAGCTCGATGAGGTGGTCCACGTGATCAGGACCGCGGGGTGCATGGGCGCCGAACTGTCTGAGTTCCTGCGACCGAAAGATCGGCGTGAACGACCAATCCACCTGCGCGGCAAACTCCGGATCGGTGAGTTCGAGGAATTCCCGAAAGAACTCCTGGGTGGCTTCCTTCCACGGGCTATCGTGGTCCGCTTGTTCCGCCGCCGGGGCACCGGGTTCGGGGGGCGACACGACGGCGGAGACTTCTTCAGGTTCCATGCTCAGAACCGGCCCTACACATTGTCTCGGATTGCGGCGAGACCGTGCTGCTTCGAGGGGGAGGGCGTGCGGGAGGTTGCCCCTCAACCAACGCACCAACGATCAGGAGTCTTCCCGCAGGAACGCCCACCATGCGCTCCTGCGGGGGAAGCGTTGCTACGCCGGTGGCCGCGGCGCGATAATGACCCGGCGATCCGGGTCCTCGCCCTCGCTATACGTGGTTACCTGCGGGTGATTTGCAAGCGCATTGTGGATGATGCGGCGCTCGAAGGCGCCGAGTGGGTCCAGTTCCGCTTCCTGACTGGTGCGGATCACCTCCGCGGCGAGGGTGAGCGCCTGATCCACCAGTGCATTTCGACGCCGTTCGCGATATCCGTTGGCATCGAGCACCAGCCGAGTGTGTTCACCGCTCCGGCGGTTGGTCACGAGGCTGGCAAGATACTGGAGCGAATTCAGGGTGTTTCCGTAGCGGCCGATGATCTCGCCCGCCTCGGGCCCGACGACATCCACGAGCCATGCCCCGTCAGCCGTCTGCTCCAATTCCACCTCGGCATCGAGTGGAATCGCATCCAGCACATCCTGGACAAAGTCCGCAGCGACATCGCCGGGGGTGTAGGGCTCTTCCGCCTCGGTGTTTTGTTGTTCCGCTTCCACCTGTCCCACTGCTACCTACTTTCGAGAACTGCGCTGCCGGGCCGCATTCAGCGGATCCACCTGGCTTCGACGAGGCTTCTTACCGGACGTCCGCACTCCCTTCATGGGCACCAACGGCACCGACGTCACTTCGGCACTGGGGGCGCCGCCGACAACCGGAACTGCCGGCGCCGCTGCCGACATGGCCCCCCCGAGTCCAAACCGTTTGTTCAGCAGCCAGCTCTGATACATACTCACCAGATTCAAAATGAGCCAGTAGAGCATGAAAGCGGACGACCACTGTCCCTGCCACATCATGACGGCGAAGACGGCCGGCATCATGAAGATCATCATCCTCTGCTGCTGGGCCTGCTGCGGGTCGGCCGGCTTCGGCTGAAGCAGGGAGTAGACTACCGTGCTCAACATGTACGTGACGAACAGCGGCACGTCGAACTGGGCCAGGTTGTCTGCCAGCCACCACGTCTGACGCGATAGCTCACTGCCGATCCAGAGGAACGATGCGTACGTGAACTGGTACTCATAGTCCCGCACCATCCAGAACACCGGGAAGAGCACGACCATGAGCACGAGCATCGGCAAACATCCGCCGAAAAGATTGACGTTGTGTTCCTTGTACAGTTGGGACATCCGCGTCTGCATTTCCTGCGGCGGCCGTCCCTTCATCTCCTCTTGCAGTTGCTTCACCAGCGGCTGAATGCGCATCATTTCCCGCTGATACTGGTACTGCTTGATCAGGAAGGGGAACGTGGCTCCCTTGAGTACGACCACAATGAGGAGCAACGCCAGGAAATAGCTGTACTGCGGGTCCTTCCCCATGAGCACCACCACCCAGTTCAACGCCAGCCAGGTGATCTTGTGGTGATTGCGATCGTCACGCGCCGCGCGAATGCGGTCCAGACGCCACGCGGCGAGACTCCCGAGGTTCGCCTCACGTGGGTAGAGTTTCCCCTGGACCTCCAGCGTAACGACCCCGCTGACTCCATGTAGTTGGCGCTCCATCTCTTTGAGACGGGGCTCCGCCAGGTCGTACCAATGGGTCGTCGCACTGCGGCTCTCAAACTCGCCCAGGTAGTCGTAGATGTTGATTGCCTGGTATTTCGCACGCCAGGATTCGAGCGACTTGCCCGAGATCCGTGCATACTCATCGTATTCGTGCACGGCCTCTTCGAGGCGCTTGATCCGGTCTGCCCGGGAAAGTTCGGGGCCCTTCGGCGCAGCGGCACCGGAGTGTGTTTTCTGGTACTCTTGCTTCCACTCCAGCGGCCAGGACAACGGGACTGCCTGCCGCCCAGCCGTCTCGGCGGCGAGAGCGCGCTCGAGGCGGGTGGTGAACTCCGCCGAACCCGGCGGTACCGGCGGCGGGAAGAATTTCTGGAGGAGGAATACGGAGATGCCCCAGATGACAAACATCTGGGCGAGCATCTTCAGGCGATCATTGCGAGTGGGCTGCTGCATGACATTCCGCGTGAGCGAAGACCAGGTAATCCCTGCGCTGGACTCGGGTATACATCCGGTGGTTGAACAGTGATCGCACGTTTCCGGTATTGACCCCCGGTGCGTCAGGGCACCGGATCATAGCCGCCCGGGTTGAAAGGATGACAGCGGCACAGACGACGCAGAGCCATTCCGCTCCCGCGGAGGGCGCCGTACTTTTCCACCGCGTCAATCGCGTACTGCGAACACGTCGGCATGAACCTGCACACCGGGGGTCTCCACGGAGCTGTCCACTGGTAGCATCGGATCAACTGCACGAGCAGGCGCTGCATGGTCGGCAATCCGGGTTTCTTCTCATCCTCTCATACGGCCGATACATCCGCCGGGGTTGAGAGGTGGCTGCTGGAATGCTGAACCGAACCTCCCTCCACTGAAGAGGATGTGTCTGGCGCCGAAAAAGGTTCCCGGATCAGCCGGGCGCGTCGCGCCAGGATACGGACCGCTCCCGCCAATTCCGGGAACGCCGCGTCGGCGGCCGGAGCACGCACCGCGAACACTGCGTCGAAACCGTCGCGCCACGCCGGGAGTTCGGCCCGCACGATGGCTCGCAACCGGCGGCGCACGCGGTTCCGCACCACGGCGCCACCCACCCGCTTCCCCGCGGAAATCCCGACCCGCATCCCTTCGGGCCGGCGCTTCAATTGCAGAGAAAGAAGGGGATGCGACCATCCCCTCCCCGTACGGTATGCTTCCCGAAAGTCGGTCCCTGCCGTCAGGCGATGCTCACGTGGCAGCACCGTCTCAGGCGCAGAGACGCTGGCGACCACGCTCTCGGCGCGCCGCCAAAATGCGGCGCCCGTTCGCCGTTGCCATGCGGGCACGGAAACCGTGCGTCCGCTTCCGCCGCCGATTGTGCGGCTGAAAAGTTCGTTTCATCAAGTTCCTCCAGACGACAGCCCATTATACCACACGGAACCGGGGACGTCTTCCCCGGGGAAATCATTGACGGCGCCCGCTGTGGGGCCGGGTCGCACCGCCGCTTCCGGTGCAAGAGTCAACGTATGGATCTGCGGCCGATACTCTGGAACATGGTGCTCGCGGTGATTCCTGCCCTACTTGGGCCCCTGGTCGCGGCGGGTCTGGATCGCAAGAAGTGGTGGGGGCTCCCGACCTTTCTGCTGTGGGTGGCTTTTCTGCCCAACTCCGCCTATCTGCTCGCGGGCCGGCATCACTTTTTCTGGCTGACGCCGGAAGGGGAGTTTGCCGGCAGCTTCCTTGAGGTGCGCGGCGGCATCGCTCTCTTTCCGGTGCGCTTGCTCGCGTTCCTGGTCTATGCCGGGTTCGGGCTACTCACGTTCACTCTCGCAGTGCGTCCCCTGACAGCGGCACTGCGCCGGCGGGGATGGATTCCGGTCCTGCTGGCGCCGCTGCTGTTCACGCTGGTCGCCCAGGGCGTGTACCTCGGCCGCACGGTCCGGCTCAATAGCTGGGACCTCGTGCTCGATCCGGGTCGGGTATTGTTGATCGAACTGGCACTGTGGATGAACCTTCCGTTGCTCACGCTCACTGTGGGGCTGGGCGGCTTGCTCTGGGTCGGCTATGTGCTCACCGATCTCTGTCTGGTGGGCTTCATGGTTCGCCATGAAGGCGCTATCCGGGCGATTTCCGTTCACTTGCGTCAGTTTCGGAAACTCCCGGCGCCGGGGAGACTCCAAAACCCCCGGATGACTGCCGAAATCCGAGACTGTGATGCGTCTGCTCCCTGAGTGCGAAATCTGCGCGGATCCACTGGGTCTGCACCGAACAATCGTGTGTGCTCGTGAAGCCGATCGGCTGCACGAAGTTCACACTCCGGAAGGCATTGAGCAGGGAATCAAGTGGCTCTGCGGCCGGTGCCGCGCGCGGTCACGGCGCATCCGGCGGCACCGTTTGGGACTGGACGCCGCTGGAGTGACGGCGGCTGCAGTGGCCGCCGCAGCGCCTCCGCGTTCCGGGCCCGCCCCTCCGTCACCCCGCGTTTCCGACAGCCAGCGGGAGGGTGTTGCCGCGGGTGTACCGCCTTCGAACCCTCGTGTGGGTGGGGGAAGTCCGGAGCGGCGCCGTCCGGCCGCGCCTCCGATTGCGTGGACTCCGCCCGAGAACAAGTCGCCGCTCGAAGAAGCAACGCAGTCTCCGCTTCCTCGTGTCGAACACGAGTCGCTCGTGCCCGGAACTGCCGCCCCGCCCGAACGCGTGTCCCCCCACAGCATTCACTCGCCGGGCACTCCGTGCCGGACCCGGGAAGGGGCACTGGCTCCGAACCATCCGACGCCGAGCCCCGGCCCTGAGGAAGCCGCCGGCGTTGCCTCCGGACCCGAGCAGGAGGACCCTGACTCTCCATCCTGGCGTCCGGAGGATGAATCTCCGGAAGCAACCACTCACCGGAGGCGGCGGAGGCGTCAGGACAAGTCGGCGTGGCTGGCGAACTGGAGCCCCGGGCAGCGCTGGGCGGCAGCGTTCGGGAGCGGGTTACTGAGTGCGGGCTTGCTGTTCTCCCTGGCTCCCCGAATGGACGGAGCGTTCGCCCTTGCTGCGTTCAGTCTGGCTCTTCCGCTCTATTGCGGCGGGTTGGCAATGTTGCTGCTTCGTCTGCCTCACGACGAAACGACTACCCGGTGGCTGATCGGCGGCATGTTCGCCGGTGCGGTGGTCGCCTCCTTTGTGGTGCGGTGGTTCCCGGTGCTTGCGTAACCCTCCCGCCCGCTGCTGCCTCATCGTTCCCCACTCTCCCGGGACCGGGCTTCTTTCGAAAGGACTTGCCCGCCATGAAGATTCAGGACCAGCTACACTGGTCGCACGTCAGCGACGAAACGATGAGCTTCTACCGGGCGATCGGGGTAGACTACCTGGCGATCTACCCGGCGCCCGATGCTTCGGACGGTGTGGACCGCAGCGAGTACTGGTGCAGGACGCGCGAGTTGGCCGAGACTCACGGATTGACGCTGTGGAACACCGCCCAGCACGGTTGGGACAGCCTGACGCTCGGCCTCGCCGACCGGGACGCAAAGATTGAGGCATGGATCACCATGCTTCGGAGTCTGGCGGCCGCCGGAGTCCCCACTCTGGGCTACAATTTCAAGCCCGTCGGCAACTTCCGCACTCCCTCGGCCATCGGGCGTGGGGGTGTGCGCTACAGCACGTTCGATTACGATGCCTGGGTGAGCAACCCGACGCATCATCCGGACAAGGTCATTGATGCGGACAGGCTGTTCGAGAATCTCGTCTATTTCCTCAAACACGTGCTTCCCGTGGCGGAATCGCTCGGCATTCGGATGGCGCTTCACCCCGACGATCCGCCCATTCCTGAGGTGATGGGAGGCGCGGCTCGGATCGTTTCGTCGCTTGACCAGTATGCGCGGATCTTCGATGCCGTCCCCAGCCCCGCGAGCGGTATGTTGTTCTGTCAGGGGTGCGTGGCGGAGATGGGCGAGCACGTACCCGACGCCATCCGCCGCCTGAGCGCCCGTGACAAGATTGTGTATGTGCATTTCCGCAACATCCGGGGGACGCCGCGCTCGTTTCAGGAAGTGTTCGTGGATGAGGGGCAGGTGGATATGGTCGAGGCGATGAAAACCTATCGAGAAGTAGGGTTTCGGGGGCCATTCATGATGGATCACACGCCGACCTTCCCGCAGTCCATTGCAGGCTGGTCCGGGCACGCCTACGCGAACGGGTACATTCGCGCTCTGATCCAGGCCGTGTACGGCGTCGGGCCCGGCGGAGCAGGTGCGGAGGAGCAAGGATGAAGACAATCAGCGTGCGACTTGTCGGTTGGCTCGCCGGCGCCGGGGTGGCTGCCAGCTGCGTGGCCCCCTCCCCGGCCGCCCAGACCGGGGCTCCATCCCGCGCAGAGGTCCGTGCGGCAGTGGAGAGTGCAGTACCGATCCTGGCTCGCGGCGCCTCCGGCTATGTGCGCCAGCGCGGCTGCTTTTCCTGTCACCACCAGGCGCTTCCGGTTCTCGCGTTCCTGGCGGCCCAGCGCGCCGGGGTCACGGTCGAGGCGGACACAGTCACGAAGCAGGTGGAGTTCACGCACGCGTTCCTGACGGGCGGTCGGGACAACTACCGCATCGGCAAGGGGCAGGGAGGGCAGGCCGACACCGCAGGCTACGCATTGTTGACGCTGGAAGCAGGTGGTCGCAAGCCGGACGAGACCACCGCCGCGGTTGCCGGCTATTTGCTTCGCCGGGAACCGGCGCTCGGCTACTGGCGCGTGACCTCAAATCGCCCTCCCTCCGAGGCGAGCTCTTTCACCACTACCTATCTGGCGCTGCGCGCCCTGCGCGCTTTCGGTTCTCCGGAGCATCAGGCCGAGGTGGCGCAGCGCCGGGCGCAGGCGCTTGCCTGGCTCCGACAGGCGGAACCGCGCGACACGGAAGATGGCGTATTCCGGCTCCGGGGCCTGGCCGAAGCGGGAGCCGAACGGGCGGAGGTGCAGGCGGCCGTCAACTCCCTGCTCCGGACGCAGCGCTTCGACGGCGGCTGGTCCCAGATTGCGGGGGGCGATAGCGACGCCTACGCTACCGGCTCGGCGCTGGTCGCGCTGCATGAGGCGGGGAGCCTGCCGCCGGCCGCTCCCGAGTACGGGCGGGGCCTGCGCTTCCTATTAACCAGCCGCCGGCCGGAAGGAGCCTGGCACGTCGTGAGCCGCAGCAAACCGTTCCAGCCCTACTTCGAGAGTGGTTTTCCCTATGAAAAGGACCAGTTCATATCCAGTGCCGCGACCGCGTGGGCGGTGATCGCCCTTTGTGCGGCGTTGTAAGGAGGCATTTTGCGGGCGCTGTCCAACTCTTCGTGGGGCGGCGGTTCGTCCGCCCGGGAGACGGGTTCCGACATGGTCACACGCGACGTCCGCACCATCATTGCCACCGACTGCGGCAGCACCACCACCAAAGCGATCCTGATCGAGAAGGAAGGCGACGAGTACCGCCTCAAGGTTCGCGGGGAAGCGCCCACGACGGTGGAGGCGCCGTTCGACGATGTGACGGTCGGCGTGCTCAACGCCGTGCGGGAGATCGAGGATCTGACCGGGAGGAAGTTCCTGGAGAACGACCGGGTGCTCACGCCGCGCGATGCGGGCGGGGACGGAACCGATCTCTATCTCTCCACCTCCAGCGCGGGGGGGCGGGCTTCAGATGACGGTGGCCGGGGTCGTGAAGTCCATGTCCGGCGAGAGCGCCAACCGTGCTGCTCTGGGGGCCGGCGCCATTGTGATGGACACCATCGCGGTGGACGACGGGCGGAAGGAGCACGAGAAGGTGGAGCGCATCCGCGCGCTCCGACCGGACATGCTCCTGATGTCGGGCGGCACAGACGGCGGGACGGTGACCCACCTCGTGGAACTGGCCGAGATGCTGGTTTCCGCGGATCCGCGTCCGCGCCTGGGCATCGGCCTGAAGAGTCCGGTGATCTACGCCGGCAACCGGGAGGCGCTGGCGCCGGTGCGGGAGGTGCTGTGGGATCGGGTGGACCTCCATCCGGTGGACAATATCCGCCCCACCCTCGAGATGGAGCGGCTGGGTCCCGCACGTGAGGAGATTCACGAACTCTTCTTGAAGCACGTGATGCAGCAGGCTCCCGGCTACAACAAGCTGCTCACCTGGACCAGCGCCGACATCATGGCCACCCCCAATGCGGTCGGCAAGCTGATCGAGGAAATCGCGGCGCGGGAGAACATCAACGTCCTGGCCGTGGACATTGGCGGCGCCACGACCGATGTGTTCAGCGTCTTCTCCAAAGTCTACAATCGCACGGTCTCCGCTAACCTCGGGATGAGTTACTCGATCTGTAATGTGCTCACCGAAGCCGGCGTGGAGAACATTGCCCGCTGGATTCCCTTCCCCATTGAGCGTGCCGAATTGCGGAACCGGCTCCGCAACAAGATGATCCGGCCGACCACCATCCCCTATACCCTCGAAGACCTGCTCATCGAACAGGCCGTCTCCCGCGAGGCGCTGCGCCTGGCGCTTGAGCATCACAAAAACCTCGCGCGCGGCCTGACCGGCGTGCAGCAGGAACGCTCGGTGGGCGATCTGTTTGAGCAGAGCGCCGGCGGCGAGTCGCTGGTGAAGATGCTGGAACTGCACCTCATCATCGGGTCCGGCGGTGTGTTGAGCCATGCCCCGCGGCGCGAGCAGTCCGCACTCATGATGATGGATGCGTATCAGCCGGAGGGGGTGACCGAACTCGCGGTGGACAGCATCTTTATGATGCCCCAGCTTGGAGTGCTGTCCGTGCTTCTGCCCGAGGCGGCGCAGCAGGTGTTCGATCGCGATTGCCTCATCCGCCTGGGCACGGTGGTTTCGCCGGTCGCGGAGAGTGGTCGGTCCCTCAAGGAGGGCGAACTGCTCGCCACAGTGCGAGTGGATGGGCGCGGGATCGCCATGCCGCTCGGCTCGCTGCAGGTGCTGCCTCAGCAGGAAGACGAGTGGAAGGAGATCGAGATCATACCAGCCGGGCGCACGATCAACGTCGGCGCCGGCAAGGGACGTTCGCATTCGGTACGGGCACGGGGGGGCGTGGCCGGTCTCATCCTGGACGCGCGCGGGCGGCCCATGATCTTGCCGGATGATCCGGCCACGCGGGTGCGTAAGTTGCGGGAATGGCTCGCCGCGTTTGGTTTGCCGCACCCGGAGTGACGACGTGCCCGTAGGCCACGCGGAGAGGTCCGGACCCCTGCGCAGGACCGGCTCTCGCCCTGAGAGGGTCCGTGTTGGCTTCGTCTTCCCGGTGGTCTGTCTCGGTCCGCCCCGCCGCCTCCGACCGACTGGAGTCGAACGCCATGTCAGAAACCGTCACAGCGCCGGCGCTTTCCCCGGCTGTCGCCACCCGTGCCGCTCCACCGGTGGACCCGGACCGGCTCGATGTGCAGGGATGTATTCAGCTCTGGCGCCGGATCCACGAAGAGGGCGCGGCGCAGGTTGCGGGGGAGGAGTGGTTTCCGCGCCTCTGCCGGCGCCTTCTCGATCTGGGTGAAAATCTGCTCGCGCAAGATGTGGTCCAGGAAGGCCTCCTGCACCGAGCGTGGGACTCCCGATTGCGGCAACTCGCCGCACTCGCGCTCGCCCGCAGCGGCGCGACGGAGAAAGCACGTGCGATCCTCGAAGAACTCCGCGCCGAAGGGAGCGCCGATGACGAGACCCTCGGAATCCTGGCGCGCACCTGCAAAGATCTGGCGCTCGCCACGCGCGATCGAGCGCACCGCGACCGGCTTCTCCGTCAGGCCTGCGACCTGACCCTCGCCGCGTACCGGGAGACGCGCTCCGTCTATC